>NZ_JXQR01000006.1:0-80733 GCF_000834715.1 Flavobacterium sp. MEB061 | reverse complement strand
TATCAAATATAAGAATTCTAAATTTGTGTTTTCAATTACTCATATCTAAACTCGTAATTATGCAACTTGTTTTCGCATCAAACAACTTAAATAAAATCAGGGAAATTCAAAGTATCCTAAACGGATCAATACAATTACTAAGCCTCGAAGAAATTGGCTGTCACGAAGAAATTCCTGAAACAGCTGATACTATAGAAGGAAATGCGATTTTGAAAGCCAATTATGTGACTGAAAAATATGGTTACGATTGTTTTGCAGATGATACAGGTTTGGAAGTTAAGACTCTAAATGGAGAACCTGGTGTATATTCAGCAAGATATGCGGGCGAACAAAAAAATGCTGACGATAATATGAATAAACTTTTAGATGCCTTAAAAGGCAAATCAGATCGCAGCGCACAGTTTAAGACCGTTATTGCACTAAATATAAAAGGAGAACAGCATTTATTTACCGGAATTGCAAAAGGGGCAATTACTCTGGATAAAACTGGAAATCATGGTTTTGGATACGATCCTATATTTCAGCCTGAAAATTATACTGAAACATTTGCTGAATTATCTTCAGATATTAAAAATAAAATCAGTCACCGTGCGAAAGCAACTCAGCAACTAATTGATTTCCTGAACTCCACAAAATAATTGTTTTAAATACAACATATTAAAGGGTAAAATTTATATTACTAGACGTAAAATTATTCATTCTAACATCGAATTGATATTGCGACAAACATAACTTTTTGATAATCAAATCATAACAAATGCATAATTCTTAAAAATGCATTAGTTTATGTGAAATATTAACAGTAATTTTGCACCCTATTTTAAAAATATATATGAATAAATTTGAACAATTAGGATTGAATGAATCGTTACTGAAGGCGATTTTAGATCTAGGATTTGAGAATCCGTCAGAAGTACAGGAGAAAGCGATTCCCCTATTATTGGAAAAAGATACAGATATGGTTGCGTTGGCTCAGACAGGGACAGGGAAAACGGCAGCTTTCGGTTTTCCGCTAATTCAAAAAATTGATGCTGACAACAGAAATACACAAGCATTAGTTTTATCGCCAACACGAGAACTTTGTTTACAGATTACCAACGAACTTAAAAACTACGCAAAATACGAGAAAGGTATTAATGTGGTAGCAGTTTACGGCGGGGCTAGTATTACAGAGCAAGCTAGGGACATTAAGAGAGGCGCACAAATTATTGTGGCTACTCCGGGAAGAATGCAAGACATGATTAACAGAGGTTTAGTAAACATTAAAAATATAGATTACTGTATTCTTGATGAGGCTGACGAAATGTTAAACATGGGATTTTATGAGGATATCGTTTCTATTTTATCTGATACTCCTGATCAAAAAAGTACATGGTTGTTCTCTGCAACTATGCCACAAGAGGTTGCCAGAATTGCAAAACAATTTATGAGCGACCCGGTTGAAATTACTGTTGGAGCTAAGAACTCAGGTTCTGCAACAGTTTCTCACGAATTTTACTTAGTAAATGCACGTGATCGTTACGAAGCTTTGAAACGTTTAGCTGATGCTAACCCGGACATTTTCTCTGTGGTTTTCTGTCGTACTAAAAGAGATACTCAGGCCGTAGCCGAAAAATTAATTGAAGATGGATACAGCGCTGCTGCATTGCATGGAGATTTATCTCAGGCGCAACGTGATGGCGTAATGAAATCTTTCCGTGGAAGACAAATTCAGATGCTTGTTGCTACTGACGTTGCTGCACGTGGTATTGACGTTGATAATATTACTCACGTAGTAAATTACCAACTTCCTGACGAGATTGAAACATACAATCACCGTTCTGGACGTACTGGTAGAGCTGGAAAATTAGGAACTTCTATTGTAATTGTTACAAAAAGTGAGTTGCGTAAAATTTCTTCTATTGAAAGAATTATCAAACAAAAATTCGAAGAAAAAACAATCCCATCTGGAATTGAGATCTGCGAAATTCAATTATTGCACTTAGCAACTAAAATTAAAGATACTGAAGTTGATCACGAAATTGACAACTATTTACCAGCTATTAACAATGTTCTTGAAGGTTTATCTAAAGAAGAATTGATTAAGAAAATGGTTTCAGTAGAATTTAACCGTTTTATTGCTTATTACAAAAAGAACAGAGATATTTCTACCCAATCTGGAGAAAGACGCGAAAGAACTGATTCTGAGCCAAGAGAATTCAATAATAACGGAGCAGTTCGTTATTTTGTAAACATCGGTTCAAGAGACAACTTCGATTGGATGACTCTTAAGGATTACCTGAAAGAGACATTAGATTTAGGTCGTGATGACGTTTTCAAAGTGGATGTAAAAGAAGGTTTCTCTTTCTTTAACACTGATCCTGAGCACACTGATAAAGTAATGGAAGTATTAAACAACGTACAATTAGAAGGACGTCGTATTAATGTTGAAATTTCTAAAAATGATGGTGGCGGAAGACGTGACCATAACGGACGCTCTGGCGGTGGACGTTCTTCTGGAGGGCCAAGACGTGAAGGTTCTGGCGGAGGCAGTTTCGGACCAAGACGTGAAGGTTCTGGTGGCGGAGGTTTTAGAAGCGACAGAAATTCAGCTCCAAGAGAAGGAGGCGGTTTTAGAAGTGATAGAAACTCATCTGCTCCAAAAAGAGAAGGTGGTTTTAGAAGCTCTACTCCAAGAACCGAAGGAGGTTCAGACAGAGCTCCAAGACGTTCTGACAGCTTTGGTGATTCACCAAAACCAAGAAGACCAAGAAGAGACTAATAAGTCAATATCTTAAAATACAAAATCCCAAATTCCAGACATACTTGGAATTTGGGATTTTTTTTATATAAAAATCTCCTTCTGAATTGACGAGTCTTGTAATTCAAACAAAATTTAAATCTCCTTGCTCCTTTTTACTTAAATACTAAAAGCAGCAATTCTTGCTTTGTTAATTTTCTGATAATTATATTCGAAGACTGCGAAATATTTAATCCCGATTTACTACTTTTAGTGCTTTAAATCAGGATATGAAATATTTCGCAGTTTTCTTTTTTACACTATTCTCAACTTTTGGTTTTGCACAAGACACAGAATCTAATGTTCCGCAAAGAGTATCAGGATACATTATCAATGACAATAGTAAACAACCTCTTCCTAACGTAAATATCATTAACACAAACAAAGTTCGTGGAGCAAAATCTGACGCTAAAGGATACTTTGAAATTGATGTACAGCCAAATGATACGATTCACTTTTCGATTTTAGGTTTTCAGTCTTTGAGAATTAGAGTTACGAATGACTGGATAAAAAATAAAGTAACCAGAATTCAGCTTACTGAAAAAGCGATTGCACTTGAAGAAGTTATCATTGCGCCTTTTAGTTTAACCGGTTATCTTGAAGTTGACTCAAAATTAATTCCTACCAAAGAAAATTATCGTTACAGCATTTCAGGTCTTACACAAGGTTATGAAGCCGGAGAATATTCGCCAAATGCTTTTGGAAAGGTATTAGGATCTATTTTTAATCCAGCTGACGTTTTATATGGTTTCTTTGGAAAAAATGGAAAAGAGCTCAAGAAATTAAAGGAAATGAAGAAAGACGATACGGTGAGAAATCTTTTGGAATCAAAATACGATCGCGAAACTGTTTCTGTACTTTTAGGCGTTAGTAAAGATGAAATTCCGGAGATTTTGCAGCGCTGCAACTATTCTGATTCTTTTATTCAAACTGCAAATGATTTACAAATTATGGACGCAATTAGCGCCTGTTATGAACAATATAAAGTACTAAAACGTAATTAATTTTACCTTTTAACCAGAAAATCAAAATCCTCATTTACGATTCGTAACTGAGGATTTTTTGTTTAAACAATTAATCAATCCTAAAACCTGTGTAGAGAGAAAAAAAATACCACAGAGAACTCAAAGTATTTTTTAATATGCTAAGTTTTGTAAAAAACACAAAGTTCACAAAGCTTTGCGGACTTTGATTGTGTAACACAACTTAAACCTTAGCGAACTCTGCAGAAAAACCTTTGCTTTCTCTGCGTTAAAAAATAATTAGCCAGTATAAAATTTTTAATATTCCCCCACAACATTTAGCATAAATCAAAAAAACATCCATTAACTAAAACAAAAAACCATGATTACAATACCTTTTCAAACTATTGACTGGACACAAATTGAAAAAACAGAACATCCGGGAGAAACCGGAACAGCTTATTGGCAAACGTTACAACTAAGCGGTTTACGCCTTCGAAAAGTAACTTATTCTGAAAATTATATGGCAGATCATTGGTGTCAAAAAGGGCATATTGTACATTGTATGGAAGGTGAATTTATAAGCGAATTAGAAAACGGAGAAAAATTTGAACTTTCAAAAGGAATGACTTATGTGGTTTCTGATGATGCAAGTTCGCATCGTTCTATAACAACAAAAGGCGTAGAATTGCTAATAATTGACGGAGACTTTTTAAAATAATATTCTACATAAAATCAGAATATTATAGTTATATTTACTTACATAAAAAAAGAAATAACTAAATTTAAATATCATGGCAAAGAGTCAAGACGCTAAAAAAACGGTTAAAAAAGAGCCGTTGAAAACAGCAAAAGAAAAGAAAGAAGAAAAAAGAGAAAAGAAAAATTCTCCTAAAAGAGACTAATTTTTGTATTCAGTCACAGTTTACAGTTCAGTCAAACTGAATACTGTAAACTGCGACTGTAAACTTTATTTTACCGGTATATTCGAAAGAATTTCTAATACAAATTTCCAATATTTTTGAGCAGATGAAATACTTGCTCTTTCATCTGGAGAATGGGCACCGTGAATTGTTGGTCCAAAAGAAATCATATCCATATCAGGATAATTTGTTCCTAAAATTCCGCATTCTAAACCAGCGTGACAAGCTACAACTTTTGGCTTTTCACCATTTTGTTTCTCATAAATTCCTACCAAAGTATCTAAAATTTCAGAATTTACATTTGGTGTCCAGCCTGGATAAGAACCGGAAAGTTCTACTTCGCAACCTACCAATTCAAACGCAGAACGCAATGAATTTGCCAAATCAAATTTTGAACTTTCAACAGAAGAACGCGTTAAACATCCAACTAAAATTTCACCATCTTTTACAATAACTCTGGCAATATTATTTGAAGTTTCAACCAAATCAGCCATGTCTGCACTCATTCTGTAAACACCATTATGAGCGGCATAAATTGCTCTGATGATTCCTTCCTGAACACCTAAATCCATTACTTTTTCTGGTAAATCGCATTTTACGATTTCAATAGTAAGATTTGGTTCAGTCGTTTTATATTCAGCTTTAATATCATTGATAATTTCCTGCATATCAAAAATGTAGGCCTCATCAAACATTTCAGAAATAATTACTTTAGCAACACTTTCTCTCGGAATAGCATTTCGTAAACTTCCACCATTGATTTCAACAACTTGTAATCCGAAGTTTTCAAAACCATCAAATAACAAGCGATTCATAATTTTATTGGCGTTACCAAGTCCTTTATGAATATCCATTCCTGAATGTCCTCCATTAAGTCCTTTTACAGTAATAATATGACCAACTGAACCTTCAGGAACTTCTTCTTCATGATACGTTCTTGTAGCCGTTACATCAATTCCTCCAGCGCATCCTATATCAATTTCATCGTCTTCTTCTGTATCTAAATTCAATAAAATCTGTCCTTGAAGAATTCCTCCTTTTAAATTTAAGGCTCCCGTCATTCCTGTTTCTTCATCAATTGTAAACAACGCTTCAATTGCAGGATGCGGAATATCTTTACTCTCTAAAATGGCCATGATTGTCGCTACTCCTAACCCATTGTCAGCTCCCAGAGTTGTTCCTTTAGCACGAACCCAGTCACCATCAACATACATGTCAATTCCTTGCGTATCGAAATCAAAAACGGTATCTGCATTTTTTTGATGCACCATATCAAGATGTCCCTGCATTACAATTGCTTTGCGATTTTCCATTCCCGGCGTGGCAGGTTTTCTAATGATTACATTTCGAATTTCGTCTTCAAAAGTTTCTAAACCTAAGCTGTTTCCAAAGTTTTTCATAAACTCGATTACGCGTTCTTCTTTCTTAGACGGACGCGGAACGGCGTTTAAATCTGCAAATTTATTCCAAAGTGCTTTCGGTTCCAGATTTCTTATTTCCTGACTCATTATATTTTGTTTGAAGTTTAACAATTAAGAGCTCCAAAGTTACAAAGTTAAATACTTTTTTCGCCACAAATTTCACGAATTAGCACTAATTAAAATAGCTCTAAATCGGAATGTACAAATTAAAGGAAACAATTAATTAGTGAAAATTAGTGGAATTCGTGGCTAACTTTTTTTTATCATTCAATATTGTATTTATATTTACGTATCCAAAATTTAAATTGTGAAATCAAAATACATTTTACCCTTATTTCTATTAATTCAAATTATCTTTTTAAAAATCCTTCCCTATTTTCCGGATTTTGTTGAAGGCTTTTACAGCAACAATTTATTTGTTAGAATTTCACACTTTTCAAGATCGCTTTTAGGAAAAATTCCGTTTTCAGTCGGCGATTGCATCTATGCTGTTTTGCTTTTGTCTATAATAAGCTGGTTTTGGAAAATACGAAAAACATGGAAAACAGATTGGAAAGACCATCTTTTAAAAATTTTAGGCAAAATTTCAGTTTTTTACTTTTTCTTTCATGTACTATGGGCTTTTAACTATTATCGCGAACCTCTTTTCGAAAAAATGGAAATCAAAAGAGAATATACTGATGCTGAATTTTTAGCTTTTACAAAAAGACTAATAGTTAAGACGAATGAAATTCAATTTTCCATCACAAAAAATGACAATGCAAAAATTGTTTTTCCTTACTCTCAAAAGGAATCATTTCGAATGATCTTAAATGGTTATGATAATTTAGCCAAAGAACATCCTTATTTTAAATATAACATCTTAAGTGTTAAGAAATCATTATTCAGCACACCTCTGACATATATGGGGTTTGGCGGTTATTTAAATCCGTTTACTAACGAAGCACAAATTAATGACTTACTGCCAATGTACAACTTTCCTCAAACGACAGCTCACGAAATGGCACATCAAATTGGTTTTGCCAGTGAAAATGAATGCAATTTTATTGGTGTTTTGGCTTCTCTTAAAAACGACAATCTTTACTATCAATATGCAGGATATAGTTTTACATTACATTATTGTCTGGGAATCTGGAAATATAAAAACGAGAAAGTTTTTAATCAGTTAAAGAAATCAGTACATATTGGAATTTTAAAAAACTATAAGGAAAGCGAGGATTTTCACAAAAAATATAATACTTTTCTCGATGAAGGTTTTTATTTTCTTTATGATAATTTCCTGAAATCAAACAATCAAAAAGACGGTATGGACAGTTATAGTAAATTTTTAGATTTGATGGTGAATTATTATAAAACCAGAAAATTATAAGAGTTTGCCACGAATTACACGAATCGTCACGAATTTTTATTTCTCTTTATAATTACAAATTTATGCAGAATTTGGGAAATTTGTGAAATTCGTGGTAAAAAGAAAAACTAGTTGTAACAAAAATGATTTCATAACTACTAATACATTATGACCGAAAACCTAGAACAATCATTTGTTGCGCAATTGCAGGCAAATCAGAATATAATCCACAAGATTTGTAGATTATATACTGCCGGCGAAGATGCACATAAAGATTTGTTTCAGGAAATAACAATTCAGCTCTGGAAAGCGTATCCAAAATTTAGGGGCGACAGCAAATTTTCGACCTGGACGTACCGCGTTGCCTTAAATACCGCCATTACTTTATACCGCAAAACCAAACGAACCGTATCGACAGTAGAATATGAAAGCCATCAACATTTTGTAAAAGATGTTGATTACAATTATGAAGAGGAAGAACAAATTAAATTGATGTACAAAGCAGTTTATCAACTTAATGACATCGAAAAAGCATTAGTTTTTATGTATTTAGAAGACAAAGATTATCAAGAAATAGCCGAAACTCTCGGAATCAGCGAAGTGAATGCACGTGTGAAAATGAACAGAATTAAAGGGAAACTCAAAAAAATACTAAATCCTTAAAAATTATTTATGAAAGAACTGGATTTATTAAAAAAAGACTGGAAAAAGAACTCGGATTCTTTTGAACAAATTTCGGAAAATGAAATCTACAAAATGATTCATAAAAAATCTTCTTCGATCGTGAAGTGGATTTTGATAATCAGCATTTTAGAGATATTATTCTGGACAGTTTCAAACTTCTTTTTTAGTACAGATGAAATGCTGATTAAGATAAAACACGCAGAAATGATATTTTATCTTGAACTTTTAACCTATTTCAATTATGTAGTAGTACTGATATTTGTGTACTTTTTTTACAAAAATTACAAAACAATATCAACAACAGGTTCTACCAAATTATTGATGAGCAGCATTTTGAAAACCAGAAAAACGGTTCAATACTACGTTTGGTACAATTTAGGAATGGCTGTTTTAAGCTCAATTATTAGCTTTTTTATTGCCTTTGTATATAATCCCGAAATGGAATTTTTAAGAGATAAATTATCTGCAAACGGAAAAGCAATGATGATGACGGTTGGTATTCTGTTTTTGGTAACTCTGGCCTTCTTAGGAATATTCTGGTGTTTCTACAGATTGTTGTACGGAACTCTATTGCGAAGATTATATGCTAATTACAAAGAGTTGAAGAAGATAGATTTTTAAAAAGGTTCAAAGGTACAGAGTGACAAAGGTTCAAAGTTTTTTTTAAGTCTCTAAGGTTCTAAGCTACTAAGTCCCAGTTTTCCAACCTAAAACAAAAGTTTTTCAATCTAAAATCTAAACTCTGAAATCTAAAATCATTAATATTCCCATCTTCTCAATTTGTTAAGTTCTTCTTCCGCTTTAATTTCTTCAGCAGGAATAACTTTTAAAAATGATGGATGCTGTTCGATGGCATATTCTACTTTTTCAACTATTTCGTCGATCGTATCATTTTCATAATCAATATCAAGAGGTTCTTTGATGATGAAAGACTGCAAAATTCCTTTCTTTTTCATTCGTAAACCTTTTTTATCAAATGAACGACGGAAACCATCAATTACAATAGGAATTACAATCGGTTTATGTTGTTTGATGATATGTGCAGTTCCTTTTCTAACGGGTTTAAATGATTTTGTAGTTCCTTGCGGAAACGTAATTACCCAGCCGTCTTCAAGCGCAATTCTAATATTTTCGGTATCGTTTGGGTTTACATCACGTTTTTCTGTTACATCGACACCTTTAGCCCGCCAGGTTCTTTCTACGGTAATAGCGCCAACATATGCCAAAATTCTTGGTAATAATCCGGCCTGCATAGTTTCTTTGGCTGCAACATAATACAAATTCATTTTAGGCTGCCACAAATAACCGATATTCTTAATTGTATCCTGACGTCCGCTTAAACTTGCATTAAACACATGAAACATAGCTACAACATCAGCAAAATAAGTTTGGTGATTGGATATAAACAAAACATTTGTATCAGGTAATGTTTTAATAATTTCAGATCCTTCAATCTGCAAATCATTAAACCCTCTGTATCTTCGGTGTGTCATAGCACCCAAAATACGGATTAACCATTTCTTGATAAATAATATATGTCCGAAAGGATTTCGTTTAAACAATCCCATAGCAGTGTATTGTGTTATTTTTTGTTAGTTCGCAAACATACAAAAATTATTCGTTTAGCAATAGCAATAAGCAATTTCGGAAAAATTTTGTTATTCTTATGAATATCAAATTGTTAATTTTATGTTTTTACAAACTTTCCTGAAAACTCGTTTTCAAAACTTCTCTAAGTTCGCTTAAAATCATGGCTGTTGCCCCCCAAACGATATGATTTTGAATATTGAATGCGGGAACTAAAATATTAGATCCATAAGAAGTTGACAATGTGGCTTCCATAATTATTTCATCGTCTAAAAAAATTGAAAGCGGCAACTCTATAATATCTGCTACTTCACGAACATCCGGATAAAATGAAAGTTCATCATGCGAAATTCCTAAAAAAGGATGTACCAAAAAATTACTTGGCGGAATATACATTGGAGAAAATTCCTTTATAATTTCTATCTTTTCAGATAGAATTCCCACTTCCTCCTGTGTTTCCCGAAGTGCAGTTGCTTCGTAACTGATATCAAAAGTCTCATATTTTCCTCCCGGAAATGCTATTTGTGACGAATGAACTCCTTCATAAGCATTTCTGACTATCAAAACCAAATGGGTTTCTTTATTTTTTGGATACAAAAGCATCATTACAGCAGCAATTCTGGGATTTACAGCTTGTAAATCAAGATTTTTTAACGCTTCGGTACGCTCTTTTGGGGCCATTTTTATATGCGCAGCCTCTGCCGGAAGTTCAACTGGAATTAAATTAGGAACATATTGCAAAAAATCTTGAAAATCCATATTCAAAGTTTATTTTTGTACTTTCAAATAAAATATAAATATAGTTCAGAAAACGCGGTTC
This sequence comes from Flavobacterium sp. MEB061, assembly GCF_000834715.1. Lineage (NCBI taxonomy): Bacteria > Pseudomonadati > Bacteroidota > Flavobacteriia > Flavobacteriales > Flavobacteriaceae > Flavobacterium > Flavobacterium sp. MEB061. The sequence goes on along the minus strand of NZ_JXQR01000006.1, from coordinate 70,209 downwards.
TACAAGTTTTCACAAATCAAAGCCATAAAAATGTACAGTAGAGAAGAATCACAAAAGTTAAAAAGAGAGTTTTGGGTGGCTTTCGCCGAAAAATATCCACGTAAATGGGTACTTTATGACACCAAAATCAAAGACTTTTCTTTTAAATTTTATGTAGATAATAAAAAAGCACAGGTCTTAATTGATATTGAACAGCGAAGCGATGAAAAACGAACTGCTTATTTCGAAAAAATAGAAGCTTTAAAAAATATTCTCGAAGAAGAATTTATAAAAAATCTGGTTTTCGAAAAGAACTATACGCTTGAAAGCGGTAAAACCATTAGCCGAATTTGGGTAGAAAAACAAGGTGTTGGTTTTAGCAACCGCAATAATTGGGATGCTATTTTTGATTTCTTTTTTGAAAACATGCATGCTCTTGAAATGTTTTATCTGGAGTATGATGAGTTTATTAAGGATATATCTTAATGAAGGTTCTGAGATTCTGAGAGGCTAAGTTTCTAAGATTTTTATATAGTTAACCCGACAAGTTTTTAAAAAACATGTCGGGTTTTATATCTCAATAAATATTTTATTCCTTTAAAGGCCCAGTTTCTGAGCTAACAAAACTAAAACAAATACAGTCGCAAGACTGTAATAATTATTCCAGCCTTCTTTCTTTTTTTGATCTGAAGTAGCACGTTGATTGTATTTATACCAAAAATATCCATTCAATATTAATAGTAATACATAAATTGCAATTAGCAAATTACTTGAAAACATACTTTATTTTTTTTATCATTTATCCTTTCATTGCTTGAAAAAGTATAAGTCCCGTTATAATCATCTTCAGCTGTAATAATCCCATTAGCATGTACAGTATATTGGATACATAAAATTTGGATTCTAAACACTAAAAATATTATAAACAATAATATGATCATCGTAATTAATATATAATTGCTTGCGATAATCTTGTTTTTTTCTGGTGATAATAGAGATTTTACAATCTCTGCCATCATTATCTTTACACATAAAAGAATATACTATATCGGTATCATTTTCTTCTCTTTCTATATAATCTAAAATACTAAAAAGCTGGATTTCCTGAGAATAAACTACAATACGGTGTTTATTAGTATCAAGTATTACAGAAAGATTTACTAAATCAAGATTGGACCACTCGCCCCATTTTCCTCTCTCATTTTTCTCCAAAACACTAAAACCAGATGTTTTAAATTGGTATGCCTGACTATAAGTTTGTTGCAAACCAAGTCCTAAAAAAAATAATATAATATAATAAGTGCGGATAATTTTCATAATATAATTCTTGCAGATAATTAAAATTCAAATTTAGCCTTTTCCTGAAGGGCAATTTCAAAATCTGCTATCATTTCTTTAATAATTTGTTCAACAGGTAAAATCTCATGAATCAACCCGGCTACTTGTCCAATTTCAAGTTCGCCTTCATCAAGATCTCCTTCAAACATTCCTTTTTTTGCCCTCGCTCTGCCTAATAACTGAACTAAATCTTCTTTTGAAGGACATTTTTCATATAAATCCTGAACATCCTGATAAAATTTATTTTTAATCAATCTAACAGGAGCTAATTCTTTCAATGTCAATTGCGTATCTCCTTCTTTTATATCAACTATCTTTTGTTTGAAATTATTGTGTGACGATGCTTCAATTGATGCTGCAAAGCGACTTCCAACCTGAACTCCGTCTGCACCCAAAATCATGACAGCCAGCATTCCGCGTCCAGTTGCAATTCCACCCGCTGCGATAATCGGAATCTGAATTTTTTCCCGTACTATTGGAATCAACGTCAAAGTTGTAGTTTCGTCACGACCATTATGACCTCCTGCTTCAAAACCTTCCGCTACAATAGCATCCACTCCTGCATCTTGTGCTTTAAGAGCAAAAATACTGCTGCTTACAACATGCACAACCGTAATTCCTTTTTCTTTCAAAAAAGAAGTCCACGTTTTAGGATTTCCTGCGGAAGTAAAAACGATTTTTACATCTTCTTCAACAATAATATTCATTATTTCTTCGATGTTTGGGTATAACATCGGAATATTAACTCCAAAAGGTTTATTCGTAGCCTTTTTACATTTTTGAATATGTTCCCTTAAAACTTCAGGATACATGGATCCGGCACCGATTAACCCTAAACCACCGGAATTACTTACGGCAGAAGCTAATTTATAACCACTATTCCAAATCATTCCTCCCTGAATTATTGGATATTTTATATTGAAAAGTTGCGTAATTTTATTCATTAAAAAGTATTATTGCTTGATAATCTTTCCGGTTTTATGCAAACCTTCGGCTTCAAAAGTATAAAAATAAAGTCCGCTTTTTAAAGGCTGAACAGAAACAGTCGGATTTTCGTTTGTTATTTCCGTTTCAATAAGCTTTTGTCCTAAAACAGAATAAATTACAATCGAAGCTTTACTATTTTGTTCTGAAAAAGAAAAAGAAACATCTGTTTTTACCGGATTTGGAAACACTGAAAAAGAAGTAGCTGTTTGAAAATTTTCTACTCCTAAAGTCGACCCGAAATTAGGAATTCCGTATCCGTAATTATTATCCGGGGTCGTATACTGGCTTGATGATTCCAAAATCATTTGCCTGATTTCTTTATTGGTTTTAGCTGGAAAAGCCTGCCATAAACAAGCAACCATTCCCGCCATGATCGGGCATGAAAACGAAGTTCCGTTTGATGTTCCTATAGTTCCATTCACGTTAGCAATTACCGAAGCTGTTCCTTGTGCCATAATATCCGGCTTAATTCTGCCATCAGAACTTGGCCCAATAGAACTAAAACTCGATCTTACTTTAGAAGCCGCAACAGATCCGATTGCCAATACTGAAACCGCATCAGCCGGAGAACCAATATGTGGTTCAGCCTTCGCTCCTTCATTTCCGGCAGAAGCCAAAACTACTATTCCCTTACTAAACGCTATTTCTGCACCACGCGAAATAAAATTGGTTATTCCGTTCATATCACTATAAGTATGATTGTACCGTGGTTCGTCACGCTCACCAAAATACCCTAATGACGAAGTAATAATATCAACCCCTAAGGCGTCTGCTCTTTCGGCGGCTTCTACCCAAAGTGATTCTTCCAGAGGATTTTCCAGAGCATCAATTTCTGTAATAAAAAGATAATATGAAGCGTTTGGAGCAGTTCCTATCAAAGCATTTTCTTTGTAACCGCCCATAGTAGAAAGCACCAAAGTTCCATGGCTACCTCCTGTATAGAAATTCGCATTTCTGGTGGTAAAATCGTAACCTCCCAAAATTCGATTATTATTTCTAAGATTTTCAAATGGCTGTGTTGTATTAACACCAGGAAATCCTGCATCTAAAACCGCTATAATTTTTCCTTCTCCGGTAAAATTCTGCTGATGCAAAACTTGTCCGTTCAGCATCTGAATCTGACTGGCAGAATTACCGTATGCATAATCAATCGCAGTTTCGAGCTTATTCAGCGTTTGACCTGTTCTGGTTTCTGAAACTTTTTTTGATGTTGTATTTAAAGTTTTATCAGCAAAATCTACTTTTTGTACAAACGATAATGATTTTAAAGCATTAATATCTGTTTGTGTACCACGAATATGAAGTGCATTTAACCATTTTGACTGCGCCATTACAGTTATTCCTATACTTGCTTTAATTTGGTCGATAAAGGAAGTTTCGACAGGTGCGTCTGTTAAATCCAACGCTATGTTTTGATTTGTTCTTCGATCTAAAGCTTTTTGCGAAAGTTCTGTCAACGGATTATTAAAGAACAATTGAGCATTAGGTTTTGCATTGAAATAAACCCACGCTTCTTGTTGCGAAAATACGGTGATCGAAAGAAGTAATAAAAGAAATGTAAAGTTATATCTCATAGTTTACTTTTTTAAAGGCTAAACCTCTGTAAAAAAGTATAAAGCTAAGAAATTACTCCCGAACCAACTAATTCATTTTCTAAATACCAGGCTACAAACTGACCTTCTGTAATAGCAGACTGAGGTTCTTCAAATTCAACATACATTCCATCTTCAAATTGATGCAAAACAGCTTTTTGCAAAGGCTGGCGATAGCGAATTCTTGCCATTACTTCCATCGTTTCCCCTTTTTCCAATTTCAAATCTTCGCGAACCCAGTGTACTTCAGAATCTCCAACAAATAAAGCTTTTTTAAACAAGCCCGGATGATTGCTAGTTAAACCTGTATAAATCGTATTGGTATCAACGTCCGTAGCAATAACAAATAATGGGTCTGTTGTTCCACCAACATTAAGTCCTTTTCTTTGTCCATTAGTAAAATAATGGGCTCCCTGATGTTTTCCCATCACTTTTCCCATTGTTGGCAGGTATGCTCTTTTTTGGGCTTCTAGTTTTAATTCTTCTTCTAAAGATAATCCAGCCGGTATTTCCAGATTATAAATCGGATCATTTTTATCAATTTGAACAATCTTTCCTTCTTTTGGCTGTAATTTTTGTTGTAAAAATTCAGGTAAACGTACTTTTCCAATAAAACATAAACCTTGAGAATCTTTCTTTTCGGCAGTTACCAATTCCATTTCAGCAGCAATTTCGCGTACTTCCGGTTTTGTTAAAGCGCCAATTGGAAACAACGATTTTGCTAATTGATCTTGTGACAACTGACATAAAAAATACGATTGATCTTTGTTATTGTCTGCTCCTGCAATTAATTGGTATACAGGTTTTCCATCAACTTCAATTTCATTTTTTTGACAATAATGTCCTGTCGCCACATAATCGGCACCAAGACTTAAAGCAATTTTCATAAAAACATCAAATTTGATCTCGCGATTACAAAGCACATCAGGATTTGGAGTTCTCCCTTTTTCGTATTCGTTGAACATATAATCAACAATTTTTTCTTTGTATTCTTCACTTAAATCAACAGTCTGAAACGGTATTCCCAGTTTTTCAGCAACTAATAAAGCATCGTTACTATCTTCTAACCAAGGACATTCGTTAGAAATAGTAACCGAATCATCGTGCCAGTTTTTCATAAAAAGACCGATAACTTCGTAACCTTGCTGTTGCAGCAAATAAGCAGCAACACTCGAATCTACTCCACCAGAAAGACCAACAACTACACGTTTCATTTTAACTCCTTTATGTTTTTATAAGGGTGCAAAGGTAAGTCATATTTTAGAAAATTTTGTTGGTTTTAATTAGTTTATATAATGCAAGGGTAGATAAAACTTATTGCTTTTTTTAATTACTTTTAATCATCAATTAAAATGTCATGTTAAAACAGTTTTACACCTTTATTTTCTTTATCATTTTAAGCACTTTAAATGCGCAAAATTATCGTGCTTCTTTGCAAAATTATTCAGAATATAAAGCTTTTAAAGGCAAACCGTTATCTGATAAATTTTCGAATATCGAATCGGTAAAAGTGATTTACGATTTAAAAAGACAAAAGATGTACTATTTCAACAGTACATTGATTCGCTTGCATTTTGACTTTGTCACGAACTATTTAGGATACACCAAAGACCTTGATATTTTTAATGATAATAATTACAGCGATACCGAAAAAGGCCGGGAGTTTTTATTGGGAAATCTCAACCACATTAAAGGATCTGATAAATGGATTTTTGAATTGGCGGCTTCAGATCACATGCCAATTGCATTGCTGGAGCGCTTCTATCATTTAATTGTAAACTCTACTTTCATTGGCAAAGATTTAAAATTTTATCTCAATAATCCGGAACAAATTGAATGGTTTCAACAAAATAAATTTAAAATTCCCTGTGTAAAATCAGATTATATTTTTAATGAATTGAGCTATCAAGAAGTGGTTCCAGGAAAAAATATTGGTATTCTAAAACAATATAAAATCAAGGAATTAGAAACCATAAAACCCAATCCTGACGAAATAATTATTCTGGATGGAACGCCAGATATACTGCCAAATGTGCACGGTATTATTGTAAATGAGTTACAAACTCCGCTAAGTCATTTAGTATTATTGGGCAAAAACAGAAAAATTCCAATTATGGCATATACGAATGTATTTAAAGATTCGAATATCAAAAGATTGCTTTCTAAAAAAGTAGAATTAAAAATTGCTGTCGATACCTTTTACATCAAAGAAACCGATAAAAAAATAACGCTAAAAGTCATTAAGAAAAAGAAAAAACTCATTATTGACAACAGTGTTACCGAATTAATCAACTTAGCAACAATTCCTAAAAAAGGGGTGAATTATATTGGTTCTAAAGCGCAAAATATGGCGTATTTAATTGCCATTGCAAAAGAAACGCCTTTTAAAACGCCTGAAGATGCGCATGCCATTCCATTTTATTTTTACACCAAACACATTCAAAAGAAATCAATTTCACCTTTAATCACAGAGCTTTTAAAATATCCCCACAAAGATTCAACTGTTTGGATTAACAAGCAATTAAAAAAAATACGTGATGCTATTAAAAAAGAACCAATTGACCCTCAACTAATAGCAAAGCTAAATCAAACTTTTAAAAATGCTGCTTTTAAAAATTTCCGATTCAGATCTTCTACAAATGCCGAAGATATGGATGATTTTAATGGCGCCGGACTTTACGATTCTAAAACCGGAATATTAGGTGACAGCATCAAAACTTTTGAAAAAGCCATTAAACAAGTTTGGGCAAGTGCGTGGAATGAAAGCTCTTTTGTAGAAAGAGAGCTTTTTGGTATAGATCAGGAAAGCATTGCAATGGGCGTTTTGGTACATCGCTCTTTTCCTGATGAATTGGCTAACGGAGTTGTAATCACGAAAAACATATTCAGGGAAAATTTTTCAGGAATTACTGTCAATGTTCAAAAAGGAGAAAACTCGGTTGTAAAACCAGAAAAGGGAGAAGTTTGCGAACAGTTTATAGTTTATCATTTTAATGAAGGCAAAACAGAAAGCGACTTTGATGTAGATTATACTTCAAACTCTAATCTCAACAACAACGAACCTTTATTGAATAGGAAAGAAATAAGTAATTTGTTTCTGGTTAGTAAAAAAATCGAAACTAAAATGTACCGTTACTGGAGAAAAAACCAATTTCATCCCATAGATATTGAATTCAAAATTGTTGGAGAAAACCGGGATTTGTATATCAAACAAGTACGGCCTTTTAATGAATAATTAGTATAAAACTAAAAGATCAATTTCATTTGAAACTGTATTAATATTGACAATTTTAAAGTCGAAATTTTCGATGTTGATTTTTTCCTGAATAGACTTTCTAATGCTGTTATTGTCTAAAGAAAAATTAGTGTCTAATGCAATTTTGACATTAATTGTATTAAGATATTTAGATACTTTTTTATTTACTATGATAGAAGCAATTATATAAAATCCGATTATCATAATTTGAAAAAAGAGCAAAACTTCTATTTTTTCATAAGGATATAAAATATCTAAAATTGAAAGCGTAATCGTTGCAAAAAGAAAGATAATCGCATTAACTGTAAAGGATTGCGTACGAAATCTCAGAATTGAAAAAATGGCAAATAAACCAAATCCAATTCCTACTCCAATCTCAATTTTTGTAAATACATAACAAAGTGAAAAAGTACAAAGCCCAACAATAACCATCAACGGATTTATGGTTTCATTATCTTTTCTGTTCGAGAAAAAGTACAAAATCAGAATCGAAAAAAACAACAATAAAAATCTTCCAGAAAGTTCGTTTAAATCCATTTTGGCTGAAGTGTTAGTACATCAAATTTAGAAAAAAAGTTGCCATGAATTTTACCAATTTTTCTTTTTCGCATTCTGAAGTGAAATTAAAGAAAAAGTTGCCATGAATTTGCTCGCCTGTTCGCTTCGCTCGAGTCACGAATTTTCGCGAATTTTTCTTCTCATGGTTTTAGGCAATTAATAATTTGTGAAATTTGTGGCAGAAAAAAAGCCCGCATTGCGGGCTTTATAAATCTATTCGTTTTTCGGTTTTGAATCCGCTTTATAACTGCTTTTAGGATCACTCATATTCACCTCTTTGGTTAATTTTCCTTTAAAGTAAAACTGCCACATTCCGACCTTCTTTCCGTTCAAAAATTTTCCTTTAGACGCTACAACTCCATCAGAATCATAAAAAACAGCATCGCCATTATATTCGTTATTTTTATATGTTGTCTGCTCTAAAATGATTCCGTTTTGCCCCCATTTTTTATAAATACCTTCTTTCTTTCCATTCACATAAGTCATTTCTTCAGCAACTTTTTCATTTGGATAAAAAACCGTTCTTGCACCTTCCAGTTTTCCGTTTTTGTAATTTTCGATTGCCATTACAATTTTAGAAGCTTTATGGTAATATTTCCATTCTCCCTCGTAATTTTTGCCTATAACTTTACCTTCACTTACTTTATTTTTATTCTGATCATAAAAAATATTATAAGCACTTCCGTCATTGGCACTAAAATCACGTGTTGCAATTACATCGCCTTTTTTAGTATCATCAAAAAATTTAAATATTCCGGTTTCTTTTCCGTGACTAAAAGTTCCTTCGTAACGCGGACGCTTGGAAACTTCATAAGTTCCTTTCCATAAACCGTCTTTCTTGCCGTTAGCATCGAGTTTATTACTATCAGCCTGAGCGTTTATAAAAAGTACATTTAGTAATGCTAATCCAAATAATAGTCTTTTTAAAATCATATATATTTCAATTTTAAACTTAAACGAAATTGTCTTGTATAAATTATATTGAGGGGTATAAAAAAATCCCGATAAATCGAGATTTTTTTATTTGTTATTTCTTTTTATTCTGCGCTTTAGCAGCTTCTTGCTGCTCCATCACATCCTGAAGACGCTGTTGAAATTTACTTGGCTTTTTAGGCTCTTTCAATTTGTTCTCCTGAATCTGATCGTGAATTTTATCTGTGTCAACAATATAGTTTTTAATTACAAACATGATTCCGATTGTAATTAAATTGGAGATAAAGTTATATAAACTCAAACCTGCACCGTAACTATTGAAGAAAATTAACATCATTAATGGCGAAACATAAATCATGATTTTCATCATTTTTGCCATATCCGGCATACCTTCTTGCTGAGGCGCTGCCATTTGCTGATCTCCAGACGTCATTTTCATATAGAAGAAAATCGCAATTGCAGCCAAAATTGGGAACAAACTGATATGATCTCCGTATAATGGAATGTGGAATGGCAATTTTACAACAGAGTCAAATGATGATAAATCATCTGCCCAAAGGAAACTTTTTTGTCTTAACTCAAAAGCTGAAGGGAAAAACTGGAACGACGCATACATAAACGGAAGCTGAATCAATGCCGGAATACATCCTGCCATTGGGTTCACGCCCGCTTTGTTATACAACTTCATTGTTTCCTGTTGTTTTTTCATTGGGTCTTTTTTGAATTTTTCTCCCAATTCTGTAATCTCCGGACGTAAAACTTTCATTTTAGCCTGAGACAGGAATGACTTATAAGTAATTGGCGACATGGCCAATTTGATAAGAATAGTAAATATGATAATCGCAATTCCGTAAGCAATATAAGAACTTAAAAACCCGAATAATGGAATAAAAATTAATCTATTGATCCAACCGAAAATTCCCCAGCCTAATGGAATAATTTTCTCGAATTTTTTATCAAAAGATTTTAAAACTTTATAATCAGATGGTCCAAAATACCAGCTCATTTTATAATCAACTTCACCATTTGTGAAAGCCAAAGGAACTGTCGCTTTGAATTGTTTTGTAAAAACAGTATCGATTTTTTCATCTTTAACTAAGTTTTCAGAAACTAAATGCGCTTTTTCAAAAGAAGTATTAGTTTGTAAAATAGTTGTAAAGAAGTGTTGTTTAAAAGCAATGTAATCAACTTTTTCAGGATTTTCTTCCTTAAGAGTACCTTGACCTACATAATTTTCTTTTCCGTCTTCATAGTTATAATAAATCTCTGCATAACGGTTTTCATAAGAAATACTTTTCTCATTTCTATACGTTTTCAAATCCCAAACTAAATCTAATGGTTTAGATGAATTTAGAACTTTATTCAATCCCTGAGAACGAATATCAAAACCAACTAAATAATCGTTTGGTTTCAAAATGTATTTGTATTCCAAAAATTCGTTAGCTCCTGCTTTCAAACGCATTGACAAAACCTGATCTGCACCAACTTTAGTTAATGTTGGCTCAAAATATAAATCTTTAGAATTTAAAGTTCTGTTATCTGTAGTTTGTAATTGAATATTCAAATTAGCATTATTGTCTTTAATCAATTCTACTAATTGCCCTGAATTTTTCTCAAACTTTTTAAATTCTTTTAGTGTAGCTTCAACTATATAACCACCTTTATTGGCGATTTTTAGTATCATCTTTTCATTTTCGATTGTAGTAAAAGACTCTTTTGCAGAAGGAAGCGTAGCAGAATAAGCGAAACCACCTAAAGTTTTTTGCAATTGTGCCAATTGAACTGTATCACCCGGAGTTGCAGCAGCAACCGGCAAAACAGCGGTTTTAGTTTTGTCAGCTTTAGCCTGAGCTTCTTGTTTGGCAACTAATTCTTTCTTGGCTTTTTCAGCAGCAATTTCCTTATCAGAAGGTTGATTTTGGTACATTATCCAAATCAAAATTCCAAATATCAATACAAAACCAATGATTGAATTAAGATCAAATTTTTTTTCTTCCATTATAATTTTAAAAAGTTATTCATTAAAGGCTATTAGTAATGAGTTTTACTCAAAAGTTACACCTTTTAGAATTAATTATTATTTTTTATGCGCAATTACTGCAGCAGCCACAAAGTTTACAAAAATTGGATGTGGGTTTGCCACTGTGCTTTTGTATTCCGGGTGGTATTGTACTCCGATGAAAAACGGATGATTTTCTAATTCTATAATTTCAACTAAACCTGTATCAGGATTTACTCCAGAAGCAATTAAACCTGCTTTCTGCAATTCATCTTTATATTTATTGTTATACTCATAACGGTGACGGTGACGCTCTGAAATTGTTTTTTGACCGTAGATTTTATGTGCCAATGAGTTTGGTTTGATGTCACATTTCCAAGCCCCAAGACGCATAGTTCCACCTTTATCTGTAATTGTTTTTTGCTCTTCCATCAAATTCACAACCGGATGTTTCGTTTTATCATTCATCTCAGTAGAATTCGCTTCTTTGTAACCTAAAATATTTCTTGAATATTCGATAACAGACATTTGCATTCCTAAACAAATTCCAAAAAACGGAATATTATTTTCACGTGCAAAACGAACTGCTTCAATTTTTCCTTCAATACCTCTTTCACCAAAACCAGGCGCAACTAAAACTCCGTCAAGAGTGCCTAATTTTTCTTCAATATTATCGCTGGTGATATGTTCTGAATGTATAGAAATTACATTAACTTTAGTTTCATTCGATGCTCCTGCATGTATAAATGCTTCTAAAATAGATTTATAACAATCCTGCATTTCTACATATTTCCCAATCAAACCAATATTTACAGTATGTTTTGGGTTTTTTAATCTGCGTAAAAAAGTATTCCAGTTTTTCAAATCCGGAGATGCTTTTTTAGGTAAATCTAATTTCTTTAAAGCCACAACATCTAATCCTTCTTCAAGCATTAAATTTGGAACTTCATATATTGTAGAAGCATCAATAGACTGAATTACAGCTTCTCTTTTTACATTACAAAATAATGCCAGTTTATTACGCAACTCATCAGAAAGTTCATGCTCTGTTCTACAAACCAGGATATCTGCTTTAATACCGCTTTCCATCAACGTTTTTACAGAGTGCTGTGTTGGTTTTGTTTTTAACTCACCCGCAGCAGCCAAATAAGGAACTAAAGTTAGGTGAATAACAATTCCGTTATTTTCTCCCAACTCCCAAACCAACTGACGAACAGATTCTATATAAGGTAATGACTCAATATCTCCAACAGTTCCACCAATTTCAGTAATTACAATATCATAATCGCCAGATTTCCCTAGCAATTGCATTCTGTCTTTGATTTCGTTTGTAATATGAGGAACAACCTGAACCGTTTTTCCTAAAAATTCTCCTCTTCTTTCTTTCTCAATAACCGAAAGATAAACTCTTCCTGTAGTAACGTTATTGGCCTGAGAAGTTGGAACATTCAAAAAACGCTCATAGTGACCCAAATCCAAATCTGTTTCTGCACCATCATCTGTAACGTAACATTCTCCGTGTTCATAAGGATTTAATGTTCCCGGATCTACATTGATATACGGGTCAAATTTTTGAATAGTTGTACGATATCCTCTTCCTTGTAACAATTTTGCTAAAGATGCTGCGATAATTCCTTTTCCTAAAGAAGAAGTCACACCGCCTGTAACAAAAATATATTTTGTTTGATTCATTCTGTTGTTGTTTGTATTGTAGTTGTGTAAAAAACTTGGCAAAAGTACAAATTTAATTAGACAATTTATCAATTAGAGATTGAGATAATTTGCAAATTTTTAAACAGAATGATTACTTGGGTTTGTAATCGATAATTTTAAGGATTTATTAGGATTTTTTTTGAAGAATGTATTTAAATTGAGGGTAATTACTGTTTTCTAATTTACTAATAATTGAAAAACAATTTCACTTTCTGTCAAAATTATAAGTCATACAGGAAAGCTTAAGCATAAAAAAAATATTATAATTTTAAAACATCGACTTGTACACATTTATAAATTCAGTCTTGAATTCTGTGGTGCCAATTTGTTTTTAAAAATTATAATATTTTTTATTTATATACTGTAATTTCAAAACACTGACTTGTACACATTAATAAATTCAGTCTTGAATTCTGTGGTATCACTTTGTTTTTGGAAATTATAATATTTTGTACTTCAAATATATACAAAAAAATTAAATAACAAAAGATTTTTCTTACTATTTAATTTGGTTTTGGATATTGTTTCTTAATATTCCGAATCAATTCTTCCAATCCATTCAATTTTAACTCGTAAATAAGCTGTAATTGCTGGCCTAATTCTCCTTTAGGAAAACCTTTGTTGTGATACCAAACCACATAATATTCTGGTAAATCGATTAAAAAACGTCCTTCGTATTTCCCGAAAGGCATTTTGGTGTGTGCTAATTTTATGAGAAGTTTTTTGTCTTGTTCCATTTTCGTAAGAAGAAAGAAGCAAGAGAAAAGAATATAGATTTATTCTCTTTCTTGCTTCTAAATTATTGCAAAGCTATTCTAATTTTTTATTTTTTTTACTACAGATTAAAAAGATTTCACTACGAATTCACGAATTATATTTAAATCAATTCGTGAATTCGTAGTGAATATAAAAACTTAGAATCTTAGTATCTTAGAACCTCAGTGCCTTAGTAATGCCATCTTACAAAAGCCTCCATCGCTGCATACGTTGCCAAACCTAATTGTTGGTACAAATCAGCAGTTTCTGCATTTCTGTCTTCGGCTCTTTGCCAAAATTCTCTGGCGTCGGTTCCCTGAAAAACAACACCATCTTTTTGAGATTGATGTTTGAAAATTCCATGACGTTTAGCTAAAACCTGATCCGGACTCATTGGTACAGCCATTTCGACTTCGTCAATTCCCCATTCCTGCCAAGCTCCTCTGTACAACCATAACCAGCAATCATCCATAAACGATTTTGGTTTCAATACTTTTACAGCTTCAAAAATAGCATCCAGACAAACTTTGTGCGTTCCGTGCGGATCTGCCAAATCTCCGGCCGCATATATTTGGTGTGGTTTTATCTTTTCAATTAAATCAACTGTTAACTGAATATCTTCTGGTCCAATAGGTTTCTTCTCAATTGTTCCGGTTTCATAAAAAGGCAATTCCATAAAATGAATCTGATCATCGCTCAAACCAACAAAATGACTTGTAGCTCTCGCCTCTCCTTTTCTGATTAATCCTTTGATGTAACGAACTTCAGGAATATCAATTTCACTGTTCTTTTTGTTCTCTAAAAACGTTTGTGCTTTTTGGTAAATGTTATCGGCTTCTGCACTTTTGATTCCGAATTTCTCATTATAATCAATTACGAATCTTGCAAAACGCAATGCTTCATCATCCGCAACAGCTATATTTCCAGAGGTTTGATATGCAACATGCACTTCATGGCCTTGTTCCTGCAAACGCATAAAAGTTCCTCCCATACTAATAATATCATCATCAGGATGCGGACTAAAAATCAAGACACGTTTTTTAGCAGGCTCTGCTCTCTCTGGTCTGTTTGAATCATCAGCATTTGGTTTTCCGCCTGGCCAGCCCGTAATTGTGTTTTGTAACTTATTGAATATTTTTATATTGATGTCGTATGCCGGACCTGAATCTGCTAATAAATCGCTCATTCCGTGTTCGATATAATCAGCATCTGTCAACATTAAAATTGGTTTTTTAAGCTGAAGTGCTAATCCTAAAACCGCTTTACGGCTAAGTTTATCTGTCCATGTTACTTTTTCTACCAACCACGGTTTATTGATTCTGGTTAGTTTGGAAGAAGCTTCTTTATCTAAAACAAAAACGGCATTATTATGTTCCTGCAAAAATGACGCTGGTACACGATTCGTAACTTCATCTTCTACAGATTTTTTTACAATATTTGCTTTACCTTCACCCCAAGCCAAAAGAATAACTTGTTTGGCTTCCATGATTTTTTTCACTCCAAGAGTGATTGCCGTTCTTGGCGTATTGCTCAATCCGAAGAAATCTTTGCTCGCTGCTACTCTTGTAATATGATCTAAAGCTACCAAACGTGTTTTTGAATTTTGAAGTGATCCAGATTCATTAAAACCAATGTGTCCGTTACCACCAATTCCAAGAATTTGAAGATCAATTCCGCCAAGAGCTTCAATTTTAGCTTCATAATCGTGACAATAATCGGCAATTTGTTCTTTAGTTAAAAGCCCGTCCGGAACATGGTAATTTTCAGGTAAAATATCGACATGATCAAACAGTAATTCTTTCATAAAACGAACATAACTGTTGATTGAGTTTGGTTCCATTGGATAATATTCATCCAGATTGAAACTAATTACGTTCTTAAAACTCAAACCTTCCTCTTTATGCAAACGCACCAATTCAGCATACAATCCTTTTGGAGAAGATCCTGTCGCTAAACCTAAAATACAAGGTTTATTTTCTTTTTGTTTTTCCTGAATTAATGCTGCAATTTCCTGTGCAACTGCTTTTGAGGCATCTGTTGAATTTTCAAAAACAACAGTATTGATGTTTTCGAATCGTTTTTCGAATCCTGTTGCTTTGTCGATTTTACTTTTTAACATGATATAGTTTTTTTTAATTCTTTTTTGGTCGTTTATTTTAAGATAAAACACTTATAATCAATTCCATATAAAGATAACATCTTTAAATTTGAATAACAAAAAGATTATTATCTGACTTTTTTAAGTAAATCATTGTGAGAGAGCATGATAACTTAAAAAAATAATAAGTGTATAATTTGCATTTTTTACGCATTAATCTGCATTTTTTTTGCATAACAAAATTACTCCAATTAGTTCTTTATAACTAATATCCGGCAATGAAAATTTTGTTAATTCTTGATTTCTCAGCTGAAAAACAAAAAAAAATCTATTGTCATAAAAAAACCGTCAATTTCTTGACGGCTTTTAAATTGTATTTATGATATTATTTCCAGTTGAAGGTAATTCGTTTTTCAATATCCGGATTTAAACTTAAAAATACCGGACAAGTCATCCCTGCACGTTCAAGAATAGTTCTGTCTTTTTGATCAGCTGCGCCTTTCAATTCAAAAACAATTTCGATTGCACCAATTCTTCTTGGTTCCGCATTCATTATTTTAGTTACTTCTGCTGTAGAATCCTGTAAATCAATGTTCATATCACGGGCTTTAATTCCCATAATTGTAAACATGCAGCTTGCTAAAGCATTGGCAACTGTATCTGTTGGAGAAAAAGCTTCTCCTTTTCCGTTATTATCTAATGGTGCATCCGAAATAATTTCGCTTCCTGATTGCACATGAATTGATTTTGTTCTTAAATCGCCTAAATAGGTTACTTTCGATGTCATTAATTTGCTACTTTTAAAGTTAAGTCTGAGTCGTAATATAAAATGTAGACACCTTTGTTTGCGTGTCCGCCATCATCTTTTTTATAGTATTGAAATTTATTGTCAACCTGTTCCGTTGTCATTAAATCTGTCGTTTCCTGATACGTTTTTCCTTGTACCAAACGCATCATCGTATCAAAAGTAACATCAAAACCACGGGTGGCATACGAATTTGGATTCACTTTATTTTTCAGTCTGTATTCTTTTTCAAAAATTAAAACTGGCTGCTCATCACTTTCACGAGTTACAGAAGGATACATTAAATTTAATTTTACCAAATTATCAAAACTAATTTCATCTGTATCAAGTGTGCTGTTTGGTTCTAAAATAACCAATTGAACCTGACAGGTTTTTTGAGCATCGATTAAAGCTTTTATAGTCGTTTTAATCATCGCTGTATTTGCTGTTTCCATTACAACATAATTAAGCCTGTTTGGCAATAATAGACTTTTTAAATTCGCCACATCCAAACCTCCGGTTTCAGACAAAGCTGCAAATACAACTCCTTTTTGATTTTGCTTGATATAATTTATAACCGATTCTTTCTTCTTATCTACAACAGCAACAATGTTTCCGTTTTTATTGCGCATATAGTCAAAAATAGCGTTTCTAACTACATCATTTGTTGGTATTGACTGATATAAATTATCAATTGGGTTTGCCGTATCTTTTGATAAAGGCGAAATTACAGGCACATTATACAAACGCAATGAATTAGCTGTAGCTTCGGCATTACTTTGATAAAATGGTCCGATAACAGCATTTGCATTTTGAAGTTTATTTTGTGAAATCAGGCTCGAAATATTCGACGTGTTTTTTGTTTCCTGCGAATCGTATATAGCAACATCAATTGGTAATTTTAAAACTTTCGCCGAATCGATTGCCATCATAGCTCCCGAATAAAAATCAAGTGTCATATTCAAAAACTTATCTTTTTTCAGGCGAGTTGCTGTACTTGTTGTGTCATTTTGCATTTTAGCAATATTAAATGGCAGCAGTAAAACCAATTTTTGACGTTCCGTTTGTCCTCTTTTTTTAGTTAACTCAACTACTTCCGGATTAACAGAAACTTCTTCAGATTTTACTTTTTCAAGAATTCTGATTCCTCCGCCTGTATTTTCAACTGGCTTATCAGCAGTTTTTTCAACCGATTTTTCAATTACTGGCTGCTGTTGTGCAATAATTGGCACTGGAGCCACATAGCCAGATGGTACTTTTAAAACCATTCCTTCTTTAACACCTTCAGAAAGCGATGGGTTTAATTCCGTTAATTCTTCCTGAGTAATGTGAAATGTATGTGTTAAACTATAAAAAGTTTCCTTTGGTTTTACCTGATAATCCATGTAAGTGGTCCCTTTTTTAGCAGTTTCAGAAGGTTTCGAAACAGTAGTTACAGCCGAAGCTGAAGTTTCTGTTTTTGGTGCCGTACCTTTTATCGTTAAGCGGTAGCCAACTGGCAAACTTGTTACAATTTCGGGATTACGTTTTTCTAAATCCTCAACTGTGGTTTTATATTGTTTAGCAATAGAATACTTCGTTTCTTTTGCCACAACATCGTGATAAACATATTTTTCAGACGATTTCGCCGGTTTTTCTGTTTTTGCAGTTACTGTTTTTGCTGCTGAACCTTTTGAAGGAATCACCAGCGTTTGCCCAATTTGCAAACCATTTGTAACCAGGAACGGATTCGCTGCTTTTAAAGCTTCATCAGAAACACCATATTTTTTTTCAATTCCAAATAATGTTTCTTTTGGCTGAACTTCGTGCGTTTTACCATTTTCTGAAACAACATTTTTAGAAACAGATTCTGCTTTAGCTACTGTTTTTCCTGCTTTCGTTGGAATCAACAAAACAGAATTTGGCGAAATTCCGGTGCGGGCATCAGGATTTAATGAATAAATATCATAAGGTGTAACCTTAAATTTCTCTGCAATCTGATTGATGGTTTCTCCAGCAGAAACTTTATATTTTACCACTTTCTCCTGCGAAAAGGCAGAAGTATTGATAAAAAAAACAAGAGATAATAATGCTAAATAATATTTCATAATATGGCTAAAACAATTTAATTTTTAATTCAAAAAACAAGATACTAATTTTGCTTAAAGCAAGATTCGGGCCAGTGTTAATTTTTACACAATAATTATCTAAGATCTATTTCGGCCTTAGCAATAATGATGTTTTTATATAACTCATCTTCTTCTCTTTTCTTGCATTGATATAAAACTTCTTCCATATTTTGATACTTATCTGAGTAAACATAATAGGAAAGACTGTTTATATTAAAGAAAAAACTAGCATTAAAATCACCCGAATCAATAAGTTGCATAATAAACTTATCTCTTGGCGCTGCATCGGTAAATATACCTAAAACTAAGTAATAGCCATTTGAAACTTCTTTAAGATTATCAAAAACTTCAATCTTTACATTTTTTGCATTTTTCAGCGGGTTTTCTTTCAATTCTCGTCTCATTTCTTCTATTGAAACTGATTTAGAAACTAAAGCCGAATTATCTTTATTCTGATTTTTAATTGCTTCATCCTGATATTTTTTCAGTTTAATCAAAGCTACTTTATCATCAAATTTTCTGGCTTCCATACTATAATAAGAGGCTTTACTGATATGACGTTTTATTTCGATTGTTTTTTGAGTATCCAAAGAATCAATTTTAGAAATCAGCAATTGATTTTGTGCATCGCCTTTTTCCTGCTCAATTTTATATCTTTTTATTTCGTCAAGCGAAAGTCGTTGCTGTAACCCTGTTTTGCTGTTATTTTTTTCGTTTTCGCGGATTTTCTTCTTATACTCCTGATTTTCCTCGACAGCGATTCTTTCTACTTTATTCATTAAACCGGCGTATGCTTTTCTATTTTCAGCCAGTTCTTTCTTTAATTGAGAAGATAATTCGTTTGTTTTTCCGATGCTTTCATACGATTGTTTTTCTAATCGTTTTGATTGGTCAATATTTAAAACATCCATTCTTTTCAATTCAACCAAATCATTGTTCATTGTATTAACCAAAGAATCTAATTTTCCCATTAAAATATCCTGAACATTTTTATTCGCTTCTAAAACCAATCTCAGTTTTTCGACCGAATTATCTTTAGAACCACTCATATCATCCAGATTTAGTTTCAAATCATTAATTTTTATAATTTTCTGATTCATTTCTTTCTGAACAACCAATCTGTCTTTTAAATCATCAATTTCAACGGTTTTGGCTTTTGTTTTTTCGACAACAACTTGTTTTTCGGCAAGAGCCAGCATTAATTCTTCACTCTCGTTTGCCGGTTTTATTTCTTTTGTATTGATGGCCAATTTATTGCCAACAACCAATCCGTTTACAATTTCGGGATTTTGAGATTCTAACTGATCAATAGAAATTCCGTATTTTTTAGTAATCGAAAATTTGGTTTCCTTTGGTTCAACCACATGAAAAACAGTTTCCTGATTAATTACGCGAACTCTGCCGTCGAGGGTTTTTCTTTTATTCGGAATTGCAATTGTCTGACCAATCTGCAATCCGTTTTGTAGTAAATCTTTATTTAAGGTTTCTAAATCCTGAACCGAAACATTGTATTGTCTGGCAATGCTAAATAACGACTCTTTTGCCACAACCAAATGGGTTGCTTTTGAAGAACTTGTAAATTCAGTTTTTGAAGTATTTGAAGCATTTTGCGGAATAACTAATTCCTGACCAATCTGAAGTCCGTTGGCAAGAATTGGATTTGCATTTTGAAGCGCTTCTACAGAAATCCCGTATTGTTTTGATAAACCAAAAAGAGTTTCTTTTGCACCAACAATATGAGTAGTTTGGTTTTGGTTTGGTTTTTCTGCAGCATGAACCGGAATTTTAAGAATTTGGTTGTCTTTTATTCCGCTTTGCGATTCGGGGTTGAGTTTGTAAATTTCATCAACAGAAACCTTATATTTTTGGGCAATAAAATAAGCCGTTTCTCCTTTTTGAATTTTGTGTTCAATAATTGAATCTTGTGCAGTTATTTTGTTAAAAGACAAAATAAACACAAGAGAAATCGTTAAAAGTTCTCTCATAAATAGTAGGTTATAAAAAATTAAGGCCTTACAAATGTAAGACCTTAATTTTAAAAATGGTACTATTCCCACTCAATTGTTGCAGGTGGTTTTGAACTTATATCGTAAACTACACGATTCACGCCTTTTACCTTGTTGATAATATCATTTGAGACCTTCATCAGGAATTCATAAGGTAAATGAACCCAGTCAGCAGTCATTCCGTCTGTAGATTCAACAGCTCTAAGCGCTACTACTTTTTCATAAGTACGCTCATCGCCCATCACACCAACAGAATTTACAGGAAGCAAGATTGCTCCTGCCTGCCAAACTTTATCATATAATCCCCAAGATTTTAATCCGTCAATAAAAACGGCGTCAACATCTTGCAAAATCTGAACTTTCTCCGGAGTAATATCTCCAAGAATTCTAATTGATAATCCTGGTCCCGGAAAAGGGTGTCTTCCTAATAATTCAGGATCTATTCCTAAAGTAGCACCAACTCTTCGAACTTCGTCTTTAAACAACATTCTAAGCGGCTCTACAATTTTCAATTTCATATAATCCGGCAATCCACCCACATTGTGGTGCGATTTAATAGTTGCCGATGGTCCTTTTACAGAAACCGATTCGATAACGTCTGGATAAATAGTTCCTTGTGCCAACCATTTTACATCTTCGATCAAGTGTGATTCATCATCAAAAACTTCGATAAATACACGACCAATTGTTTTACGTTTGGTTTCAGGATCGCTAATTCCGGCTAATTCACCAAGAAAACGATCTCCGGCATCTACTCCTTTTACGTTCAATCCCATTCCTTTGTATTGATCTAATACATTTTGGAATTCGTTTTTACGAAGTAAACCGTTATTCACAAAAATACAATACAGGTTTTTTCCAATTGCCTGGTGTAATAAAACTGCAGCAACAGTAGAATCTACTCCGCCAGAAAGTCCTAAAACAACTTTATCGTTTCCTAATTTCTCTTTTAATTCTCCCACCATTTCTTCTACGAAAGCATTTGGTGTAAAGTTTTGAGGAACTTCGGCAATTTTTACTAAAAAGTTTTCCAGCATTTTTGATCCATCTGTAGAATGGAAAACCTCTGGATGGTATTGAATTGCATAAGTAGTTTCGCCATCAATTTTATAAGCTGCATATTCTACATCGTGAGTGCTGGCCAATTTCACAGCATTGGTTGGCAAAGCTTTGATACTATCGCTATGGCTCATCCAAACCTGACTGTTTTCTGAAACGCCTTCAAAGAAAGTTTCATTGTCTTTAATATAAGACAAATTAGCTCTCCCATATTCTCTGGTGTTTGAAGCTGCTACTTCACCTCCGCTAAAATGCGCTAAGTATTGTGCTCCGTAACAAACTGCCAACATTGGCAATTTGCCTCGAATTTGAGATAAATCAGGATGTGGAGCATCTTCTGCACGAACAGAAAATGGGCTTCCTCCTAAAATTACGGCTTTATAAGGTGATAAATCACTAGGAAAGTGATTGTAAGGAAAAATTTCGCAGAATATATTTAATTCGCGAACTCTACGCGCAATAAGCTGTGTATATTGCGATCCGAAATCTAAAATAAGTACGTTGTGTTGCATGCGCAAAAATACTTTTTATATTCGAAATTGAAAAATCGGAACTGTGAAAAAAAAATATTTTTTTTTCACAGTTCCGATTTTAGGTTCAAAGGTTCTGAGATTCAAAGGTTCAGAGGTTTTAAATCTGATAATTTGAAAGATTTTTCTTTATCTCTTTATTAATTTTAATCTTTTTGCCTTAAAATATATATTTCTTTTATTTTCAATTTTAAATTGAAAGAATCTGATTTACAAAGGTTGGAAGATTTTAAAATTTATGATTTGAAGGATTTTTCCTTTAAACCTTTGTGTCTTTGAAACTTTGTATCTAAAAAACAAAAATCCAATAATCCCAAAACTTCGTATCTATGCAAAAAACCATTCAAGTATGAAATCAAAACTAATTGCCTCAACCCTTTTATTATCCTTATTTTTCACTTCCTGCGATGCTATTGACGATTTATTGTCATTTACAATTTCAAACGAAGCCTCAATTCAGATAAAAAGTACTTCGCCTATTAATTTACCTACGGAAATTATTACGCCGGATGTTACAACAAATTCATCGGCAGAATTTAAAAACAATAAAACGGAAGCGGGTTTAGTGAAAGATGTAAAACTAAAATCGCTCAACCTAACGATCACAAATCCTGACGGAAAAACTTTTACATTTCTAAAATCTATTCACCTTTATATTTCAACTACAGATTCTGATGAAATAGAATTGGCGTATCAGGATAATATCACCGAAACAACGAATATGATTGAACTAATTAGCACCAACGCCAAATTAGACAAATACATAAAAGCTGATCAATATAAAATTAGAACACAAGTTACCTTAAAAGAAACACTTACAAAAGATGTAACCGTAAAAGCAGATATGAAGTTTGGAGTGACTGCGGATCCGTTTTAGAAAAAGGTACAAAGTTACAAAGCGACAAAGGTTCAGAGTTTTTAAAAGTGTAGTGGCTTTTACGGCTTTGTTCCTTTGAACCTTTGAACCTTTGCCACTTTGAACCTAAATTAATGTAGATTATAAAATATAATTCTTTAAATATAAAACAAACCCAATCGAAATGAGTGTTACCTTTAAGAGGAATTCTAAAAAACACATTCGATGAGTAAAATAGTTGCAGAACAATTAGTTGAAATGTTGGTAGAAGCCGGAGTAAAACGTGTTTACGCAGTTACCGGTGATAGCTTAAATCATTTTAATGATGCGATACGAAGAAACGGAAAAATAAAATGGATTCATGTTCGTCATGAAGAAGTAGGTGCTTATGCCGCCGCTGCCGAAGCCGAATTAGACGGTTTTGCTGTTTGTGCAGGAAGTTGCGGCCCGGGACATGTTCATTTAATTAATGGATTATATGATGCACATCGCTCACATGTGCCTTTGTTAGCCATTGCATCCACAATAAATACAGGAGAAATGGGGATGGATTATTTTCAGGAAACCAATACCATCAAACTTTTTGATGATTGCAGTTGTTATAATCAAATGATTATGACGGCTGAACAAGCTCCAAGAATCATACAAACTGCCATACAACACGCTTTAGGCAAAAAAGGCGTTGCTGTTATTGGTCTGCCCGGCGACGTTTCTGAATCAAAAGCCGTTGAAAGTAATATATCGACTCAGTTTTTTCATTGTAATCCCGTTATCCGCCCTTCTGATAATGAATTACAGCAGTTGGCAAAAGCCATAAATGAGAGTACAAAAATCACTTTATTCTGCGGAATTGGAGCTGAAAAAGCACACGATCAGGTGGTACAATTATCACAACATATTAAGGCTCCTGTAGGATATTCTTTTAGAGGAAAAATGAGCATTCAGCCCAATAATCCTAACGAAATAGGAATGACAGGTTTACTTGGTCAGCCTTCAGCATATCATAGTATGCACGAATCACACTTAGTTTTATTATTAGGAACTGATTTTCCGTATGATAAATTCATGCCTACTGATAATAAAATCATTCAAATCGACACAAGCACCGAACGTTTAGGCCGAAGAGCCAATCTTTATATGGGATTATGCGGTGATGTTGCCGATACAATAGAAGCTTTGCTGCCCTTGCTGGAAAACAAAACAGACGACAGTTTTTTACAGGCTCAGCTTAAATTTTATGCAAGTGTAAAAGAAAACATGAACATTTATATCGATGACAATGGCGGAGAAGACACGATTCAACCCGAATACGTCGCTCATATCATCGATAAATTAGCCAATAACGATGCGATTTTTACCGTAGATACGGGAATGACCTGTGTGTGGGGAGCTCGTTTTATTAAAGGAACCGGAGAACGAAAAATGCTGGGTTCTTTTAATCACGGATCAATGGCCAATGCAATGCCAATGGCTATTGGTGCAGCTCTCGCACATCCTGAAAGACAAGTTATTGCCATGTGTGGCGATGGCGGTTTGTCTATGTTATTGGGTGATTTGGCAACCATTCATCAATATAATATTCCGATCAAAATTATTGTTTTTAATAATCGCGCTTTGGGAATGGTAAAACTCGAAATGGAAGTTCAGGGATTGCCGGATAACGAAACGGATATGACTAATCCTGACTTTGCTTTAATAGCTCAGGCGATGGGTTTTCAGGGTGTAAACGTACATAAACCCGAAGAAGTTGAAGGAGCAATAGAAAATGCATTCCGACATAATGGTCCTATTTTGCTAAATATTTTTACGAATCCGAATGCGCTGGCAATGCCTCCAAAAGTAGAATGGGAACAAGTTGTGGGTATGGCAAAATCTATGACAAAATTAATGCTGGGCGGTAAAATGGATGAAGTTTTAGATACCGTTAAATCAAATTATAAACATTTGAAAGAAGGTTTATAAGGCTCAAAGTTGCAAAGCAACAAAGGTTTCAGAGGTTTCAAAGTATAGTAACTTTGTCCCTTTGAACCTTTGTTGCTTTGTACCCCAAAAGTCACTCTTTCGTAACAACAATCGAAGCTTTAAAACCTGCAGCAAGATTGTTCCAATAATCATTGGTTATTAAGGCTCCTTTATCATCGTAAACCTGGATTTCTGCGGTATTTCCTCCCAATGTTCCAATGTTTAAGGCTTCAAAATCGAGTTTATTAAAACCATTAACAAGGTCGATTTTTACCTGTTTAAAGCTGGCATCCAAAAATAATTGATTTGCAATAACTCTATCATTGGATGAAACTCTGACCAAATCTCCATCGATGGCACCAAAATCCCTGAATTTTACAATAAAATATTCTGATTTGGTTCTAAAATCTCCAAGGGAAATGTTTTTCTTAACCAATTCTCCCCTTCCTTCTTTTAGTCCGGCATCTTTTAAAGCTTTATCCAGTTCTTTCTCCATTTTAGGCACATAACGATCGCCGGGATTGGCAAAATCAGTTTCTGTAGACATGGTGAATTTACTTTTTTCTTCTCCAATCTGAAATTTTGATTTTGGAGTTATACTTGTATTCTCAAAAACGTTGGGTGTTTTTATACTCGGAATATCTGAATTTTCTCCCTGAGGATCTTTTACTTCAGGAATTTTCTTTGGTTTTGCACTAAACTTTGGTGCAGGAATACTTTTGTATTTAGTACTAAATTCAGTTTGTGCCGACATTGCTGCGACAGTAAAAAATAATATGAAAAATAAAATATGTTTCATTGAAATAGTATTATCGAATCGACTTTTAAAATTTTAAACCCAAAAAGTAGCTTCACAAAAATAGCATAATTTAGTTAGGCACTACAGCTTTAAGATTTTTATAACAATATATTAGGCTAATTTTTAGAATCAAAAAACCTGCCAAAAAAAGCGATCGTAATTTTACTCTCTCAAATTATATAAATAAAAAAATCCGACTCATTTTCATAAGTCGGATTTGTTATTTTGCTTTAATCTTTAACAATTACGGCTGTAAGCGTAGAAACATCTAAGGTTTTATTTGCACTAAAAGCCAGATGAACATAATCAGAATAAGTAACTCCGGTTTCCAAATAATCTACATACGTAGTTCGTTGAAACACCTCACCATCAGTACTTTTAGCAGTGAATTTTACAGAGAATGTTCCTTGTTCATAAACACTATATGATGTTTTTGAAATGTTTTTTACATCAAAATCTATGGCGAGATAATCACCATAAAGCTGTTTTCTTGTTATGTTCAAAGAAAAATCGGCTACATTAAACGCTGCATTATTTGATGGAATAACTTCGTCATAATGGCTTGAACTGCAATTAATAAATAATAACGACATTGTAACTAATAGCACAACATTCCAAATTGGTTTTTGAAAAGATAATTTTCTCATAGTTAAAATATTAGATTTTATTTTTCTTTATAATTTTTTAATTGCCTTAAAGAAATAGACAATAGTCTATATTATTTTGCAATAATAGACAAAATCCTATATTAATAAAACTAAATTGTAAGAATTATTTTATTTTAACGTAATGAGAAATTATTTTTTTATAAGAAAGTACCAAAATAAAATTTTGAAAATCATCAACTTATTCCTAACTTCAATACCTTAATTATTCCACTAAAAAAACACAGAAAATGGATTATATAGACTATTATAAAACATTAGATGTTTCAAAATCAGCCACAGAAACTGAGATTAAAAAAGCGTATCGAAAACTGGCCAGAAAATACCATCCTGATTTGAATCCGAATGATAAAGAAGCGGAGAAAAAATTCAAGGAAATCAACGAAGCGAATGAGGTTTTAAGCAATCCCGAAAACCGAAAAAAATACGACAAATACGGAAAAGACTGGCAACATGCAGACGAATTTGAGAAAGCGGGTTACAACCCAAATCAACAGCGATCAGGACAACAAAGCAGTTCTGATTTTTCGGGCGGAGACTTTTCTGGTTTTGGTGGCGATTTTTCGGGAAGTGATTTTTCAGATTTCTTCAATTCCATGTACGGATCTGCAGGAAGAAGTTCCAGAGGTCAGGCAAAATATCGAGGCCAGGATTTTAATGCCGAATTACAATTAGATTTAGCCTCGGCATATACCACTCACAAACAAAATCTGGCTGTAAACGGAAAAAATATCCGAATCACAATTCCGGCAGGTGTCGAAAATGGTCAGATTATAAAAATTCCCGGTCATGGCGGACCCGGTGCAAACGGTGGTCCGAATGGTGATTTGTATATTACTTTTAATATCGAAAACAATTCTGATTTTAAACGAGAGGGAAATAATTTATATTCAGATGTTGATCTCGATTTATATACCGCAATTTTAGGCGGAGAATTTTTCGTGAATACTTTTGATGGAAAAGTAAAAATTAAAGTTCCTGCCGAAACCCAAACCGGAACGAAGGTGAAACTGAAAGGAAAAGGATTTCCGGTGTATAAAAAAGACAATCAATTTGGCGATTTATACATCACTTATAATGTAAAAACACCAACAAAATTATCTCAGAAAGAAAAAGAATTATTCGCAGAATTAGCTAAAATCAGAAATCATGAATAGTAAAAATTTAATCCAGATAAAACAATTTTGCCTGTATCACGAAATTGAAAATACTTTTATAACAGAGCTGAATAATTATGGTTTAGTTGAAATTATTATTCAGGAAGAAGATGAATATTTACAGCCGGAACAATTGCCTGCAATAGAAAAAATGATACGAATGCATTATGATCTTAAAATCAATCTGGAAGGAATTGATGCTATTTATCATTTGCTGAATAAAATTGAAACTTTACAGCAAAACTTAACGGCGACGCAAAATAAATTGCGTCTTTTTGAACAGCATCAAATAGAATAATCATATCAATTTTTCGATCCAAAATATCACAAAAAACAATAATTTACAGATGGATTTTAAATAAAAAAACTCCTTTTCAGCTACATATTTTATAAATTGCAGCAGAATTAATTAACCCGAATTTGTTTTTAAAACTGACAAAAACGATTCAGAAAAACTAACAAAATGAAAAGAGAAAACATCTTGACAGGATCACCATGGGAAGATAAAATGGGATATTGCCGTGCTGTAAGAATTGGTAATATTATCGAAGTTTCAGGAACTGTGGCAATTGTTGATGGCGAAAAAGTAAAAGCTGACGATGCTTATGCTCAAACGTATAATATTTTGGAACGTGTTGAAAAAGTTCTTGAAGATTTGAATGTTGGAATGAAAGATGTAATCAGAACCCGTATTTTTACAACCAACATTTCAACTTTTGAAGATGTTGCAAGAGCACATTCTGCTTTCTTTAAAGATGTAAAACCTACAACCGGTTTTTATGAAATCAGCAAACTGGTTGCTCCTGAATATTTAGTTGAAATTGAATTTACAGCTGTGATACAATAATATTTTTTTAGCCACGAATTCACGAATTACTATTCTAAAAAGATCAAAACAGATATTTTTTTCTAAATTCGTGAATTCGTGGCGAAAAATCTGCCCGCATTTACATTAATGACTTCTCAAAAACCAAAAGAAATATTCCTTACCACTTTCAAATGGATTTTGATCTGCGTTTTGATAGGTATTTTTTCAGGATCTGCGTCGGCATTTTTTTTAGTTTCATTAGAATTTGTTACTCAATTTAGAATTCATCACGACTGGATTGTCTGGTTTTTGCCTTTCGGCGGATTATTAGTCGGACTGAGTTATTATTATTGGGGAGAATCGGTTGTAAAAGGCAATAATTTATTGCTGGAAGAATACGAAAATCCGCAAAAAATAATTCCGTTTAAAATGGCTCCGTTAGTTCTTTTTGGAACTTTAATTACTCATTTATTCGGAGGTTCTGCAGGCCGGGAAGGCACGGCTGTACAAATGGGCGGCGCAATTGCAGATCAATTCACGAAAATTTTCAAACTAGACAACTCCGAACGCAAAATCTTAATTATTCTCGGTATCAGCGCTGGTTTTGCATCTGTTTTTGGAACACCGTTGGCGGGCGCTATATTTGCTTTAGAAGTTTTATATTTCAGTAAAATAAATCTCAAAAGTATCCTTTTATCCTTTTTAGTAGCTTATGTCGCTTATTTTACGGTAGAATTCTGGCAGGTAAAACATACACATTACAGTATTCCTGAGATTCCACAAATTTCAATTTCCACCATATTTTATACCATTATCATTGGCGTTTTATCCGGACTTGCTGCTTTATTATTTTCGAGAAGTACGCACTTTTGGGGTTCACTTTTTTCAAAAATTAAATATCCACCTTTAAGACCTTTCATTGGCGGAATCATTTTAGCCATAGCAATAGCAGGTTTTGGATTTACAAAATTCTCAGGATTAGGAGTTCCGGAAATTGTGGATTCATTTTCAAATCAAAACCAATGGTATGACTTTTTACTCAAGATATTATTTACCGGATTTACGTTAGGAGCCGGGTTTAAAGGCGGAGAAGTAACTCCGTTATTCTTTGTAGGTGCTACTTTAGGAAGTGCTTTATCTGTAATTATTCCGATGCCAATTGCACTTTTGGCAGGTTTAGGATTCGTAGCCGTATTTTCGGGCGCGACCCACACTCCTATTACCTGCACCATTATGGGGCTGGAATTATTTGGTCTTCAACCCGGAATTTTTATTGCAGTTGCTTGTATAGTTGCTTATTTTTCTTCGGGTTCTGTTGGAATTTATAAATCTCAAATTGTCTCGAAAAATAAATTCCAATTTTTTAAATTCCAAAATCCAATAGCAAACGAAAATTCCAAAAATTAAATTCCAAATTCCAAAATTTTCGTGAATCTCTGTGAATCCTTTGAGAATCTCTGCGAAATTTCAATCTAAATAAATCTGCTTAAATCCGCGTTTTCGCTTTAGCGAATCAGTTTCATCCGCGTTTCAATTAAATTCCAAAAAATAAATTCCAAATTCCAAAAAATTCGTGAATCTCTGTGAATTCTTTGAGAATCTTTGTGAAATTTCAATCTAGAATAAATCTGCTTAAATCCGCGTTTTCGCTTTAGCGAATCCGTTTCATCCGCGTTCAATTTTTCGGAATTCAAACCAAGAATTAACCAATTTAAAAAACTTTTAATCAATAACCCGTAACATCTAACTTAAAATATAAAATGATTTCAGCATTACATTAAAAAAATGTAAATTCGCACACTATGAAAATACAAGATATTCAAGCGATACAATTGTTGCTCGCAACCCCAAAGAAAATCGCCATAATTCCGCACAGAGGTCCAGATGGCGATGCCATGGGATCTACGTTAGGTTTGTACCACTTTTTATTAAAAAACAATCATCAGCCAACGGTGATTGCGCCTAATGATTTTCCTGATTTCCTAGCCTGGTTACCGGGTTCTGAAACCGTAAAAATATTCGAAAAAGACACTGAAAACTGTACCAAAATATTAGAAGAAGCCGAGTTAATTTTTACTCTTGACTTTAATGCTTTTCATCGTACAGGCGAAATGGAACATACTTTGGCAAAACTAACTGCGCCATTTATCATGATCGATCATCATCAAAAACCTGATGATTATGCCACTTATATGTACTCTGACACAGCGTTTGGTTCTACCTGCGAAATGGTGTATAATTTCATTTCTTTTTTAGATAAAAAACAAGATTTAGACAAAACCATCGCAACTTGCATTTATACGGGAATATTAACTGATTCCGGATCATTTCGTTTTCCCGGAACAACAGGAAATACACACCGAATTATTGCCGAATTGATAGATTTAGGAGTCGAAAATACCCAAATTCCGGTTCTTTTGTTTGATAATAGTTCTTATAGTCGTTTGCAGTTATTAGGTCGCGCTTTGCAAAACATGAAAGTTTTTGAAGAGTACAAAGCTTCTTATACAACACTTACCCAAGAAGAATTAGATGCATTTCACTATGTAAAAGGCGATACAGAAGGAATTGTTAATTACGGATTAAGCATAAAAGGCATCTGTTTTACTGCTATTTTTATAGAAAATAAAGACGAAAATATTATTAAAATATCTTTCCGTTCGCAAGGAGGATTTGACGTAAATCAATTCGCCAGAGATCATTTTAATGGAGGAGGCCACAGCAACGCCGCCGGAGGAAGATCTGAAGTTTCTATGGAAGAAACGGTGAAAAAATTTGAAGATTTAGTAACAAAACTAAAAATATAACCCAAATGAACTACTTAAAACTAAGCATTTACACCCTACTTTTTGCTGTTTTATTGGTTAGCTGTAAACAACACGAAGAAGCAAGAAGACCTATTTCGAGATCTTCAGGTTCTTTTATGAAAAAATCGGCTGACCGCAATAAAAAACTGGTTGCAAGCGAAGAAGATGTTATTAAAAAAATCATCAAAAGCAATCCGAAAGTAAAATATTATGCAACCAGAAAAGGTTACTGGCTTTCATATGATGAAAAAAATCTAACCGATACACAAACTCCCAAAAAAGGAGATATCGCTTATTTTAATTTAGAAATAAAAGATATTGAAGGTAAAATTATTTATTCTGAAGCAGAGCTTGGCCCGCAAACTTATTATGTTGACAAACAAGATATCATGATGGGATTACGCGACGGTATTAAGCTAATGCATAAAAATGAAACCGTTACATTTTTATTTCCATCACATATTGCATACGGGTATCATGGCGATAATAAAAAAATCGGAACCAATGAATCGTTGATTTGTACTGTTACGCTAAGAAATTTTGTTCCGGATCCGGCCGTTGCAACAACTTCAACAGCAACTCCTGCAACTACAGGTACAACAACTGCAGCTGCAACAAAAAATCCAGCGGTTCAACCAACAAAACCGGCAGTTAAAAAAGCAGCCACTGAAACTAAAAAAGACACTGTAAAACCATAAAACAATATTTTAAAAATGAAAAAAAGTATTTTATTATTACTATTAGCCGTTTCCTCATTTTATTCTTGTAAAGACGAGCATAGCAATTTGCCTGATGGTTTATATGCAGATATTGAAACCAACAAAGGTCATATTATTGTTGAATTAGATTATAAAAAAGCACCGGTTACGGTTGCTAATTTTGTGACTTTGGCCGAAGGGAAAAATGAATTTGTAACCAAAGATTACCTAAAAGGAAAACCGTTTTACAACGGATTAAAGTTTCACAGAGTTATCGAAGATTTCATGATTCAGACAGGAGATCCTGAAGGAACAGGCTCTGGTGATACAGGATATAAATTTAAAGACGAATTCACTGATCTAAAATTTGACAAAGCAGGTGTTTTGGCAATGGCAAACAATGGTCCGGGAACAAACAGCAGTCAGTTTTTTATTACTCATGTTGAAACGCCATGGTTAAACGGAAAACATACTATTTTTGGTCATGTGGTTGAAAAAGGACAAGAAGTTGTTAATCAGGTAAAACAAGATGATACTATCGTTTCTGTTACTATTATCAGAAATGGAGAAGCTGCTAAAAAGTTTGATGCAGTAAAAGTTTTTAATGATTATTTTTCAGATATAGCAAAAGAAAAAAGCAAATTTGCAGGAGTTCAAAAAGAAAAAACTGACTATTATGCTGCTCAAAAAGCAAAAGCAACTAAAACTTCAACAGGTTTAGAATATGTAATTACTGAAAAAGGAGCCGGTAAAAAACCTGCAATTGGAACTCAGTTATACATTCACTACGCTGGATTTTTAGAAGACGGGACTTTGTTTGACACAAGTATTGAAGACGTTGCCAAAACTTTTGGAAAATTTGATCCTGCAAGAGCTGAAGCAAAAGCATATTCGCCAATTCCTTTTCAGGCAGGTAAAAAAGACGGTATGATTCCCGGATTTATTGAGGGTATTGAAAAGCTTTCTTTTGGTGATAAAGCTGTTCTTTTTATCCCTTCTCATTTAGCTTACGGAGCTGCGGGAGCTGGTGGAGTTATTCCTCCAAATGCTAATATTATTTTTGAAGTACAATTACTGGAAAAACCGTAATAATATTCTTATTTTTGAAACATTATTACAGACTTAAATTCTAAAACACGATGAAATTTAAATTTCTATTTTTATTTTGCCTTGCAATAATCAATGTTCAGGCACAAGCAACAAAAAAAACTACTGCAAAAAAACCAGCTACAGCAAAAGCAGTTGCACAGGCCAATCCTAATGAGGGAATTTTTGCCACTATTTCTACAACTAAAGGTGATATTGTTTTGTCTTTAGAATATGTAAAAGCGCCAGTTACTGTGGCTAATTTTATTTCTTTGGCAGAAGGTACAAATCCTAATGTAAAAGTAGAAAGACTAAAAGGAAAGCCATTTTATGACGGCTTGAAATTTCACAGAGTTATCAATGATTTTATGATTCAGGGTGGAGATCCTGATGGAAACGGTTCCGGAGGTCCGGGATATTCATTTAAAGATGAATTTGTTGAAGAATTAAAATTTGAAAAAGGCGGTGTTTTAGCCATGGCAAATTCAGGTCCGGCAACAAACGGAAGCCAGTTTTTTATCACACATAAAGAAACGCCTTGGTTAAATGGAAAACATACTATTTTTGGTCACGTAGTTTCAGGAATGGACAATGTAAATAAAATTGTTCAGGACGATATCATGACAAAAATTACTATTACTCGTAAAGGTGCTGCGGCTAAAAAATTTGATGCTTTAAAAGTTATAGCTGATGATGCAAAAAAAGATGAAGCTAAAAAAGCGGAAAGTAAGAAAGTAATTGCTGAAAAAGCAGCTTATTTTGCTGCTACTAAAGCCAAAGCAACTGCAACACCATCTGGTCTACAATATGTTATTACACAAAAAGGAACCGGGGTAAAAGGAGCTGACGGATCTACAATTTATTTTCACTATGCAGGATATTTTGAAGACGGAAATCTTTTTGACAGCAGCATGTCTCAGGTAGCAAAAGCATATGGTAAATATGATGCTAACAGAGATGCTCAAAAAGGATATCAGGCTTTTCCTTTTACAGTTGGTAAAAAAGACGGAATGATTCCTGGTTTCTTAGAAGCATTAGGTATGATGACTGATGGAGAAAAAGCAATTTTCTTTCTTCCTTCAAATTTAGCTTACGGAGAAAAAGGTGCAGGAGGGGTAATTCCGCCAAACGCAACTTTGGTTTTTGAAATCGAAACTTATCAAAATCAACCAGCTTTAAAATAATTTATTTTAAATTTTAGATATAAAAACCCATCATTATTGATGGGTTTTTTATTTTATTAAATCTAACATAAATCTAACAAATTCACAATTTTACGTCTAAAATTAAATCTGAAATCACAACACTAATAATGTTTACAACTGTTTTCTATTAAATCCTAAACAAAATAGCTTACCTTTGCCGGCTTTTATTTTTAATTAAAACAATTTAAGATGTCACAAAACAATGTATTAAAGGGAGTATTTTTAGTTGCAATTGGTGCTACAACTTATGGAATGCTGGCTACTTTTGTAAAAATGGCTTATTCTGAAGGATATACTACTGCAGAAGTAACAACATCTCAATTTGTATTGGGAATTATTGGTATCTTATTAATTAATACATTTCAAAAAATAAAGCATAAAGATAATGTTGTAAAAGCAACACCAAAAAACATATTTAGCTTAATGCTTGCGGGGACTTCATTAGGAATGACCAGTTTATTCTATTATCTGGCTGTAAAGTATATTCCGGTTTCTATTGGTATCGTTTTATTAATGCAAACCGTCTGGATGGGTGTTTTGCTGGAAATGATTCTGGAAAAAAAATTACCTTCAAAACAAAAAGTTATTGCCGTATTTATTGTTTTGATTGGAACTGTTTTGGCGACCAATATTATCAATAATGATATAAAATTAGATTGGAGAGGTATTGCATGGGGAATTATGGCTGCAGCATCTTTTACGACAACTATGTTTACTGCAAATCGTGTTGCGACTGAAATTTCATCTGCACAGCGTAGTTTGTATATGCTATTAGGAGGAGCAGTAATTGTGTTTTCATTTGCATTTGCGACTCAGACAACTGCTTTTAATCTTGCCATTTTCATGAAATGGGGAATCATTTTATCTTTATTTGGAACAATAATTCCTCCGATGCTTATGAATGCAGGGTTTCCGTTAACGGGAATTGGTTTAGGAAGCATTGTTTCTGCTCTCGAATTACCAGTTTCAGTAATGATGGCATATGTTTTATTAAATGAAAAAGTTATCTTTTTACAATGGGTTGGAATTGTTTTAATTATTCTTGCCATTATTATAATGAATGTAAATTTCAAACGCAAAAATTAACAAATTTACGTTCTATTAAAAATAAAGTAATTGTAAATCAATTTTTGTTAATTTTTTTTATAATTTCGTGATAAATAATTATATCATGAACCTACCCTGGCATTTATATTTAATGGCTTTTCTTTATATAATTGCGGGAATTAATCATTTCAAAAATCCGGGAATGTACATTAAGATCATTCCTTCTTATCTGCCAAACCCCAAATTATTAAATATTTTAAGTGGAGTCGCCGAAATTATTTTAGGCATGCTGCTAATAGTTCCTTTTACAACAAAATTGGCTGCCTGGGGAATTATAGCATTATTAATTGCTGTTTTTCCTGCAAATGTTAATATGTTTTGTAAGAAAAAAGGAGGTTTTTCTTTGTTAAAAATTATTTTATTAATACGTTTGCCCTTACAAATTGTATTGATTTTATGGGCATACAAATATACCCTTTAACAAACAAACTATTAATTAAATTTATTTACTATGAAAAAGTTATTTGCTGAGTTCTTCGGAACTTATTGGCTGGTTTTTGGTGGTTGTGGAAGTGCACTTTTTGCGGCAGGATATCCTGAATTGGGGATTGGTTTTGCAGGTGTTGCATTGGCTTTTGGTTTAACGGTATTAACAATGGCATATGCTGTTGGTCATATTTCAGGCGGACATTTTAATCCCGCAGTTTCGTTTGGTTTATGGGCCGGAGGAAGATTCCCTGCAAAAGATTTGATCCCTTATATAATCGCACAATGTATCGGTGCAATTGCAGCAGCAGGTACATTATATACCATTGCTTCAGGAAAAGCAGGTTTTGTAATTGATGCAACCAAAGCGGGAGCATTTGCATCAAATGGTTTTGGAGCTTTTTCTCCGGATGGATATTCTTTAGCGGCAGCTTTTATTGCTGAATTTGTGCTTACCTTGTTTTTCTTATTAATCATTTTAGGCGCCACAGATAAATTTGCAAACAGCTCTTTTGCTGGTATTGCAATTGGTTTGGCCCTGACATTAATTCATTTAATAAGCATTCCAATCACAAATACTTCTGTTAATCCTGCAAGATCATTGTCTCAGGCAATTTTTGTGGGTGGAGAACCACTTACGCAAGTCTGGCTATTTTGGGTTGCACCAATTTTAGGGGCTATTGTTGCCGGATTTATTTATAAAACATTATTACAAAAACAAGACGATACAGAATAGTATTATTTACAAATAACATTAAAACTTAAAATATGGAATTTTTATATTTCTTACTTATTGGAGCAATTTCGGGATGGTTAGCAGGTCAGGTTTGGAAAGGTGCCGGCTTTGGATTAATTGGTAATATCATCGTTGGAATTATTGGTGGATTCATCGGTGGATGGATTGCCGGTAAACTTGGAATTGGAGGAGGTGGCCTTTTATGGCAAATACTAATCGCCGTTGGAGGAGCCTGGGTTTTACTATTTATCATCAGTCTTATCAAAAAGTAATAAATCTTCAGTAAGATAATTTATTCTAAAAGAGAAAATCTTATATATTTATATTTGATTTTCTCTTTTTTTTGTTAAATATCAGTAACTTTAATACACTTTTTAAGTAACAAAGTTTATTCTATAGTTTATTATGAATGAAATCATTGCTTATTTCAGTACGATTCCATCTTCACACCGAAGTTTAATTTTGGTTGGAGGAATAACTATTTTTTGGCTTATCGAAAATACATTTCCACTATTCCGGATGCAATATAGAAAATGGCATCACGCAGGAATAAATATCTTTTTTACGATTACTACTATTATCGTAAATTTCATTTTAGCTTTTATACTAATTAAAACTGCTGCCTGGACAACCGAAAATAATTTTGGAATTTTGCAATGGCTCCCAAAAATTCCAATTTGGCTTTATATCCTTATTGGTTTGCTTTTATTAGATTTAATTGGTGCTTATTTGGCGCATTTTATCGAACATAAAATAAAATTTTTATGGCGTTTTCATTTAATTCATCATACAGATACCTGGATTGATACTACAACGGCAAATCGACATCATCCGGGAGAAAGCATCATTCGTTTTTTATTTACAACTGCAGGCGTTTTAATAGTGGGAAGTCCGATGTGGATGGTTTTTCTTTATCAATCATTATCTGTCATAGCTTCTCAATTCAATCATGCTAATATTTCGCTGCCTCCTAAATTAGACAATATTCTGAGTTATTTTATCGTTTCTCCTAATATGCACAAAGTACATCATCATTATGTTTTACCTTACACTGATAGCAATTATGGAAACATTTTTTCTGTTTGGGATCGGCTTTTTGGCACTTTTACAACTTTACCAAAAGAAGAATTAATATACGGAGTAGATACTCACATGACAGCAGATGAGCATAACAAATTGAAAAATTTATTAAAAATTCCGTTTCAAAAATCAAGATCCAAAAAAAACAAGCAAAATCATTAAAAAAAACACACCCGATCGAACCAACTAATTATTTTTTTTATTAATATTGATACTTAAATTGAAAATCAATCTATTAATCATTAACCCCTATTTTGAATTAATTTTCACGTGATGAAAAAGAGTAACCGCAAAGAGTTGAGCTGGGAACAAACGGAAAAACTTGTTTCGTTGGCATTGGAAGAAAGAAATCCATTTGAAATTATAAAAAAAGAATTTGGATTGGCAGAAAAAGAAGTTCTGGAAATCATGAAAAAGAAAATGCCACTCGAAAAATTTGAAATGTGGAAAAAGAAGGCGATCGCAAATAAACCAAAACCAAAACCCGTTAAAATAGATGATTTTGATGAAGATTTGGATGGAAAATATTACATAAAGAACAAACTTGACTAGCATAAAACTCCTGTGAATCGGGAGTTTTTTTTTATTTTTAATTTTATGTAACATTATTACATTTTATAAGTCAAATACACATAACTAAACATAAACAAATGAAAAAAATACTTTACACATTAGCTCTTGCGGTAACGTTTTGGAGCTGTAAAACCGGTACGGGTTCCGGAGCTGCAAAAAGTAATACCGTGGCCGTTACTATTAATCTTGTCGATGTAAAAGACGATAAAGTTTTGGTAACCGTTACTCCGCCGGAAATAAAAACAGATGAAATTATTTACAGTATTCCGAAAACAGTTCCCGGAACTTATTCTACAGATAATTACGGTAAATATTCTGATGATTTTAAAGCTTTTGATGCTAAAGGAAACGCTTTAACAGTAAAAAGAATCGACGATAATTCATGGTCCATTTCAAATGCCAAAACATTAACAAAAATAACTTATTTAGTTGGTGATACTTTTGATACTGAAAAAGGAACCGGCTTTGGTAATGATGACGTTTTCTCGCCAGCAGGAACTAATATCAACGCAGGAATCAATTTCATGGTCAATACACACGGTTTTGTCGGGTATTTTCAGGATAAATTAGATGTTCCGTATAAAGTTACCATTACGCATCCTGAAACACTTTGGGGAGCAACTTCTATGAATGATGAAGATGCAAGCAAAACAAGTGACGTTTTTACTACGCCACGGTATGCTGTTTTGGTTGAAAATCCAATTATGTATTCTAAACCGGACTATACAACTTTCAATGTAAACGGAATGGATATTTTAATCGCCGTTTATTCTCCAACAGGAAAATTTACAGCCGAAAGTATTACACCGGAAATGAAAACAATGATGACAGCGCAAAAAAACTTTTTAGGAAAAGTAAATGCGACTAAAAAATATACTGTTTTATTGTATTTATCAAGCATGGCAAAAGATGATGCACACGGTTTTGGTGCCTTAGAACACCCTACTGCTACAACAGTTGTTTTGCCGGAATCAATGCCAAAAGAAAAATTGGTTGAATCTATGAAAGATGTAGTTTCTCATGAGTTTTTCCATATTGTAACTCCGCTAACTGTTCATTCAAAAGAAATTCAGTATTTTGATTATAATGCACCAAAAATGTCAGAACATTTATGGATGTATGAAGGTGTAACTGAATACTTTGCAAACCTTTTTCAAATTAATCAGGGTTTAATTGACGAAGCTGAATTTTACACACGTATCGCTGATAAAATAGAACAGGCAAAAGGTTTAAACGATACCATGTCGTTTACGGTAATGAGCAAAAATGTTTTAGA
Organism: Flavobacterium sp. MEB061; assembly: GCF_000834715.1. NCBI lineage: Bacteria > Pseudomonadati > Bacteroidota > Flavobacteriia > Flavobacteriales > Flavobacteriaceae > Flavobacterium > Flavobacterium sp. MEB061. The sequence continues at coordinate 31,272 of NZ_JXQR01000006.1, read as the reverse complement.
GCCACCTTACAAAGACCAATACTTAAATGTATACCAAAAAGGAGCCTTAATTGGTATGTGCATAGACATTATTATTAGAGAAAAAAGTAATGGTGAAAGAGGAATTCTTGACTTAATGCATAAATTATCCAGTGAATATGGCGTTGAAAAACCATTTAACGATAATGAGCTTTTTGCAAAAATTACTCAATTGACATATCCTGAAGTTGGTGAATTCTTAAAAACTTATGTTGCCGGAACTACTCCTATTCCTTATGAAACTTATTTAGCAAAAGTAGGCGTAACAAAATCTGTTGAAAAAGCACCCGGAACAATTTTCATTAAAGGACAGCAGCCTTATATTGGTGTTGACAAAGCGACTAAAGCAATAAGTATTCGCAAGGATGTTGACTTAAATGTGTTTTTTACAAATTTAAATCTTAAAGCCGGGGATGGTATATCAACTGTAAATGGCAAAACTTACAATCTTGACAACATCTACGATTTGATTACAGAAAGTGAAAACTGGAAAGAAAATGATCCTATTACGCTTCAAATAAAACGTGATGGTAAAGAGCAAACTATAAAAGGAACTGTGAAACTTCCATACGAAGAAAAAGAAACTTTTAAAGCTACAGATGCTTCAAAAGAGAAACTTAAAACTGCGTGGTTGAAAGGATAATTTCTTTAATTGATAGTATAAAAAAAAACCGACAATCACTTGTCGGTTTTTTTTATGTCTTTGCGGCTATACCTTTTTCAAAGTTTAAAAAAGGTTTTAGCTGTTATTTCTTCGCCGGAAACTTCCAGTCAAATTCATCTTTATCATTAATGATCGCTCCTACTTCAAACTTCACAACTTCATCAAATTCTGTTTGAAGAATAAACCAATTGTCTTCATTGAAATAATTTTCGAAAGTATCAAAAGTTTCCTGAGTATATTTTGTAATGCCTTTTGCAGCAAAATCTTTCTTTACATCGGCAATTTTTCTTCCAATTAATTTGAATCCAAAAACTTCTAAATCATTACTTGACGCTACTAAATAACCCAATTTCAATTCTTCTTCCTCATAAAATGTCAACCTGATTTTATGTGCATTATATACAAAAATCACATTATCATCTTCGTCTTTATAATTTTTATCAGGTTTTCCTAAAGCAGCTGTTACATCGTTTTGCTTCATTCCGAAAAGCAATTTATCAATTCCTGATTTTAGATTTATTTTCATAATACGTGTCTTTTATTTGAGGTGCAAATTTCGTGAAGTTTTTGCAAAGTTTGTTATGTTTAGAGTTTTTGTTTGCTGTATTTTTTCGCCACGAATCCTGCAAGGTTTTCAAAACCTTGTAGGTATTTTATATCCATCATCAAAATAGACCTACAAGGTTTTGAAAACCTTGCAGGAAGTCAAAATCAATCCTAATTTTAACACAACCTAGTAATTCTTCTTATTCGGTTTAGCACTCATGTAAAACGTAATTTTCCCTCCATTCATAACATCAGCATGTTTTAAGAAAGGTTTGTCTAATTGTTTTCCATTCAAAAGCACTTTACTCACAAAAACATTCTTATCCGATTGATTTACAGTTTCTACTTCAAAAGTTTTACCATTTTCTAAATTGAAAATCGCATTTTTAACCAACGGACTACCCAAAGCATATTCATCAGAACCCGGCGCAACTGGATAAAATCCTAAACTGCTAAAAATATACCAGGCGCTCATTTGTCCGAAATCGTCATTTCCTCCTAAACCGTCGGCTCCATTTCGGTACATTTTTTTTAGGATCATTCTAATTTTGTCCTGTGCTTTCCACGGAGAATTTGTCCAGTTGTACAAATAAACGACGTGATGCGAAGGTTCGTTTCCGTGCACATAATTCCCTATAATTCCTTCTCTTGTAATATCTTCTGTATTTTCAAAATATTTATCCGGCAAATGCATGTTGAATAATGAATCTAAGCGAACATTAAATTTCTCGTTACCGCCCATCATTTTAATCATTTCGGCAGGATCCTGCGGAACATACAAACTATAGTTCCATGAATTTCCTTCTATAAAACCTTGTCCGTGCGTGTCTAACGGATCAAATTCTTTTTTGAAAGTTCCGTCGTTTAGTTTCGGGCGCATAAAACCTGTTTTTTCATCGTAAACGTTTTTATAGTTTTTAGACCTTTCAATAAATTCATTATAGATTTCAGTTTTGCCTAATTTTTTGGCTGCCTGCGCAATTGCCCAATCATCATAAGCATATTCTAAAGTTTTAGAAACCGAAGATCCATTTTTATCTTCAGGAACGTATCCTTTTTTCATATAATATTCCAATCCATCGTAATAAGAAACTTTCGCAATATTCACACATGCCTGAAGTGCTTTTTCAGGATCAAAATTGGTGTTGCCTTTTACAATCGCATCTGCCACTACAGATACAGAATGATAACCAATCATACACCAATTTTCATTAGCATAATGCGACCAGATTGGCAGCATTTTATGTACACTTTGATCTGAATGTGCCAACATCGAACTAATCATATCTGAGTTTCTCGAAGGCTGAACAATATTAAACAATGGATGTAAAGCTCTATATGTATCCCATAAAGAATAGCTTGTGTAATTTTTAAAGTTTTCGGCTTTATGAACATTCATATCCAGACCTTTGTAGTTTCCGTCAAGATCCATGTATTCTGTTGGACCTAAAAAGGCGTGATACATTGCGGTGTAGAAATTCACTAAATCCTCTTTCTGAATGGTTTCGATCTGAATTTTATTCAATTCTTTGTTCCAAATTTCCTGACTTTGTTTTTTTACTTTTTCAAAATCCCAACCCGGAACTTCTTTTTTCATATTTTCTAATGCGCCTGCAAAACTTACGGGAGAAAGCGCCATTTTAATTTTGATCTTCTCTCCTTCTTCAGTATTAAAATCAAAAAACAGTTTTAGGTTTTGACCTGCCATTTCCGGAAAATTTTTGGTTTGATCAAATCTTCCCCAAAAACCTCTGTACACACTTTTTTCCTGCGCCGCCTGACCGTAGCTTTTAATTGGTTTGCTGAAAGACATTGCAAAATAAACGGTTCTCGTTCTTGCCCAGCCATTTGTCTGGCGATATCCGGTAATTAAAGTATCGTTTTCTACACGAACAAATGTCCAGACATTCTTTTTATCATAGTTGTAAATGCCTGAAGTTAAATCGAGAATAATATGTGCTTCATCAGATTTTGGAAAGGTGTATTGATGCATTCCTACACGCGTTGTTGCCGTTAGTTCAGCTTTAATATTATGATCTTCAAGAAGAACGCTGTAATAAGCCGGTTCTGCTTTTTCTGTCGAATGCAAAAACGCAGATCGATATCCGGATAAAGGTTTTGAAGCGACTCCGGGGTTCAGTTGTAATTTTCCCGTTGTTGGCATAATTAAAAAATCACCAAGATCAGAATGTCCTGTCCCACTAAAATGGGTATGGCTAAAACCTACAATGGTTTTATCTTCGTATTGATATCCTGCGCAATATTTGTAAACTTCACCATTGTATTTTCCGTTTAAACTGTAAGCAATTGTATCTGTTTCAGGACTTAATTGTACACTCCCAAACGGAACTGTTGCGCCTGGATACGTATGTCCCATTTTGGCTGTACCAATCATTGGGTCAACGTATTGAATTAAATTTTTTAAGTTGTCTGCTTTCTTTTGAGCATTTACTTCATTCGTAAAACCAAATAGCAAAACTGATAATCCAAAAAGAAGATGTTTTGTTTTTACAATATTCATTGATGTGTATTTAAATATTATTTGTAAAACTGAATCAATTTCAATTTCACGTTAGGAAATTACGACAAAAATGGAATTTAAAAAATATAAATGTTCGTAAACTGAAAAGCTTTTAGATATCTTTGATTTATAATTTATATACCACATGAAACGATTTATTTCATTCCTTTTCCTTTTATATTCAATCTTTGGTTTTTCGCAAAAAACAGAAAGTTCTATTTTAGATAAAGAACAAATAAAACAAAGAGAATTAGAGAACCTTTCTGATTTCCCTATTTACAGAGCATATGAATATCAGGATAAAGGCGGCGTTTTTGAATTGGTTTTATGCGAAAATCAAACAAATAAAAAAGATACATTAAATACAAAAATCCAGGCGATTTGCGGTATGAACGATCACGGCGGTTTTCTTGAAAAATGGAGAATTAATGATTTACTTGAAGATTACGAGCCTAAAGAAACCAATATTTGGTTCTGGACAAAATATTGCAGCATCAAAGATATTGATGGCGATGGCTATATAGAACCTGTTATTGTATATGGAACAAGAAATGAAAATGATGAAATAAGACGGGTTAAAATTATTACCGTGTATAAAAACAAGAAATATGTAGTTCGTGCTGTAGAATGTGATCTTGATATTTGCAGAAGTTTTAAGAAAGACTCAAACTGGAATTCTTTACCTCAAAAAATAAAACTTTACGTTGATCAATTGGTCGTAAAACTACGAAAAGAACAAGATTTATTATTGAAAGATGGGTAATGTTTTAAATATCAATATCAATTTCAATTTCAATGTCAAAATTCAATAGCATTTTTTCAAAACTGAAATTCAATATATCTGCTTGTTTGGTTAAACTGGATTAATCCCGAAGCGTCGGGACAGCCCTACAATATTGGTCGAGCCTATGGCTCTTTTTGCCGTTGGCATCTTTTAAAGTTTTCGCTTTAAATTTTCTTTTACCTCGGCAAACCATTCTTCTTTTAGGATACTTAAAACAATCGAATCACGGCGCACTTCTCTATTTGCTGTTGGCATGTGGCTTCGCAAAACACCTTCAACTTTACAGCCTATGCTTTTCATTGCAGCGATACTTCTGTCGTTATTATTATCAGCGCGAAATTCTACACGTTCCATTCCAAGAGTTTCAAAAGCAAATTGAAGCAATAAAAATTTGCAATGTTTGTTAAGTCCTGTTCCTCTAAACGCCGATCCGTACCAGGTATATCCTAATTGCACGGTTTTATATTCAAGCTGAATATCGTAAAAACGTGTTGAGCCAGCGTATTTTTGAGATTTTTTATCGAAAACAATAAATGGGAATTCTTTTTTATCTTCTCTTGCTTTTATAGCAGACTTAATATAATTGATCAGATTTTCTTTTCCATCTGCACCAACTAAAGAGTATTTCCAGGTTTCTGGTTCATTTATAGAAAATTCCAATAAATTATCGAAATCTGATTCCTGCAAAGGACGCAATAAAACCAAATCGTCTTCTAAAATAATGTTGTCTGAGAAATTGAAATTTGATTTTGTCATTGCTTATATTTTTTCAAATTCTTTTTGTATCAATTTAAAATGATTTTTTATTAATTCTTTTTTATCTTCTTTCACATCAAAATCAGCAAAATTATCAGTAAAATAAATTCTAAAACTAGATATGCTTTTAGTAGTTAAATTTAGAAGATTACTTTCAATTTCACTTTGATTTTCGCCAATGAAATAATCCACATTCAAAATTGATTGGCAATTTATTTCCGTGTGTTGATTTAAAGTTATTTTAGAATTATCAGAAAATAAAAGAATAACTTTTCCATCATTTGGATTAACACATAAAGTTCTGCCTAATTGTAGATTAAAATTCAAAAGAACATTTTTTCTTTTTTCAGTATTAACAATTTTTGTTGAAATGAAAACATTATTAAGTAAACCTTTAGCAACATTATCGGATGTTTTCCATCTTTTTCCTTCAGAAACATCAACCTTATAGATTTTTTCATCTGTAAATTTATCAATTTCATTTAATGCAATTCGCTGAGCGAATATATTACAATTTAATACAAAGAAAATTAAACTAAATAGTATGTATTTCATGGATATTCGTTTACAAAATATTACTCACTCATTTCATCATAACGTTCCGGAACTTGCGGATCATACAACGGACATTTGAATTCTTCCATTAAACTGACTAATTTATTCATGGTTTTCCCTTCGGTTCCATAACAGTCAATTTTAATGCTTTGTGGAGTTGAAATTACTTGAAAAGCACCCTTTCCTTTAGTATTTTGCCAACTATTTTCATCGACTTTTTCCCAATCAGAAAATACAGAAGCTATTCGGTTAAAAATTACTTCTACAGGAAGTATTTCTAATCCTTCAACTTCCTCTTTTTCAAGAAGTGCTTCGTAAACTTCGTGATGATTTAAATAAATCTCATCTAAATATCTCCAAAAAAGTAGCTCGTACATGACTCTGGTGGTTTTTAGCCCCGATAGCAGTGGAAATCCTTTTGTGCCGGGGTTCGGCACAAAAGATTGTAACGGATAGCGGGATTAGCTCCTAAAAAAAACTAATTATTAATAAAAAAGGTCCCGTTGAAACTCCAGTATAAAAAACCTTTGCAACTCAGAACCTCTGAACCTTTGTAACTTAAAAAAAATTAATATTCGAATGTTCCGTATTCACTCGTAATCGTCAATTTCTTAGCATCTGCTGCTTCTACTCTACCCACGATTTGTGCATCGACATTGAATGATTTTGAAATCGCAATAATATCCTGAGCGATATTTTCGGGAACATAAATTTCCATACGGTGACCGCAATTAAAAACCTGATACATTTCTTTCCAATCGGTTTTTGATTGTTCTTGAATTAACTTGAACAATGGTGGAACCGGGAATAAATTATCTTTTATAATATGTAAATTCTGAACGAAATGTAGAATCTTAGTCTGCGCTCCACCACTGCAATGGACCATTCCGTGAATATCCTTTGGCGTATATTTATCTAAAATTTTCTTGATAATTGGCGCGTAAGTTCTGGTTGGAGAAAGTACCAACTGACCTGCATTAATTGGACTATTTTCAACTTCATCCGTTAGGTTTACCTGACCAGAATAAATCAATTCTTCCGGAACAAGAGCATCGAAACTTTCAGGGTATTTTTTAGCTAAATATTTTCCGAAAACATCATGACGTGCCGATGTTAATCCGTTACTTCCCATTCCGCCATTATAGCTTTTCTCGTAAGTTGCCTGACCAAAAGAAGCCAAACCGACAATTACGTCTCCTGCTTTAATATTGGCATTATCAACAACATCACTGCGTTTCATACGAGCTGTTACAGTAGAATCTACAATAATAGTACGAACAACATCTCCAACATCGGCAGTTTCTCCTCCTGTTGAATGAATGGTTACTCCGAAAGTTTTTAATTCGTTGATTAATTCTTCGGTTCCGTTAATGATTGCCGAAATAACTTCTGCAGGAATTAAGTTTTTATTTCTACCAATTGTTGATGAAAGCAAGATATTATCTGTTGCTCCAACACACAATAAATCATCAATATTCATGATTAACGCATCTTGCGCGATTCCTTTCCAAACAGAAATATCTCCGGTTTCTTTCCAGTACATATACGCCAAAGACGATTTTGTACCGGCTCCGTCAGCGTGCATAATTAAGCAATGTTCTGAATCCTGGGTAAGATAATCGGGAACAATTTTACAGAATGCCTGAGGAAATAAACCTTTGTCAATATTTTTTATGGCGTTGTGTACGTCTTCTTTTGATGCCGAAACACCTCTTTGTGCGTACCTTTTGCTAGAATCTGAACTCATGAAAATTAGTTTGTGTTGATGTGGTGCAAAGATAATCCCTTTTTTTAATTCTTGGGTTTATTTATTAAAGATTGCGTAGAATTATTTACCACAAATTACACAAATTAGCACAAATTTTTATAAAGCAAAAATCATCCTTAGCGGATGATTTTTGAGTATTTAGATTTTCATTTATTAATGAAAAAAGAATTCGTGAAAATTAGTGTAATTCGTGTTTAAAAACTATTTAGTAAACAATAATTCTCTGTATTTAGTAAGTGTCCAGCTTTCGTCGTCTACTAATAATTCTAATTTATCACAGTGATTACGAATATCTTCAAAATAGGGTTTTACTTTATTGCAATACGCCTCTGCCATTTTTTGAGCATCGGTTAAGTGATTTGCAATTCTTCTTTCATTGGTCATTGCCAATACTTTAGAATTGATTCCTTCTATATGACCAGAGATTTCTTTAATTAAAACGATTTGCTCTTTTGCAATAGTTTCAAACTCTTTTCCGAAGATTTCTTTAAGTCCTTTTACGTTTTCAATCAATGTATTTTGATAACGAATCGCTGTCGGAATTACATGATTTCTGGCAATATCACCTAAAACTCTTCCTTCAATCTGAATTTTTTTAGTGTATTCTTCCAATTCGATTTCGTAACGCGCTTCTGCTTCAACATGATTCAAAATTCCTAATTCATCAAATAAATCTAGTGCTTGTTTAGAAATTTTAGCTTTAATCGCTTCGGGTGTAGTTTTAAAATTACTTAAACCTCTTTTAGCAGCTTCTTGTTCCCAGGCATCAGAATAACCGTCACCTTCAAAAAGGATCTTTTTCGATTGTTTGATGTATTCTCTTAAAACATTAAAAATTGCATCGTCTTTTTTCATGTCTTTCGACTCGATTAAAGTATCTACTTCTAATTTAAAATCTTTTAATTGTTTGGCTACAATCGCATTTAAAGTTGTCATCGCGTTAGAACAGTTCGCATTTGAACCAACGGCTCTGAACTCAAATTTATTTCCTGTAAAGGCAAAAGGCGAAGTTCTGTTTCTGTCTGTATTGTCTAAAAGTACATCCGGAATTTTTCCAACTACATTTAGTTTTAAATCTGTTTTTTCTTCCGGAGATAATTTACCTGTTGTAACGCTTTCTAATTCAGACAAAACTTTGGTTAACTGCGCACCAATGAAAACCGAAATAATAGCCGGTGGTGCTTCATTTGCTCCTAATCTGTGATCGTTACTTGCCGTTGCGATAGAAGCTCTTAATAAAGTTTCGTAATCGTTTACCGCTTTTATAGTATTAATAAAGAATGTCAAAAACTGCAAATTGCTCATTGGCGTTTTACTCGGACTCAATAAGTTAACTCCGGTATCTGTTGCCAACGACCAGTTGTTGTGTTTTCCTGATCCGTTTACTCCTTTAAATGGTTTTTCGTGAAATAATACTTTAAAATCATGACGCTCTGCCACTCTTTGCATCACATCCATTAATAAGGAGTTGTGATCTACTGCAAGATTGGTTTCTTCAAATATCGGTGCCAATTCAAACTGATTTGGCGCTACTTCATTATGACGCGTTTTTACCGGAATTCCAAGCAACATACATTCTTGCTCCAAATCTCTCATGTACGTTAATGCACGAGTTGGAATAGATCCAAAATAATGATCATCAAGTTGTTGTCCTTTTGCAGATGTGTGTCCTAATAAGGTTCTTCCCGTCATCATTAAATCCGGACGTGAGTTTGCCAACGCTTTATCAATCAAAAAGTATTCTTGTTCCCAGCCTAAAGTTGCGGTTACTTTTTTTACGTTTTTATCAAAGTATCTACAAACTTCCGTTGCTGCTTCATCCATTGCAGATAATGCTCTTAGTAATGGAATTTTATTATCTAAAGCTTCACCTGTGTAAGCAATAAAAACTGTTGGAATACATAAGGTTGTTCCGTAAATAAATGCCGGAGAAGTTGGATCCCAAGCCGTGTAACCTCTGGCTTCGAATGTATTTCTGATTCCGCCATTAGGAAAACTAGATGCATCCGGTTCTTGCTGAACCAATTGCGCTCCGCCAAATTTCTCTACAGGATCACTTCCGTCATACGAAGTTTCAAAAAAAGCATCGTGTTTTTCTGCAGTTGTTCCCGTAAGTGGCTGAAACCAGTGTGTATAATGCGTTACACCTTTTGATAAAGCCCATTCTTTCATTCCCATGGCAATATAATCTGCCAGCTTTCTGTCTATTTTAGTTCCGTGCTGAATGGCATCTCTAACTCCTTTTAAAGCATCAGAAGTTAAAAACTGCTTCATTGCTTTCTCATTAAACACATTTGAACCAAAAATGTTAGATTTTCTATCAATTTCTTCAAAATGTACCGGCTTTCTTGTAGAAGCTTCTTTTAAAGCTTGGAAACGTAATGTTGACATGTATATAATTTTTAAAAATTCGTAATTATTTTTATTGAAAAAAGAAGGACAAATATAATCAATAAAAAAGCCTGTTTGAAAGATAAATAGTAGATTTTTATACAAGGATTTTTCAATAGATAATCAATTTTATAAAGAATAATTAATATGAATTGAAGAAATATAACAAATTAACTCAGTATTATTCATTAAATAAACATTTTTTCATAATTACATAACCTTTAAACTCAGAAAAAGCACGTTATTTTTACGAATTTATTTTTTTAAGGTGTTAAAAATTACTTTTTTCAAAATATACCCCTATCAAAATTGCGCTTCTCTAAAAAATTATAGTCCACCCAACAAAATAGCCCCCTAATTTTTAGGACTAAAAAAATAAATCTATATTTGACCCAGCGAAAAAACAAAAAAAATAAAATTTATATTATTATGGCTAAAATTAAGTTAGAGTACATTTGGTTAGATGGATATGAACCAACTCAAAATCTTAGAAGTAAAACTAAAGTTGAAGAACACGAAAATTTCAAAGGAACATTAGAAGAACTTGGAAACTGGTCATTTGATGGTTCATCAACAAAACAAGCCGAAGGTGGTTCATCTGACTGTTTATTAGTTCCTGTTGCAATTTACCCTGATCCAACACGTATTAACGGATGGTTGGTAATGACTGAAGTTATGTATGCTGATGGTACTCCTCACTCTTCTAACGGTAGAGCTACTATTGATGATGATGGTGATTTCTGGTTTGGTTTCGAACAAGAATATTTCATCATGGATACTAAAACTTTATTGCCATTAGGTTTCCCTGTTGGAGGTTATCCTGCTCCACAAGGTATGTACTACTGCTCTGTAGGTGGAAAAAACACTCACGGAAGAAAATTAGTAGAAGAACATGCTGACTTATGTATCGCTGCCGGAATTAACTTTGAAGGTATTAACCAAGAGGTTGCTTGCGGACAATGGGAATTCCAATTATTCGCTAAAGGTGCTAAAAAAGCCGGAGACGAAATTTGGGTTGCTCGTTATTTATTAGATCGTTTGACTGAAAAATATGGTTACTATATCGAATATCACCCAAAACCACTAGGAGATACTGATTGGAATGGTTCTGGAATGCACGCTAACTTCTCTAACGAGGTGTTAAGAACATGTGGAGACCAAGCTACTTACGAAAGAATTTGTGAGGCTTTCCGTCCTGTTACTGCTGAGCATATCGCAGTTTACGGAGCTTACAACGACCAACGTTTAACTGGTAAACACGAAACTGCTTCTATCCACGATTTCTCTTACGGAGTTTCAGACAGAGGATGTTCTATCAGAATTCCTTTAATGACTGTTCAAAAAGGATGGAAAGGTTGGTTAGAAGACAGAAGACCAGCTTCAAACGGTGATCCATACAAAATCGCTGCAAGAATTATCAAAACTGTAAAATCAGCATTGTAATTCGAAGCTTAAATTATATTAGAAAGTGCCATCTTAATTGATGGCATTTTTTTTTGACGTATAGTTTAACTATCCCGATTTCTATAATTTTTTCAGGAGCTAATCCCGCTATCCGTTCCAATCTTTTGTGGCGAACCCCGCCACAAAAGGATTTCCTCTTCTATCGGGGCTAGGGCAATCGTTTTCATAAGGATGTTTTTGCTGATTTTGTCATTGCGAGGAACGAGAAATCACACTAGTTGATCGACAAAGATTTACGCGCAATTAAACCCGACAGGTTTTTAAAACCTGTCGGGTTTAGCTTCACAAACCCATTGCGACATAAAGCACCTAAATCTTAACTAAAATTGAAAGTAATTTTCTAATAATTAATTTTTAAGTTAAACATCAAAACTTATCTTTGTAAATCATTTAAAAATTATCTTATAATGGTTTGGATTTTATTTTTAGTAGGCGTTGTACTTATTCTTGCTTTAGATTTGGGAGTTTTCAATAAAAACCCTCATATTATTAGTACCAAAGAAGCAAGCAAATGGACCCTTATTTGGGTTACACTTTCATTTTTATTTTCCGGAGTAATCTACTGGCTTTATACTACAGATTATATTGCAAACCCTGACGGATTAAAACCTGCCGTTGCTTCTATGAAGTTTATTACAGGTTATTTAATTGAACTTTCTTTAAGTGTTGATAATATTTTTGTTATTGCTATTATTTTCGCTTCTTTCAAAATACCACAAAAATACCAGCACCGCGTTTTATTCTGGGGAATTATTGGTGCCGTAGTTTTTCGCGGTTTAATGATTTTCTTCGGAGTTATGCTGATCAATAAATTTACATGGACAACCTATTTATTTGGTGCATTCTTATTATTTACAGCAATAAAAATGTTGTTTTCTGGCGATGATGAAGATTTTCATCCAAAAGATTCTTTTATCTATAAAGCTTTAGGAAAAGTGATTCCGATTACTTCTGAATTTGATAAAGAGAGATTTTTCATTTTAACCGAAAAAGGAAAAAAAGCGGCTACTCCACTTTTCGTTGCTTTGATTGTAATTGAAGTCATGGATGTGCTTTTTGCTGTAGACAGTGTTCCGGCAATTCTGGCTATTACCTCAGACCCTTTTTTAGTATTTAGTTCGAATATTTTTGCTATTCTTGGTTTGCGTTCTATGTACTTTTTCCTGGCAAATATGTTGGCAAAATTCAGTTATTTAGAATACAGCTTAATCGCAATTTTAAGTTTCGTTGGATTAAAAATGTTGCTTCACGATTGGATTCACGTTCCGGAATGGGCTTCTTTAGGATTCATCGCGCTATCTCTTTTAGTTGGAATTTTGGTTTCTCTTAAATTTGGAGAAGAAAAAGAATTAACAGATTTGGATCAGGAATAATTTTTTGAGACATATATTCATAAAAAAAAAGGAAATCTTGCGATTTCCTTTTTTTATTAAATCACCAATAGAAATAAAAATATACCTATAATTTAACTTTTAAAAGTAAGCTTATACTTAATTTATTATTATGTTTATCTCATTATAATTTTAAAATTTTATCATGAGAAAAAATTACATTTACCTCGTTTTACTGCTTTTATTACACATTTCAGTTTTTGGGCAAAAAGTTACACTTACTCCAACAGTAGTGAATGGAGCAAATTTTAGCGCTGGACCTATTAATTTAGCATCGGTTCCATATTCTACAATTTCACTTGGCGTTAAAGTAGAAATGCCGGCCACTGCTGCACCCGGAGATAATGGCACAATAAAAATTTACTATTCAAAAGGAGCTGCATTAGGAGCTAATGTTGCTATTAGCGGCGACGGCGGTACCCTTTATTTTGGCGGAGGCAATGTGGCTGTCAAAAGTTTTGTTATTAACCTAAATTGGAACGATTTTTTAACCTCCGGAGGATTTATATTCGCTGAATATAGAAGTGGTACCTCTTATGTGAGTTCAAATATTCCTGTTATCAAAAACACAACAATGACTGGAGGAACAACCCTAAACCCTCCTGCAGATGCTCCAAACCCATCAAATATTGCAAATACATTATGTTGTAATCAAACTATTAGACAAGGTGATAAACCAGCACCAATAACTGGATCTCAATACTTAAATCCTTACAAAGGACTTCCTTATGGAGTTAATAGCAAATGGAGTGTCGCTAATGGCACAACTATAAGTTTAGATGATGCAAACAAAATTCTAGATATAGATTATGTTACAGAATTAAAAAATCTAACAGTTACAAGGGAATTAGGTTACAGCTATGGCGGACAATTTCCAAATAAAAGTAATACTATAACAATTACAGTTGTTCCTTCTCCAATAATTTCAAATGAAATCTCTATTATCAACACACCAATAACGGACGATTTTACAGAAATAACAAATACAAATCCAAAATCCATTATTGGCGGTAGATCTGACGCTTCAGTAAATTTAAATATTTTACAAAATCCATTTCATATCCCTCAAAGAGGCGATAATATTACAACTATTGAAAGATATGCATGGGAATATACTAAAACAAATATTGCATTAGGCGGAATTAGATATTGGAAAACCATTGAAGGCGAAAATTCATCTTCATTAGATTTCTTTAATCCATCTGACGGAGTAAGTGACGAAGATAATTATTATCTAGTTAGAAGAATTGCTATTTATCAAAACATAAAGAGAGCAAGTAACTCATTAAAAATATTACTTAGAACAGTCCGAAACAATAACAATATTTGTTGCGATCAAATATTAAACATTCCTTCACCAGGAGTTGTTGACTCTCCAAACACAATAATTGGTTCAACTCCATTTATAGACGAGACAACAATGAATGGAACAAATTTAATTTACACCGTATCATATCAATGGCAAAATCAGCCAATAACTAATAGAGAATACGGAAGTTGGTCTGATATTTCAGGAGCAACGTCTAAAGATTATCTTCCATCACCTCTCAAATTTGTAACAAATCCAAGAGGCAGTTTAATAATTCAAACTACTTACAATTATAGACGACTAGCCGTAATAAATTATCAAATTACAAATAATGGTCAATTAGTAAAAGGAAACACGAAATCTTATAGTAACGAAGCAAGTGTAATCTCTTCTAATTCCACATATACATCTCCAACATTAACCGTTTATCCTAATCCAGCTTCTTCAGTTATAAATATTGAGAACAAAGGAACAGATTACATATTAGCCAATACTCAAATAAATATTGTAAATACACTAGGAGTTATAGTAAACTCAAACAATTTCTCAGTCATAAATCCAAATTTAATAAGTATAAATATTTCAAATCTAACTATAGGAACTTATTTTATAAATATTCAAACTGGAGGTAGTAATAGAAATACTCAATTAACATTCATTAAGAATAATTAATAAATCCTGTAAATAGAAAAAGGAAATCTTACGATTTCCTTTTTCTATTTACATTTATTAACGAAAAAATTACTTTAATTGTTTAACATTAGTATCATCAATGTTATACTTTTTAATTACAGCATTGTAATCAGAGTAATCTACCTTATTAACTGATTTGTTGCTAATACTAGGATCTTCACCCGGAACAATTACAATACGAAACTTTTGATTAGTTCTTAAATCAGTTGGTACAGTATTTAATTCAAATCCCTCTAGATAGAGTTCGAAATCTACTCGGCTAAAATTAAATTTATAAGTAAAAAATAAAGTCCCGTCGTCATAATAATGTGATTCTGGAATTTGAGACCAAACAGTACTTCCATTTGATACTCCAGTCGCTCTGTAAGCCAAAACTACATCACCAGGATAAAGGGTAAAACCAAAATTTATCACCTCTCCGTCTCCATTTAAAGCAAAATTAACATTATTGACATCAATAACTTGAGCAACAGTATTAACTCCTGGTTCTCCCGGAGGCCCTTCTGGTCCTTCACAGCTCGAAAATGCAACTAATCCAACAGCTGCGAAAAGTATAAATATCTTTTTCATAATTTTTATTTTTTATGGTTATATACATAAAGGTATTTCAAAAATCAAACCAAAAAAAATATTTACATCATTCTTTGTTAAAAATTCCCTTATTTTTTCGCAACCAACTGATTCTTAAGCAGAATTTTATTAAAAAATAATACATGATATGGCAATGAATTTTCCCAGTAATCCCAAGTATGAGAACCTGGTCTTTCTGTGTAATCATGTTCTACCTTATTATATACCAATCTTCGATGTAATTCTTTATTGGGTTCTATTAAAAAATCATCTACTCCGCAATCTATTATTAAAGGTAATTTGTTTGCTTTTATTTTGTCGAGCATATTGATAACGGCATAACGCTCATACATTTCAGAACTATCACTTTTGTCTCCAAAAACGGGCTGCATAAGTTTCACGACTTGCGCAGATGAATCTCTGTTTAACATTACACTCATATCTACTGCTCCACTCATACTTCCGGCAGCGCAAAACAAATCAGGATGTTTGGCAGATAAATACAACGCACCGTGCCCGCCCATAGAAAGTCCGGTTATAACTCTCCCGTTTCTATTATTAATTGTTCTGTATGTTTTATCGACTTTCTGAATCACTTCCTGAGTAATAAAAGTTTCAAACTGACTCCCTTTATTCACCGGACTGTCTAAGTAAAAACTAAAAGTTTCTCCTTCGGGCATTACGATAATTATGTTGTATTGATCTGATAAGCTTTGAACCAATTTTTTGTTTGGAGTATTTTTTAACCAATCACTAAAATGACCGTAAGCACCATGTAATAAATACATTACCGGAAAAGCAGTTTTACTTTTGCTATAAGAATTTGGCAATACAACGGCAGCTTTATAGGTTTTACTCATTGCTGTACTGGCAATTTGTAATGTATCTACTTTTGCAGCATAACTCATAGAAGAAATGCATAGGAATATAGCAAATACAAGGAATTTAAAGTTTTTCATATTGATATTTTTTTCTGATTAGGGATTGTAAATATACCTTTTTCCGAATAAAATATATGAAAAATCCGACCAGTTTATCAACATGTTTAGCTATCAACTTTAGTCTATATTTTTGTTGCCACGAATTGCACTAATTTTCCCGAATTTAATGTTGTTGTCTTTTTTTAACACATTAGAAAGATAGAATTATAAAATACCAAAAAAAGCGTTCCACTTGCATATAAGCACATTGCTATGTGTGTTATTACAAAGTGAAACGCTTTTTTAACTTATTTATACAAAGAAAAAATCTATGTTCCTACTGTGTTTAAAATTACTCACTACAGATAATTAGTGAAAATTCGTGAAATTCGTGGCAAACAAAAAAAAATTATTTAATTATAATCTTGTGCTCGTTACGGTATTGCGAAGCGCTTTTACCGGTATATTGTTTAAACGATTTACTAAAGTGGCTAAAATTATTAAAACCACTTTCGTAGCAAACTTCGTTGATTGTTATTGGTTTTTCGGCCAGAAGTTTTGAGGCGTGAACCAAACGATATTCATTAACAAACTCTGTGAATGTTTTATTTGATATTTTTTTGAAATATCGGCAAAACGAAGGCGTTGTCATACTCACCAAACTCGAAACTTCATCTATAGCAATAGATTCCTGAAAATGATCTTTTACGTAATTAAAAACCACATTAATTCGATCACTATCCTGCGTATTTAATTCGATCGCAAAACCATCGGCATTTAATATTGTGTACTCTTCTGATGAATCTAATTCATCTAAAATACTCAGGAGTGTCAGCAAACGTTCAAACGGAAGCTGATCATCCATCATCTCGATTTTTTTACCTATTCTCTTTTTGGTTTCTCCGCCAAAAGCAATTCCACCTTTAGACTGAGCCAAAATATTCTGAACCTTTTTCATTTCCGGTGCTGCAAAAAATCCACTACCCAAAAAATCAGGTTTAATATGAATCACGGTTTCATTTACATTTCCTGTTTGTTCGTTTGTAAAACCACAATGAGGTAAATTAGAACCTATCAGAATCAAACTACCATTTGTATAATAAGAAACATGGCTTCCTATTTGTCTTTTTCCTGCGCCACCATTAATATAAACCAATTCAATTTCGGGGTGATAATGCCACAAATGAGACTTAACGTTCGTCTTTTCAGCATGTTTGGTATACGTAAAAGAACTTCCGTATGAGTTGGATATCACTTCTAGAGCTGGGGCGATTGTCTTCATGATAAAAGTCTTTAAAAAATAATAGCAAATTTAACAAAAACACCTACAATAATTCATATTTTAACCTATAACGGTTTCGTAACTGCGAATATTGCATTAAAACAACTTTGTTATAAAACTTGAAATTATCAGCTTTTAGCCATTTTTTCCACTACCCATATTTTTATTGACTTTTTTTTTAATATATCGTATTTAATTCCATCTTTTAATACATATACACTATTATTGTAAGAATTTTACATGTTGTGCAGAAATGTTAATTTTTTAAAAACATTGAAAAATAATAGCTGAATTAACTAAAACACCTAAAATAATTCAAATTTTAACCTATAACGGTTTCGTAAATGAGAATATAGCACATAAATTGGAAAATAGAGTTGTGATAAAAAACAGATAACTGAAGTAATTTTACATCACAGAAATGAACTAATAATTTAAAAGAAAGACAATCATGAAAAAGATTATAAAATTAAGTTTAGTATGCGCAGTACTTTTTTCAGGAATCAGTACTTATGCAATTGATGGAAATGAAGATTTTAACCTTCATGTATTGAAAAACGGAAAAGTAATTACATTTGGTTTAAACCAAACTCAAAAAGCTAGTTTAGCTATATACGATAAAGAAGGTACATTATTCTATTCTGAAAATGCTTCAGGTAAAGATGGAATTTTAAGAACTTTCAGTCTGCAGGATTTTCCTAACGGAACTTATTTCTTGGAAATTCAAGACAATGCAAAAAAAGTAAGATATGAAATTACTGTAAATGATAATGTTACTACTTTATCTCCAAAAGCAATTTCTTCAGTTTACAAGTCATCAGATAAAAATACAAGCGTAGCAGTACGCTAAAAGAGTTTATACTTTTACAGTATAAAAATGAGGTTAGATAGTTAGTAAAGTAAAAAACAATTTTTTGTTTTGAAACAGCTCTTTGTGGTTATTGAGCTGTTTTTTTTGTTTTATACTTTTTTTGTCACGAAGGCACTAAGACACAAAGTTTAATTATTAAGCTTTGCGTCCCGAGGCTTCGGGATGCGTAAATCTTTGCGTTCTTTGCGGTAAAATCTCAAATATATTTTTGTAAGAAATCACAATAAATTTACATTCCCATGATTTAAACAAAACATTAAAAAATAATAACCATATTAACAAAAACGATAAATATAATTTAAATTTTAACCTATAACGGTTTCGTAAATGAGAATATAGCATCGAAATCAGCAAATAGAGTTGTGATAAAATCTGTAATACTAAAGTAATTTTACATCATAGAATTAGAACTATTAATTTAAAAAAACTAATACAATGAAAAATTTAAAATTAAGTTTAGTATGCGCAGTGCTTCTTTCAGGAATTAGTACTTACGCAATTGATGGAAATGCCGATTTTAACCTTCATGTGTTAAAAAATGGAAAATTAATAACGTTTGGTCTTAATCAGGTGCAAAAAGCAAACCTTGCAATTTATGATCAGGACGGAAATCAGTTCTATTCTGAAACTGCTTCAGGTAAAGAAGGAATCTTAAGAACTTTTAGTTTAGAGGATTTTCCTGATGGAGTTTATTTCCTTGAAGTTGAAGACAATGCAAAAAAAGTGAGATACGAAATTGTTGTAAACAATTCGATTACTACTTTATCTTCAAAAGCAATTTCTACAGTATACAAATCATCAGATAAAAATACTAGCGTAGCAGTACGCTAAAAAACTTTTATACTCTACATACAGTATAAAAATGAGGTTAGATAGTTAGTAAAGTAAAAAACGTGATTGTTTTAAAACAGGTCTTTGTGGTTATTGACCTGTTTTTTTATGCTTTTTATTTTGCCACGAAGACACGAAGGCACAAAGTTTTTTATTTATTCGACGCTTTGTAATTTTTTGATTTTGTATTCAATTTGGTTATTTCAGACATTCTAAAATTGTAAGAAAAAACCAAAATACAACCTGCTTCATTTTAAACAAAATGTTATATAATATTAATCATATTAACAAAAACAATAAATATAATTCAAATTTTAACCTATAACGGTTTCGTAAATGAGAATATAGCATCGAAATTAGCCAATAGAGTTGTGAGAAAAAAGTAACTACATAAGTAATTTAGCATCAGAGAATTAAAGCTAATAAACTAAAAAACTGATGTTATGAAAAATTTAAAATTAAGTTTAGTATGTGCAGTACTTTTTACAGGAATGAGTACTTATGCAATTGATGGAAATGAGGATTTTAATCTTCATGTATTAAAAGGAAATGGAAAGCTAATTACGTTTGCCCTTAATAAAGTACAAAAAGCAAAATTAGCAATTTATGATACAGACGGTACTCTTATTTATTCTGAAACTGCTTCTGGTAAAGATGGAATTTTGAGAACTTTTAGTTTAGAAGAATTTCCGGAAGGAACTTACTTCTTAGAAATTGAAGACAATGTAAAAAAAGTGAGACATGAAATTACAATTAATGACGGAACTTATGTTTTATCATCAAAAGCAGTTTCATCAGTTTATAAAGCAGGTTTTTCTGCCAAAAATACCAGCGTTGCCACACGCTAAAAAAGTTATACTTATATAGAGTATAAAATTGTGAAGTTAATTTGAAGATATTGTTTTAAAAAACAGCTCATTGTGGATATTGGGCTGTTTTTTTATGCCTAAATGTTAGTGAAAAAATCAACTCGCTTTTTTTTTGAAAAACTATTCTTAATAAATGAATACAGGCCTCGTAAGAGGCATAAAAAAAAGTTCAGGACAAAACATCCAGAACCCCAACAAATACGTACATAGTTCAAACAAAGCACAGAAAGAGTTTTAATTCAGCAACTTATGTCTTTAAAAAATAGATTTTTTTGCATAAAATTCAAATTGTATTTGTTAGTTTTACACATCCACGATTAATAATTAATTTAAAAAAACATGACAAAATTTACCAAAATGGGCCTAGTTGTTGCCGTATTTTTAACAACTATCTTTACTTATGCAATTGACGGAAAAGGTGATTATATCTTGTATATAAAAACCGGAAATGGAAAAGTAGTAAGCTTTACTTTAAATACCGTTGAAAAAGCAAATTTTTCAATTTTAGACGAAAACAATACTTTGTTGTATGCAGGAGTTCCATCTTCTGATGAAGACAATTTAGAGGTTTCAAAAACTTTAAGTTTAGAGGCTTATCCAGCCGGAACTTATTATTTACAATTGAACGAAAATGGTAAAGTAGTAAAACACAAAATTACAGTTTCAACAAAAAAGGTAAAAACAGTTGTGTTAGATGAGTCAGTAAACGAAAGTCCTGCATTTCGTCGTTAATCGTTGTTTGCCTCAAACGTAAAGCATCAGCCGCGGCTGATGCTTTTTTATTTTAATGAATAATCGTTAAAAGAATATTATTTTCCTTTTAGTAATTTTTCTAAATATTCGATTTTATCTTTTTCTGCCTGAAGCAAACGTTCGTAAAGGTTTTTATTTTCTTCTACCGTTTCCATTAATTTATCTAATGGATTGAATGTACAATTATTAAGTCCAAAATAATTATTAGGACTTTCATTAAAAGTATTGAAATAATTAATCACTCCTTCTTCCGAAAAATTCTTAATTGCTTCCACCGTTACACCAAGTGCTTTTGCCACTTCAATCAATTTTTCTTCATCAATTGTTTCGCTATTTTCTATAGCCGAAATTGCTTGTTGGTTCGTTCCTAAAGCTTGTGCCAAAGCTTCCTGTTTCATATCTCGAAGTTCACGAATACGGCTTATTTTTCGCCCTATATGATTTGGTTTTGTTAGTGTGCTCATAATTCAAAGATAATAATTAAGTGTCATAACTGGCAAAATGTAAAAAACATATTTAGCGCCGTACAATACAGCAAAAAATGATTTGCTACCGTACAATCTATCGCTTTCTTCGCCGAGTCAAACAAAAGTACGATTTTTCTTTCTATAATATATTTTGAAAGTAAAATTGTAAAATGATTAATCGATACAATTTAAAAACATACACGCCATGGAAAATGAAATTAAAAAACTAGAAAATCTTAAAATATTAGCTGCCCGATATTGCAATACATTAACGCCATCTCCTGACAAAAAAGGAACTTACACGGCTAAAATAAACATGCTAAATTATTATGAACTTGCAGCAACAATTACCGAAATTCTAAAGTTATGCATTATAGCATTAGATTATGATGCACATAAACCAGAAACTACAAAATATTCACCTATTAATGTCGGGCTAATTTTAGAAATGGTTTTAGAAATGTTTCCTACGGATGAATTTGAATTGATAACTGAAATTAATGAGATGCTTGGTGTGGATTTTGAGTGAACGGAAAACTCTTCTAAAATTAAGTATTCGCATTTGCTGTACGAAGTCTCCTGACTTCGTACATGTTGCTATATTCCGTGACAAATTTATTTTTTATTTTATTTGTAGATTATTGGAGCGGGTACTAAGTCGGCAGACTTCGCACAGCGATCATCAAATTTTATGAATGAAGACTTTGAAGAGCTGGGGGTTGTTAAATTACATTTAGTTCTTTCAAAATATCATTTTTAAATTTACTAAAAGGTCGCTTATAAAAATCTTCTTTTGCTAACTCAACCCCAAAAGCTAATCGATACAACTCTTCTTGAGAAATCGGAATTGAGGGTCCTAAAATATTAGATGATAAAATTGAAAGATATCTGTCAGAAAACCTAGATTTTAATTCAAGTAAATCCTTTAGTTCGCTAATATGAGAATTATAGACGGTTTCTAAAAACATATCTTCAAAAGTTTTTTCAATTTTAGAACCTGTTTCTGAATTTATCAAAATCCTTAAGCCACTTTTATTTTCAGAAGTATAGTCATATGTGAAATTGAAATCATCTATTATATAATCTCTATAAGGATGTACATGTGTTTTTAATTGAAATTTTTTTCCATGCTTAATATTAGAGTTACAAATTGAACAGCTTGGAATTAAATTAAAAAAAGACAGAGCCAATAATGGATTAGAATCTTTATCAAAAAAATGATCAAATTGAGGTCTTATTATTTTTTGCTTATTTTTAGTAATTACAGTATTAGTATACAAACGATTGCAATATATACAAGTTATAACATCCAAATCATAAGCCAAATCATAAGCATCATATCTTTTTACACATTTGTCAGTAAACCAATCATAATTAAAAACATATTTTATGGCTTTCAAAACTGCTGAATCATATGGAGTTAATTCTTCATTTAATTTAGCTAATAACTCAGGTGTTCCACTCAAAATATCCTCCAAATAATCATTAATTAACCTATCAAAATAATTAATCGCAATTCGATCGGTTAATTTATCAATTCTTTCAAAAATAAGAGGTAACATCTTCTCTAAATACAAATTTCTTGCGAGGACAATTTTCGAATTAGTGGGATTTATATAAATCATTTTTGAATTCGTTTTTTTAAATTTTCAAGATCCTTTATTTGTTTTTCAATCACACTTATTTGAATAATATCTTCCATTTTAGAATCATACATTTCAGCTAATTTCCTTTGCACTATTGGTTCATCAATAATTTTAATAATACTTTTATATTTTTCTGCATTTTGAATTTCATCCTTATTATCTAGCCATGTAATTATATCTTTAAGTTTTTCCTTTGCAAAATCACCAATCAATCCATCTTCAATGTAAAAAGAATCGGCAAGCAAATCAGTAATATTTGCAGCAAAAGACTTATTAGGACGTAACAAATCTTCATAGTCCAAAATCTTAGTTTCACTTGATTCCGAATCTTTATATAAATAAACTATATTTTTATTGGGTAAATCAGATAGAGTTAAAGGATCATGAGTTGTAAATAATATTTGAATTGTTGGCTTGCTTTCAATCATATTAAAAAAATAAGGAATAGTTTTTATAATTGAATTAACAAATTTCTTTTTCCAAACAGGATGAAAACCTAAATCTGCCTCATCCAATAGAAGAATATAATTTTTTGTTTGATTTAATTGTTGAGTGACTCCAGATAATTTTGAATTTAAAAAATCGTACAATCTCGAAAAAAGATTTAAAAGAGCATTTTCTCCAGAACTTAATCTTTTAGTTGTTGGCATGTAATTAATAAATCCGTCAATCCTATTATTTTTTTCCAGTGAATTTATTTTTTTATTCTCATAAAAAAAATCATAATAGTTAAATAAACTATGAATGAAATCTCTTTGTAATTGTAATATTTTAATTGCATCCTCACTGTTTACAACTAAACCTTCATTTTCAACATTTCTTTCAATTTCTATTTTATCAATTGAAGAGTAAAGTTCATGAATTAGTTGTTTTATAATTTCATAATCAAATGCTTTAATTTTATTTGCCCCCTCACTTAAATAACAACTATCAATAAACATTAAAAAAGAATCATGAGCATTTTCACGAAGGCTATCTCGTTCAAAATTTTCGTATTCAAATCTTCCTTGCGACAAGTAAGTATTCTGTTTTTCCATTTGCCGTTCTAAAACAGATATTAAATCTCCTATTATATTTCTCTTTAAAATATATTTATTTACATCTATTTGGTTTGAAACCCTGCCCTGACTCTTAAACTTTCTTACTTTATGCCAGTCACCTAATTCTTCCTTAAGCTTTTTCTTAATTACCGCTAAACCGGGTCTAAAAGAAGATGGAGTATTCCATTCTTTTTCTTCTTTATGTCCTCTTATTACTAATCTTGCATCTCCAAACTGAGGGAAATTAAAAAGATCATGAAAAATTTTTTCTTTATTAACTAAATCGGAAGCTAAAAATAGAATTTGTCTTATTGAGTTTTTAAATAGAAGCTCTTGACTAGGAGAATAATTCCATCCAGATTGAGCGCTTTTTTTATTACTTAGATCCTCCAAGTCCTCTTCCAAAAACTTATCAAAAGATATATCAAAATTATCTATATTATCAAAATTCGGATTATGCTTAAAATCAAAATGAGGCGAATAATAAATAGTTTGATAGTCACTATTTGATCTGGTTTGTGGAATTATTAAATCATTCTGAGAAGATTTAACTACAGTAGCACCTTTTCTATCATATATGGAACTAACAATTTTAATTTCATCTTTATTTTCTGTTTCAAAAAATAAAAAAGTGTTATTAATAGGAAGTGCAGAAGAGTTTTCGATAAAAAGACTTCGTATAGAATCTAATATAGATGACTTTCCTGTTCCATTTTGCCCTACAATTGCGTTTACTGTTAATAATTTACAATCAAGATTGGTTTTATCAAAAAAGCCCTCAAGAAAGTCATCGTTTTTTTTTCGAGAAATATATATAACAGAATCTTTCTTATTAAATGAATATATAAATTCTCCTCCCAGATTTATAACTTGAGGATTTTCAAATAAATACTCATGTGCATCAATATATATCGCAGCTAATCTCATATTTAATATAATTTATTTCAGCTAATATATAGAAACATTATTCTTTAGTTTTGAGGAATCCCGTAAAGTGCTAAAATTTCCAAATTACAAAACAAAAAAACCTCCCATTTCTGAGAGGTTTCCTAAATCTATATAACAATAAAATTCTACATATTCCTTCTATACTGCCCACCAACTTCAAACAAAGCCGAAGTAATCTGTCCTAACGAACAAACCTTTGTAGCTTCCATTAAATGATCGAATAAGTTTTCGTTTTTAATGGCGGCTTCTTGTAATTTATTTAAATGCTCGTTTACTTTTGCTTCGTGAAACTGGTGTAAATTATCCAGCATTGTAATTTGATATTGTTTTTCTTCTTCGGTGGCGCGAATTACTTCTGCCGGAATTACCGTTGGAGAACCTTTTGAACTCAAGAAAGTGTTAACTCCCACAATTGGGAAATCACCGTTGTGTTTTAAGGTTTCGTAATACAAACTTTCTTCCTGAATTTTAGAACGTTGATACATCGTTTCCATTGCGCCCAAAACTCCGCCACGTTCTGTGATTCGGTCGAATTCCTGTAAAACGGCTGCTTCTACTAAATCAGTCAATTCTTCGATGATAAACGATCCCTGAATTGGGTTTTCGTTTTTCGCCAAACCTAATTCCTTATTAATAATTAACTGAATCGCCATTGCTCTACGTACCGATTCTTCCGTTGGCGTTGTAATGGCTTCATCATACGCATTGGTGTGCAATGAATTACAGTTGTCGTAAATTGCATACAAAGCCTGCAAAGTCGTTCTAATATCATTAAAATCAATTTCCTGCGCGTGTAACGAACGCCCGGAAGTCTGAATATGATATTTAAGCATTTGCGCTCTTTCGTTGGCTCCGTATTTGTTTTTCATGGCTTTTGCCCAAATTTTACGTGCCACACGACCAATAACTGAATATTCAGGATCAACTCCGTTTGAGAAAAAGAATGATAAATTTGGTCCAAAATCGTTGATGCTCATTCCGCGGCTTAAGTAATATTCCACGTAAGTGAAACCATTCGAAAGCGTGAAAGCCAATTGCGTAATTGGGTTCGCTCCTGCCTCGGCAATATGATATCCTGAAATTGAAACGGAATAAAAGTTACGAACGTTTTTGGTGATAAAATATTCCTGAACGTCGCCCATTAATCGCAACGCAAATTCAGTTGAGAAAATACAAGTATTTTGTGCCTGATCTTCTTTTAAAATATCAGCCTGGACGGTTCCACGAACTTGTGATAATGTTCTGGCTTTTATTTCATTATAAACTTCCAAAGGCAAAACCTGATCTCCGGTAACGCCCAAAAGCATTAATCCTAAACCGTTGTTTCCTTCCGGTAAATCACCTTGATATTTAGGGCGCTCTAATCCGCTTTCTTTATATATTTTGTTGATTTTCGCCTCAACTTCTTTTTCTAAATCATTCTCCTTAATATAATACTCACATTGCTGATCGATTGCCGCGTTCATAAAAAAGCCCAACAACATTGGCGCTGGCCCGTTTATGGTCATACTTACAGAGGTTAACGCATGAACCAAATCAAAACCTGAATACAGTTTTTTAGCATCATCCAGACAACAAATCGAAACTCCGGCATTTCCAATTTTTCCGTAAATATCAGGACGAATATCCGGATCGTTTCCGTATAAAGTTACGCTGTCAAAAGCGGTCGAAAGTCGTTTTGCCGGCAATCCTGCGCTCACATAATGAAAACGTTTGTTGGTTCTTTCCGGTCCGCCCTCGCCCGCAAACATTCTCGACGGATCTTCGCCTTCACGTTTAAACGGATATAATCCTGAAGCAAACGGAAATTCTCCGGGAACATTTTCTTGTAAATTCCAACGTAAAATATCGCCCCAGGCTTCGTATTTTGGCAATGCAATTTTCGGAATCTGAAGGTGCGATAAACTTTCGGTATGTGTCGCGATTTTGATTTCTTTATCTCGAACTTTAAACGAGTAAACCGGATTTTTGTATTTGTTTACTTTCTCGTCCCAATTCAGGATAATTTCCCAATTGTACGGATCTAAATCCATTTTCACTTTATCGAACTGATTTAGTAAAAGATTAAGAAAGATTCGATTTTCATCATGTGCTTCGGTTGCGGTTGGCAAAACTGTTGAATCGTCAATCCCAGCTTTTGTAATTTGTGGAATTTTTCCTGAAACAGATTCTATCGTTTTAAAGATTCCATATAATTTCTGCGCTACTTTTTGCTGCGAAAGCGCACTTTCATCATAACTTCTGTTATTTTCTGCAATTTCAGATAAATAACGCGTTCTGTGTGGCGGAATCACAAAGATTTTCTCGCTCATTTCTCGCGTGATTTCAAAAGTCGAAACTAGATTTGAATCTGTTTTTTCGACAATTTTATCCATAATCGCCTTGTAAAGCGTATTCATTCCAGGATCGTTAAACTGCGAAGCGATCGTTCCAAAAACCGGCATTTCGTCTGGATTTTTATCCCATAAATTATGATTGCGCTGATATTGTTTCTTAACGTCACGAATCGCATCAAGTGCACCTCTTTTATCGAATTTATTCAAAGCCACTAAATCAGCAAAATCAAGCATGTCGATTTTTTCTAATTGTGTTGCGGCTCCAAATTCCGGCGTCATTACATATAAAGACACATCAGAATGATCCATAATTTCGGTATCGGATTGCCCGATTCCTGAAGTTTCCAGAATAATCAAATCGTATTTTGCTGCTTTTAAAACCTGAATTGCTTCAGCTACATATTTAGACAAAGCCAAATTCGACTGACGTGTTGCCAGCGAACGCATATAAACGCGAGGGTTATTTATGGCATTCATACGGATTCTGTCTCCTAAAAGCGCTCCTCCAGTTTTTCTTTTAGAAGGATCGACAGAAACCAATCCGATTGTTTTTTCAGGAAAATCAATTAAAAAACGACGAACCAATTCATCAACCAAAGATGATTTTCCGGCTCCACCCGTTCCGGTAATTCCCAAAACAGGAATTTTAGAATCGGCATTATTTTCGTGAATTTGATCAAAAACAGGTTTTGCAATTTCCGGGAAATTCTCTGCTGCCGAAATTAATCTTGCAATGGCCGTTGGTGTTTTATTCTCGATATGATCAATTTCTCCGTTTAGTTTATCTCCTATCGGAAAATCAGAACGTTCAACCAAGTCATTGATCATTCCCTGTAAACCTAAAGAACGGCCATCATCCGGAGAATAAATTCTGGTAATTCCATATTCATGTAATTCTGAAATTTCGCTTGGCAGTATTACTCCTCCTCCGCCGCCAAAAATCTTGATATGCCCCGCTCCTTTTTCATGAAGCAAGTCATACATATATTTAAAGTATTCATTGTGCCCGCCTTGGTAAGATGTCATAGCAATTGCATTTGCATCTTCCTGAATGGCGGTATTCACCACTTCTTCAACACTTCTGTCATGTCCCAGGTGAATAACTTCGACTCCGGTGGACTGAATAATGCGTCGCATGATATTAATCGCAGCATCATGTCCGTCAAAAAGAGATGCAGCAGTAACAATTCTTACTTTATTTTTAGGAATATATGGTATTTGTTGGTCCATTTTATGAATATGATAATTTTAAGGGAGCAATTTACAAAATATTTTAATATTTGTTTATACCTGAAGCTTTATGTTAATAAAAAAATCCACTCTTCATTTTCTTTCATTTCATATTTCACACTTAACATTTCACACACAAAGGGTAACAATTTTCATATCTATCGTATTTATCTTATATAAGTCTTATAAAAATGTTAATAACATGGCAATCTTGAAAGATTTAAATTTAATATAACAAACTGTTTTCCAGCACACTGAAGTAATTTAGCAATGTAAAAAAATCCCCAAATTTTTACCCAAAACTTTTATCGTCAAGTAATTAACGTAAAAATTTTAAACACAATGAAAACATTATATCCATTATCACTAATTATAGCTGCAAGTTTTTTAGTATCTTCTTTTAACACTGCAGAAAATGACATTCATTCTTCCAAAAAAGCTTCAAATATTGCAGCTGTTTACAATTCAGATACTGATAATCTGGAGAAGCTTTCAAAAGAATTCTTTAAAAAATATTCGGATTTAAAAAAGTATAAATCTGATATCATGTCATTATACAAAAAAAGAGCCTTGGGAACCATTTGGTTTGATGAAGATGAGATCAATGAATTTGGTTCTGTATTATACGAAAAAGCTAAAAAAACAAATGATTTGAATATCCCTTATCAAAAAGAAATTGACGAGCTTTTTTCTTCATCTGAAACAAAACTATCCAAAATAGATGCTGATATGCTCTTGAGTTCTTTATATGTTATTTATACTCAAAAAAATAATTC
This sequence comes from Flavobacterium sp. MEB061, assembly GCF_000834715.1. Lineage (NCBI taxonomy): Bacteria > Pseudomonadati > Bacteroidota > Flavobacteriia > Flavobacteriales > Flavobacteriaceae > Flavobacterium > Flavobacterium sp. MEB061. The sequence continues at coordinate 1,873 of NZ_JXQR01000006.1, read as the reverse complement.
AGATTCTAAGAAAAAAATATCCTATAATGATACGCTAAAAGATTTCCTTAACTATAGCACTATCGAACAGGCAACTGCTTCAACAACAGAAAATGTTAAGGTAGAGTATGATCAATATTACAAATTACAAGATGTTCTTAAAAAATATAAAAAATTAGACCGATCAAATAAATGGAAACCTATTGTTCCGGAAGAAGTGCCTTATAAAGATTTGCGTCCCGATGCTGTTTCCAGCACTATAGCACAAGTGAGAACTCGTTTGTATTTATTAGGAGATTTAAAAAATGATTCTAAAAGTAATATTTACGATCGTGAACTGATGGATGCCGTAATGAAATATAAAGTTCGTAACGGATTTAAACCCAACTATATTTTAGCAGAAGAACATATTAAAGAAATGAATGTGCCGCTTTCTGATAAAATGGAAACGCTAAAACTTAACATGGAAAGATGTCGCGCTATTTCGGCTCAAATTGCCAGCAGCGATGAGTATGTTTTAGTAAATATTCCTTCGTACGAATTAATTTATGTTAAAAATGGAAAGATACAATTGACCTCGAATGTATTTGTTGGTGCGCCATTAACTAAAACAACCATTTTTAATGGTGAAATTGACAGAATTGTTTTTAGCCCATATTGGACGATTCCGCAAAGTATTGTAAACAATGAATTAAAAAGTAAAATGGCTGAAGATAAAAATTATCTGGCTGAAAAAAATATGGAAATAGTAAATGGTCAGGTAAGACAAAAACCAGGTCCGGACAACTCTTTAGGATTGGTAAAATTCATGTTTCCAAACCCTGATGATATCTATATGCACGATACACCATCTAAAACTTTATTTGATTTTGAAAAAAGAACTTTCAGCCATGGTTGTATAAATGTACAAAAAGCAAAAGAATTAGCGGTTGCAATGCTTGCCGATTACCCGGAATGGACTCCCGCTAAAATTGATAAAGCCATGGATGGCCAAAAAGAAAACAGTTTTAAATTATCTAAAAAAGTGCCAATCTATATTAGTTATTTTACTTCATTGGTAAATGAAAATGGTGAAGTTGGTTTCTATCAGGATGTTTATGAAAGAGATAATGAATTGGACAAAATTTTGCATACTGAAGAAGCCGTTGGCATTAAATAATATTTATTAGTCAGCACAGACTTAAGTTTTAACTAAAGATAGCTTTTTGTTACACCTTTTAGAAATTGATTTTTTGGAAGGGTAACAAGAAGCTATTTTTGTTGTTTTTATTTTTAATTATTTATCGAATAAAAGATTGTCTTAAAACACAAACTTTAAAACTTTTATAGCTAATTGATCCTACCCATAAAAAAGACCTTTGCACGTATTTTCTACAAAATATTTGAAAGTACTTTTAATTGGTTTAAAAATGAAAAAACACATATTAATTTTCAGCATTGCAGCTGTTTTTTTTATTTCCTGCAATAAATATACTTCACCTAAAACAACATCTGAAAAAAACATTCCACATCCTAAACCCCCAGAAACAAAAGCGCCTCAACGTATATTGTTTATAGGAAACAGCCAAACAGAATATTTTGTAAGCGCTCCAATAATGTTTGAAGAATTTTGCAGAGCCAATAATCAACGAATGAATGTTGACCAATTAATTACAGTTGGCGTTTCATTACAAAAAGTTTATACTACAAACAAAACAGAAGCTAATCAAAAATTTTCTAATAAAGATAAAGATGGCAATTACTACGATTATGTAGTTGTTCAGGAGGCAACTGACATAGCCTTATCTGATATAGAAAATTATAAGGCGAATGTAAAAATGATTGTCGAAAAAATACATAAAAACAGTCCAGATGTCGCCGTGTATATTTATCAGGGAATTCCACCTGTCTCTTA
>NZ_JXQR01000058.1:0-249 GCF_000834715.1 Flavobacterium sp. MEB061 | reverse complement strand
TGTCCAAGTCACCGTAGTAATTCCGATTGGAAAACTTGATGGTGCATTATTGGTAACTGTGATTGTGCCTGTGCAGTTGTCCGTTGTTGTTGGAGTTCCTAAAACAACTCCCGTAGCAGCGCATGAATTAACATCGGCTACAGCCGTAACATTTGACGGACAGGTAATTGTTGGTTTTTGGGTATCGCTAACTGTTACCGTTTGTGTACACGTTTGTGTATTTCCCGAAGCATCTTTTGCTGTCCAGGT
>NZ_JXQR01000057.1:0-139287 GCF_000834715.1 Flavobacterium sp. MEB061 | reverse complement strand
CTCTACACGATGCGTAATCCTTTGTACCACTGGACACACTTAGAATTGGCTCGTTATTTTGATATTTATGATTTACTGAATGAAAAATCAGCAGAGAAAATTTATATCGAAACTTCAGAAAAAATAAATTCCCAGGCATACAGCACACAAAACCTGCTTAAAAAAATAAACGCTGAATTGGTTTGTACTACAGAAGATCCAATTGATACGTTAGAGTTTCACCAGAAACTGGCTAAAAACCCAATTGGAACAAAAATGAGTACGGCATTCAGACCTGATAAAGCTATCCTTATTTCAAATGATGGCTATAACGCATATCTGGATACGTTGGGGGACGTATCCGGAATTGCGATTAATACTTACGCAGACTTACAAAGCGCATTGAGAAAAAGAATCGAATTCTTTAACCAAAATGGCTGTAAATTAAGCGATCACGGTTTAGATCAGATTTATTTTGAAAACTTTACAGAAAGCGAAATAAATTCAATTTTCAAAAAGAAAAGAGAAAACCAAACGATAACTCCAGAAGAAGCTTTGAAATTCCAAAGTGCTATTTTATTGTTTTTATCTGAAACTTATCACGAATTTGGCTGGGTTCAGCAATTTCACTTAGGCGCTTTAAGAAACAATAATGCACGCATGCACAGAATTTTAGGACCTGATACAGGCTGGGATTCTATTGGAGATTATCCACAGGCACAAAAACTGTCTTCGTTTTTAAATACATTAGACAGTAAAGATAAATTGACAAAAACTATTATTTATAACCTAAATCCGGCTGATAACGAAGTTATGGCTACGATGATTGGAAATTTCAACGACGGAAGTGTTAGAGGAAAAGTTCAGTTTGGTTCAGGATGGTGGTTTTTAGATCAGAAAGACGGAATGACAAAACAATTAAATGCCCTTTCAAACATGGGATTAATTAGCTGTTTTGTTGGAATGCTTACAGATTCAAGAAGCTTTTTATCTTTCCCAAGACATGAATATTTCAGACGTATTTTATGTAATCTTTTAGGAGATGAAATCCAAAGAGGAGAACTTCCTGCAGATATGGAATGGATTGGAAAACTGGTTGCTGATATTTCATACAACAACGCAAAAGAATATTTCAAATTTTAATTGAGAATATAGAGAATAGAATAAAGAAGCAAGAAGAAAGAGTTTATACTATACGTGTTAAGTTTGATTAATCTCAAAACTTTATTTTCTTAATCTCTTAATGGTGAAAAAAAATCTTTTTACTGGTAAAACAATAAAATAATATGAGTAAAATAGTTGCATTCGGTGAAATTATGTTACGTCTTTCGACAGAGCGACACCTGCGTTTTGCACAATCTACAGCATTTGGAGCTACTTATGGTGGCGGTGAGTTTAATGTTTGTGTGTCTTTGGCAAATTATGGCTTAAATGCTGAGTTTGTAACAAGATTGCCTGAAAACGAAATTGGCGGATCTGCATTGAGAGAAATACGAAAAATGAACGTAGAATCTAAAAATATAATTTTTGGAGGAGAACGTTTAGGAATCTATTTTCTTGAAACAGGAGCTGGCACAAGAGGAAGTAATGTAGTATATGATCGTGCACATAGCTCGATGGCAACTATTGAAAAAGGATTGGTTGACTGGGAAAAAGTATTGGAAGGTGCTACCTGGTTTCACTGGAGCGGTATTACGCCTGCAATTTCTCAAAGTGCTGCCGAGGCTTGTTTAGAAGCTATTAAAGTGGCTCACAAAATGGGAATCATGATTTCATGTGACTTAAATTACAGATCAAAATTGTGGCAATATGGCAAAGCGCCAAGCGATGTTATGCCGGAAATGTTACAGTATAGTAATGTTATTTTGGGTGATATAGATACGGCATATTTTATGTTGGGAATTCCGAAAGTAAACCCAAATTATCAGGATGAAAAATCGCTTCCGGTTTTATATACGAAGTTATTTGATTTGATTCCGAATTTAAAAACCGTTGCTACAACATTACGTTATTCTGTAAGTGCATCGCATCAAAGAATTGGCGGAGTTTTATTTGACGGAAAAGCCATTTACCACGCTGCTGTAAAAGAAGTAACTCCGGTTGTGGACAGGGTAGGAAGTGGAGATGCCTTTATGGGCGGATTGATTTACGGATTGTTACAATATCAAAATAATAATCAAAAAGCTTTGGATTTTGCGGTGGCAGCTTGTTGCTTAAAACACACCATTGCCGGCGATTACAATTTGGTTACATTAAAAGAAGTTGAAAACATGCTTGGTGGTGATTCTGCGGGATTAGTATCAAGATAAATAATATAGAAATGGCAAAATATTCAAGAATTGAAGTAGCTCAGCAAATGAAAGATAACGGAATGGTTCCGCTATTTTTTCATTCGGATATTGAAATCAGTAAAAAAGTACTAAAAGCCTGTTATGACGGTGGTTCTCGTTTAATGGAATTTACCAGCAGAGGTGATTTTGCCCACGAAGTTTTTGGGGCTTTAAATAAATATGCTTTGGCAGAATTACCGGGAATGATTCTGGGAGTTGGTTCTGTTACAGATGCTGCTTCGGCATCGTTATACATGAGTTTGGGTGCAAATTTTATTGTAACTCCGGTTTTTAGAGAAGATATTGCAATTGCCTGTAATCGTCGTAAAGTTTTGTGGTCGCCAGGTTGCGGAACACTTACTGAGATTGCAAGAGCCGAAGAATTAGGCTGCGAAATTGTAAAATTATTCCCTGCGGATATTTATGGACCAGAGTTTATTAAAGCGATAAAAGGACCTTGCCCGTGGACGAATATTATGCCAACAGGAGGTGTTTATCCAACGGTTGAAAGTTTGTCTTCCTGGTTAAATGCAGGAGCAACTTGTGTTGGATTGGGTTCGCAATTGATTTCGAAAGATATATTAGATAACAATGATTATGACGGACTGAAAACAAAAGTGAGTCAGGTTCTTGAGATCATCAAAAATATTAAAAATAAATAAGGAGTAATCATACCGATTCCTTATTTGAATTGCAGTTTTTTTTAGATTTTAACGTTTTGTAATTGAGCATTACGCTTGCTAAATACAGCTTGTCACTCCTCACAGCAAATTGTATTTTACTCTTACAAGTGTAATGTTTCTTTTACAATTAAAAAAACTTCTTATAAAAGCAATAAGGTATTTATCGTGGTTATTTATAACACTTTAAGAATTTAAAATGAAACAGTTAAACAGAAAAAATACAGGATTAGAAAAATTAAATCCAATTAAGGTTGTTCAGTTTGGAGAAGGTAATTTTTTAAGAGCTTTTGTTGATTACGCTTTTCACAAACTAAATAAAGAAGTTGATTTTAATGCTGGTATTGCAATGGTTCAGCCTTTGAAAGACGGTATGGTGCACCTGATTAATGATCAGGACGGTCTTTATACTTTGTTTATGAACGGAATTAAAAAGGGCGAAAAAATACAAGATATTGAGTTAATCACTAATATTGTAAAAGCAATAAATCCGTATACCGAATTTGCAGATTATTTAGCTTTAGCGAAAGAAGAGGAACTTCAGTTTATTGTTTCAAATACTACTGAAGCCGGTATTGAATTCATTGAAAGTGATACTCCGGATATGAAGCCACCAGTTTCATTTCCTGCAAAGCTGACTGTTTTATTGTATGAAAGATTCAAACATTTCAATGGAGATGCTTCTAAAGCAGTAACGATCATTCCTTGTGAATTGATTGATTATAACTCAGAAACGCTGAAAAAATATATTTTGCAATATGTTGATTTATGGAAATTAGAGGATGCATTTAAAACTTGGGTATCAGATGCTTGTACGTATCACAGTACTTTGGTTGACAGAATTGTTCCTGGATATCCAAGAGCTGAAATTGAAGAATACAATAATAAATTAGATTATCAGGACAATTTAATTGTTGCCGCAGAACCTTTCTTTCTTTGGGCTATTGAAGGTGGTGAGGATTTAAAAGCAAAATTGCCTTTTCATAAAACGAATTTGAATGTAAAAATCGTTGATGATATACGTCCTTTTAAAATGATTAAAGTTCGTATTTTAAACGGTGCGCACACGGCAATGGTTCCTTTTTCACTTTTGTATGGTAACAAATTAGTGATGGAAACTGTTAACGGAGATTTTACCGGAAAATTTGTAGACGGCGTTATTGGTGAAATTAGTGAAACGCTTGATATGGACAAAAATGAAATTACGGCTTATTCTGAGGAAGTAATGGACCGATTTAAAAATCCATTTATCAAACATGCATTGGCTGATATTGCATTAAATTCGATTTCGAAATTCAAAGTAAGAGTTTTGCCTAGTTTATTAGGATATTATAATGCTAACAAAAAATTGCCTGTTAATTTGACTTTTTCATTAGCGAGTTTAATCCAATTCTATAAAGGAACATGGAATAACGAAACATTGCCTGTAAAAGATTCTCCAGAAATAGTTGAAGCATTTAAAAATGCATGGCAATTAGGATCTGCAGATTTAGTTGTTGCTAAAATATTAGCTAACACAGAATTCTGGGGTGAAGATTTAACTAAAATCAATGGTTTACCTGAAGCTTTAGTATTGGCCTTAAATGAGATTGAAGAAAACGGAATAGAAAAAGGATTTGCTAATTTTAGCAAACAATATTAATTAGATTACAAGTACTTTTAAAAAATAACAATCATGCAAAAGAAATTAATAAAAGTAAACCCTTCAGATAATGTAGCAGTAGCATTAGTGAATTTGGTTGCTGGTGAAGTAATCAACTTTGAGGGACAAGATATTACAATTGTATCTGATGTGAAAATGAAACATAAAATCGCCATGCATACTTTTGAAGTAGGTGAGCGTATTATTATGTATGGTGTTTTGGTTGGAAAAGCAAGTGCCAGAATTGAAAAAGGAGGTTTACTTTCTACAGAAAATGTAAAACATGAAAGTGATAAAGTAACAGGTAAAACCGAAACGATTGGATGGAATTCTCCAAATATTGACAAATGGAAAGATAGAACGTGGCAGGGCTATCATAGAGAAGATGGTCAGGTTGGAACTGAGAATGTTTGGTTGTTTTTCCCGTTAGTTTTTTGTGAAAACAGAAATATCGAAATCCTAAAAGATATTTTCGAAAAGGAATTAATGAAACCTAAAGAAAACGATTATCAGTTGCTGCTTCGTTCTTTGGTAAAAACAGAAACAGGCGGAACAGGTAATGAAGCAGCTTCTAACGATGCTAATTTATTCAATAACATTGAAGTAAAATTTATCACGCATCAGGGTGGTTGTGGAGGAATTCGTCAGGATTCGCATAGTCTGGCTAAATTATTGGCCGGATATGTAAATAATCCAAACGTTGCCGGAGCTACAGTTTTGAGTTTAGGATGTCAGAATCTTCAAATTCAAATTTTTAAAGATGCGTTGGATGCTATTAATCCAAACAGTAAAAAACCAGTTTTGATTTACGATCAACAACAAATTGGTACAATTGAAACCATGTTGAGTAGTGTTGTAAAAGATACTTTTGAAGCTATTAAAATAGCTAACGATATAAAAAGAGAGCCAGCGCCATTATCTAAATTAAGAATTGGTTTGGAATGTGGTGGTTCTGACGGATTCTCGGGAATTTCTGCTAATCCAACATTGGGAGTGTTATCAGATCATTTAGTTGCTTTAGGAGGAACTACAATTCTTTCTGAATTCCCTGAACTTTGTGGAGTAGAGCAGGAATTGGTAAACCGTTGTGTAGATGATAAGGATGGAAAACGTTTCTTAGACTTAATGCAATGGTACGAAAAAACAGTTGTAGATGCAGGTTCAGGATTTGACATGAACCCATCTCCGGGTAACATCAAAGACGGTTTGATTACAGATGCAATGAAATCTGCTGGTGCTGCTAAAAAAGGAGGGACTTCACCAATTACAGGTGTTTTCGATTATGGAGAATATATTAATGAACCAGGCTTTACATTGTTATGTACTCCTGGAAACGATGTGGAATGTACAACTGCTATGGTAGGTTCAGGAGCAAATATGGTGTTGTTTACAACAGGTTTAGGAACTCCAACAGGAAACCCGATTGCACCGGTTGTAAAAATTTCATCTAATACAGAATTAGCTAAAAAAATGTCAGACATTATTGATATTGACACCGGAGGAATTATCACAGGTGAAAAATCAATTGATGAAATGGCAGACGAAATGCTTGAATTTATTATTGATGTAGCCAGCGGTACTGTTAAAACCAAAGCTGCAATCTTAAATCAAAACGACTTTATTCCTTGGAAAAGAGGAGTTTCACTTTAATAGAAGTTAACTATATAAAAAAAGCTCACTAAATAGTGAGCTTTTTTGTTTTTTTACCATTAAGATATTAAGAAAATTAAGCTTTGGGCTTATCAGAACTTAAATTTTCACTATTAAGCGATAAGCTTTGAACTTAATGAAACTTAATATCTTAATGGTGAAAATAATAATAGGCAATAGTCTATATGTTATGATGTTGTTCTTGAAGAAGATTTACGAATGTGTAATTCTGGTGCTAAAACTACCTTTTTTTCAATTTTAATAGTCTCGGTTTTGTCTACTTGTTCAAGGAAAACGCGTGCTGACATTTTTCCCATTTCAAGTGGCGACTGATCTACAGAAGTTATCGATAATTCCATAAATTTAGTAAAAGGTTCATTACTGAAACCTGCTACACAAAACTCTTTTGGGATACTGATATTTCTCTCTTTTAATTCCTGAATAGCTCCTAAAGCTGCAAAATCACTAGAAGAAAATATAGCGTCTGGCCTGGTTTGAAGTTGTAGTAAAGTCTCAACGGCTTCTTTTCCTGCATCAACACTACTTTTAACGGAAATAACTAGTTCTTCCTTAAAAATCATTCCATTATCTAATAAGGCTTGTTTATAGCCTAAAAACCTGTTTTTGAAAATTTCAAGTGATTGATCTCCAGATAAATGAGCAATACATCTGCAGCCTTCATTAATAAGATGCTTGGTTGCCATGTAACCCCCTTTAAAGTCATTTATAGTTACAGAACTAACTCCATCAATATGTTTGCTTCTATCGAAAAAGATCAACGGAACATTTTTTTCTAATACATTATGAAAAGCGCCGTCATTTTCGTTTGTAACTGCTGTTACAGACATTAAAATACCATCTACCTGAGCGTCAATTAAAGTATATAGATTTTCATTTTCTCTTTTGGAATCTTCATGAGTTTGGCATATAATTACCTGATAACCATGAGGATGTAGCTCTTCTTCAATGCCACGAATTACCGATGCAAAAAAGTTACTATCTATACGAGGAACAATTACACCAATGTTATTGCTTCGACCACTTTTTAAAGCCAGCGCCAATTTGTTTTGCTTATAGTTCATTGAGGCTGCGGTTTTTATAACCAATTCGCGCGTACTCTCTTTTATCTTAGGGTTGTTGTTTAACGCTCTTGAAACCGTAGCTGCAGTGATATTTAGCTTTTTTGCAATATCATAGATGGTTATTTTTTCGCTCATTCAAAAAATAGTTTTTGATTAATTTACAGACAAAAATACATTTTTTTTAGATAATCCAATATAAATTGTTATCGATTACCATAATTTATATCTAAAACGTTTTCTGTTCTACAATGATAATAAATTATGTCTTTTTTTATGCAATGTGTAAATAAAATTAGTAATAAAAATTAAATATATAATTTTTTTCTAAATAAATTTGGTTCATCCATTGTAATTTTCTATTTTCGTGTAATCGATTACATGAATATTGCCTTTTAATTGAACAGAATAATAAATTACCGCGTAAATGACTACAAATAAGCTTATAACGTTTAAATCGATTGCCTTTTTTATTGTAATTATTACATTGGTTTTATCTTGTGGCAAGCAAGTTTCTGCTATTTCAGAAGCAAATCCATGGAAAAAAATGGATTTAATTGTAAAAAGCATTCCCGAAACTCACTTTTCGGACAAAACGTATAACATAAATGATTTTGGCGCTATTGCTGATGGAAAGACCTTAAATACAGCTGCTTTTGCAAAAGCAATCAAAGCTTGTACTGAAAACGGCGGCGGGAAAGTAATGGTACCAAATGGAAAGTATTTAACCGGAGCAATACATTTAGAAAGCAATGTGAATTTACATTTAGATGATCAGGCTGAAATTCTTTTTAGTACAGATCCAAAAGATTATCCAATAGTTCACACTTCCTGGGAAGGAACAGAATTAATGAATTATTCTCCTCTTATATATGCAAAAAATAAAACCAATGTTGCCATAACCGGAAAAGGTACTTTAAACGGTCAGGCTAACAGTACAAATTGGTGGGTTTGGTCTGGTGGGAAAAGTTATGGCTGGCAAAAAGGAATTCCGTCACAAAATGATCCTACAAATCGCGAGGTTTTAGTAGATATGGCTGAGAAAAATGTTCCGGTTGCAGAAAGAGTTTTTGGTGAAGGACGTTATTTACGCCCGAATTTTATCGAATTCTTTGAATGTAATACGGTTCTTGTCAAAGATATTACGGTAATAAATGCTCCTTTCTGGATTCTTCATCCTTTAAAATCAAACAATATTATTATTGATGGCGTAACGGTAAACAGCCATGGACCAAATAATGACGGCTGCGATCCTGAATATTCTCAAAACATCATTATCAAAAACTGCACTTTTAATACCGGAGATGATTGCATCGCGATCAAAGCAGGAAGAGATGCAGATGGAAGAAGAGTTGCAATACCGAGTAAAAATATTATTGTTCAAAACTGTAAAATGATTGATGGTCACGGTGGAGTTGTAATTGGCAGTGAAATTTCTGCAGGAGTAAATAATGTTTTTGTTGAAAACTGCGTAATGGACAGTCCGAATCTGGACAGGGCAATCCGCATTAAAACCAATTCAAAAAGAGGAGGAGTTATTGAAGATGTGTATGTTCGAAATCTTGAGATTGGAACCGTAAAGGAATGCGTTTTAAAATTAAACATGTTTTATAATGTATATGGCTCGCAGACTGGAAACTTTATACCAGTTATCAGAAATATATCTCTTGAAAATATTAATGTAAAAAATGGTGGTAAATATAGTGTTAGGGCAGAAGGTTATGCAGAATCACCGGTGGAAAATATTACATTAAAAAATGTTGTAATTAAAAAAGTAGATTCGATTTATCTATTAAAAAATGTAAAAAATATCAATTTTATTAATACCTATATCAATGACAAAAAAGTAGAATCAAGTAAAAACTTTTAAAAGAAAACTAACAATTTTTAACCAATAAACCAAACTATGAAGATTAAACAAATTTTAAAGAAAAACTTAAAATGCAACCTTGTATTTTTATTTTTCCTGAATTTTCTGTTGAGCTCTACTATGAACGCTCAATCGACTGTAATTGAAGGGAAAATTACAGATGCATCAGGATTATCCTTACCAGGGGTAAATATTCAGGAAAAAGGAACTAAAAACGGAACTTCGACAGATTTTGAAGGAAGTTTTAAAATGAACGTTACTAATAATAAAGCCACTCTAGTTATTAGTTATTTAGGTTTTCAAACGCAGGAAGTTAGTATTGCGGGAAAAAGCAAAGTAAATGTAAGTCTTTCAGAGCAATCTAATGCACTTAGCGAAGTTGTTGTTGTAGGATATGGATCTGTAAAAAAGACAGACCTTACAGGTTCTGTAAGTACCATAAGTGCAGCTACTATTACAGAAAGAAATACAATAAATCCTTTAGAAGCAATTCAGGGAAGTACTCCCGGGGTTCAAATTTCATCTAGTTCAGGACGTGCTGGCGACGGATTTAAAGTTGTAATTAGAGGAAATAATTCATTAGTATCTGATTCAAGTAATCCAAAAGTGGTTGGTTCAACTCCTTTATATGTTGTTGATGGTGTGCCAATGGACGGAATTGACTTTTTAAATCCACAGGATATTGCCAGAATGGACGTTTTGAAAGATGCGTCTTCGGCTGCAATTTATGGATCAAGAGGATCTAATGGGGTTATCATCGTAACAACTAAAAGCGGTACAAGTGCCAAAGCTGGTATTAGTGTCACTTTTGATACTTCATACGGAACTAAAACAGCTGCAAGATTACCGGAAATGATGTCTGGAGCAGAATGGTGGAAATTTCACCAAACAGCTTATATGAGCGCAACACCTACAACTCAGACTCCGGCACAATTGGCGGCATTAGCAGGAAATCAAAGTCCCTTATTAGTTTCAAGAGCAAATAGTGGTTATAATTTTGACTGGTATGATGCGGTACTTAAATCAGGAATGACCGAAAATAATTATTTAAATATTTCAGGGCGTTCAGAGTCTGGTTTAAGCTATAATTTAGGTTTTGGTATTCAGTCAGATAAAGGACTTATCGATAATGATTCAACAGATAAATATTCTTTTAAACTTGGCTTAAATCATAAAATCAACGATAAATTTTCTACGGGTGCAAATATTACAATAGCTCGTATCAATACACAATTAGGTAGTGATTTGGCTATGCAGGATGCTTTTAGATTAAGTCCGCTTATGTCTCCTTGGGCTATTGATGCTGCAGGAAATGAATTAGTAGGAACACAGTTTTTTCTACCTGGAAAGTTAACTTATCCTGACGGATCATGGGCTATCAATAAAACGAGTACAGTAAACCCATTAGTAGAAATTGCTAATTCATCTCAGGAAGAAAATACATGGCAGACTGTAGGAAATGTTTATTTTCAATATCAGCCAATTAAGTGGTTTTCATTCAAAACAACATTTGCTGCGGGAATTATGGATACCGAAAAAGGTGCTGCTTATGGAGCTCAATCTAATGCAGGTGTTACTTTAAATGGTAAGAATTCATCTTCTCTTGAAAATTTAAATAACTTTAATTACACTTGGGATAATCAAATTGATTTGAAACATACTTTTAATCAAGTTCACGATTTTAGTTTGCTATTATTACAAAGTTTGTATTCTAATGTAGATAAAAGTTCTTACTTATATTCTAATACACAGCCTTTTGATACAGGAACAGATAATATTGGTTCAGGAGTTCAGTCAAGTTATGTGGTAAGATCGGCTTATGCTAAAAACTCACTAAGCTCTTATGCAGTACGTTTAAACTATACTTTTAGAGATAAATATTTATTAACAGCATCAAATAGATGGGATGGTTCATCTGTATTGGCAGAAGGAGCAAAATGGGAAAGTTTTCCATCAGTTGCTTTAGGATGGAAAATTAGTAAAGAACCATTTTTAGAAAATAATGCTACAATCTCAGACTTAAAATTGAGAGCGAGTTTAGGTTATACAGGAAACGATAACGTTGCGCCATATACCTCACAAGCTTTATTAAATCAGCAAACATTTTATGCTAGTGGTAATACTGTAGTTCCGGGCTGGCAATCAGAAACTCTTGCAAATCCTTTATTAGGCTGGGAAAAAACAAGAGAGGTTAACTTAGGTCTTGATTTTGGTTTCTTAAGAAACAGAATAACAGGTAGTGTAGATGTTTACGACAGATTATCTGACGATTTGATTTACAAACAGCAATTACCGGCAGAATCTGGTTGGAAAAACACCTATTCAAACGTTGGATCTGTTAGTAATAAAGGTATCGAGGTTTTATTAACAACTAAAAATATTAAAACAAATATGGTTAGTTGGGAAACGACTTTTACATTTACTAAAAACGTAAACAAATTAGAGTCAATTTACAATCAGGATAAAGTAAGTGATATTGGAAATAATTTGATTTTAGGATCACCTCTAAATCCTAATTACAATTATGTTTATGATGGCGTATGGCAGGAAAGCGAAGCTGCTCAGGCTACTTCTTACGGAATGGCTCCTGGTCAGGCAAGACCAAAAGATTTAAACGGAGACGGTAAATTTAATCAGGATGACAGAACGGTAATTGGTAATCCAAATCCGGAATGGCAGGGAAGTTTCTATTCTCGTTTAAATGTAGGTCAGTTTGATTTCAATTTCTCAGTAATTACAAGTCAGGGACAAACGGTACTAAGTACTTTTCACCAAAATTTTGCTGACGTAAGTGATAGAGGTCGTCAAAAAATTAAAATGGATTATTTTATACCAACAAACGGTACAGGTATAGAAGCAAATGCTAATAATGAAAACCCTAGACCAGGTCCTGTTGCGACTGGTGCAGGTGCTTACTGGACATCATTATTTGGATATTACAGAGATGCATCTTATGTTAAAATTAAAAATATATCTCTAGGTTACACTTTCAATTCAGATTTACTTAAAAAATTAAAGATGAGTAATTTTAGAATTTATGTAAATGTTTTAGACCCATTTGTATTCACAGATTTTGATGGATATGATCCAGAGTGGGCTGGTTCACCTTTTGGTGTAAATCGTCCTGCATCTGTTACTACACAATTGGGACTAAGTGTTAAATTTTAATAAGATATAAAATGAAAAAAATAATATTAATTTTAGGAATAATTGTTACTGTTTTTGCTTCATGCAGTGATTATATTGAAGAAAACAGTGAATCTTTTGTACCTGCTGATGAGACTTATAAAACATCCTCAGGTTTTCAATTGCTGGTAAATTCAAACTATGCGTGGCTTAAAGGAATTTATGGTGGTAATCCGTGGTTGTTTGAATCAGGAACTGACATGTATGCAGAAGGAAGAACTCCTGAGCCAGCAGGTTTAAGTCAATATACTTTATTAATTCCTTCATCGAGTAATGTAGATGAATTGTATAATTCTTGTTATCAATTGATTCAGTCTGTAAATAAAACTATTTATTATTCTACAGTAACTGAGCAAACATCAAATTTAAATACTCTTGTTGGAGAGGCTAGATTTTTGAGAGCCAATGCTTATTTTTTATTGGTTCAGTCATACGGAGGTGTTTCAATTGCTAATGAACATGTTACCGTTCCAATATTGTCATTTGAAAGAAATACAGCTGAGGAAGTTTATACTCAAATCATTACAGATCTGGATGCTGCATTGGCAAGTGTAGGTACAGGAACTTACAGTACAACTGGCAGAGTAAATAAAAGAGCTGTAAATGATTTATTAGCTAAAGTTTACCTAACAAGAGGATACGAAACTTTTGGTAAACCAGATGATTTTGCAAAAGCAGCTGCTTATGCGGATGCTGCAATTGCAGGACAAGCGCTAAATCTGGCTTTTGACCAATTATTTAAACCAGGAAATGATTTGAATGCAGAAACTATTTTCTCTGTTCAATACGATAAAAATTCAACTAGTACAGATCCAACAAAATTAGGAAATAATCAGTTTTATTATTTTAGTTCTTATTTAGGAGGTGCTGAGACCGGAGCTCCGTTAAGAAGTTATAATTTATGTCCAACAGATTATGCTTTAGGATTATATGAAAAAGGAGATAAAAGATGGGAAGCTACTTTTATGACCGAAATTCTTGAAGAAACTACAACAGGCTCTGACGGTAAACCAAAAACAACTCTTTATTATCCTTACTACAGAAGTACAAATCCTACAGCTTTAAAAGTGAGACATTTTTATGAGCCAAAATGGTTTACTCCTGCAGACAAATTAGCTTGGGATACTGCAAATGCTTCAAGAAAAGCATCGACTTTTGTTTATCATCCTTGGGGAGAATATTCTGCAGCACACACTTTAATTAAAAATTTAGATTGTTATACTATCCCTGTTAAGAAATTTGACGATCCGGATCCAACTACACCATCAAGTACAGGTCCTGTAAGTACAAGAGATATTATTGTTTCAAGACTTGGAGAAACCTATTTAATTGCTGCTGAAGCTTATTTAAAAGCAGGAGTTCCTGCTACAGGTTTAGACCGTTTAAATGAAGTGAGAAGAAGAGCCGGTGTTGCCAATGCTACAATCGGAGAATTCAATATCGATTATATTTTAGATGAAAGAGGTAGAGAATTACTTGGAGAATACAAACGTTGGTTTGATTTGAAACGTACAGGAACTCTTGTTGCAAGAGCTTCTGCACACAATTATAAAATAAAAGCAGCAAATTTTGTTGGGGTAGACGGAGCACTTAAAATTTTAAGACCGATTCCACAAACTGCATTAGATTTAAATCAAAATAAAGATTTCCCTCAAAATCCTGGTTATTAATAATTTGATAATTTTTTTGAGATTTTAGTTTTTTGAAGAAGTTAAAAAGGAGTTTGATATTATTTCAAACTCCTTTCTTAACTGCTAAATGGATTTTTCAGATGAAAAAAAAGCTTTTTATAATATTATTGATTTCTAATACCATTTTTGCTCAAAGCAATTATAGTGTTGATACTTCATATACCGTAAAAAGTACTTATAATAAATTAATCAAAAAATATCCTTTTATCACAATTCCGCAAGAAAAGAATAATACCGATGTGGCTGAAAGTAAAGAAGTTATTTATCAGCAGCGGAAAGACAGAACATTACATTTTGATGCTTTTTATTTTAAGAAGCAAAAATCAAATCCGGCAGTAATCATGATTCATGGCGGAGGCTGGAGATCAGGAAATAAAAATCAGATGCATGATTTTGCAAAAGAAATAGCTTCAAAAGGCTATTCTTGTTTTGCCATAGAATACAGATTATCATTAGAAGCAAAATATCCGGAAGGAGTTTATGATGTAAAAAATGCAATTAAATTTATAAAAGATAATGCACGAAAATTTAATGTAGATCCAAACAAAATTGCGGTTTTAGGTTGCTCTTCGGGAGGACAAATGGCAGCTTTGATTGGTACAACAAATGAAAATTCGGGTTTTGAAGAAGCTTCTTTCAAAAGTAAATCTTCTTCAAAAGTAAATGCAATTATTGATGTAGATGGCGTTTTAGCTTTTAGGCATCCGCAATCTTCAGAAGGTGAAATGGCATCTTTTTGGCTGGGAGGTTCGTATGACGAAAAAACGGAGAACTGGAAAAATGCTTCGGCTTTAAGCCATACAGACAAAAATACACCGCCTATACTTTTCATTAACAGCAGTTTTGAAAGATTTCATGCAGGCAGAGATGATATGATTGCAATTTTAAATCAGCACAAAATTTATAGTGAAGTTAAAACAATTCAGGATTCACCACATTCATTTTGGTTTTTTGAACCTTGGTTTACAGAAACCATTACTTATACAACACAATTTTTAGACAAAATATTTAAATAACACTACAAATAAAATGAAAACAAAAATCGCAGGAACAGCTTTAGTTTTATTTGATGTTATAAACACAAATTACAAAAAAAGCATAATTGTTTTGCTACTAATCTTTGGTAGTAAAATGATGGCGCAGACTAATGAAAATAAAGCTCTTGCTGATAATCTTAAATGGTCAGAAAGAACAGCATTGACTATTCTTAACAAATATCCAAAAGCATGGCAGATCGACGGAACCGAAAAGCCAAAATGGGATTATAAAATGAGTTTGGTTTTAACTGCTTTTGAGAAATTATATCAAAAAACAAACGATAAAAAGTATTTCAATTATATAAAAGAATATGCCGATGAAATGATCGATAGTTCCGGAAATATTAAAAAATATGATCTTAAAGAATACAATATCGATTATGTAAATCCGGGAAAATTGCTGTTTAATTTATATGACGAAACAAAAGATAATCGCTATTTAAAAGTAATTCAACAATTAAGAACACAGCTTGAAACACAGCCAAGAACGGCTAGCGGAGGATTTTGGCACAAACAAATTTATCCAAACCAAATGTGGATTGATGGCTTGTATATGGCAGAACCTTTTTATACGCAATACACGGTTAAGTATGAAAATGGAAAAGCATTAGATGATGTTGCTAAACAATTTGAATTGGTTCAAAATCATTTGGTTGATAAAAAAACAGGTTTAGTATATCAGGCCTGGGATGAAAGCAAACAAATTGGCTGGGCAAATCCTGAAACCGGAACGTCGCCAACTATTTGGGGACGCGGCATAGGCTGGTACATGATGGCATTGGTAGAAACGTTAGATTATTATCCTAAAACAAATCCACATTATAAAGTTCTGGTAGGATATTTGAATCAAATTTCAAAAAATGTACTTAAATATAAAAGTGAATCCGGTTTGTGGTATCAGGTTACTGATAAGCCGGAATTGAAAGATAATTTTCTGGAATCTTCTTCTTCGGCCATGATTATTTATAGTTTGGCTAAAGGAGCTGATAAAGGATATCTAGCTTCAAACTATAAAAAGATCGCACAAAAATCATTTGATACTTTTGTAAAAGAGTTTGTTAAAAAAGGAGAAAATGGAGAAGTGGTTATTTCAAACGTTTCATCGAATGTGGGTTTAGGAGGAAAACCTTTTCGTGATGGAACAAACGAATATTATATCAAAAGTAAAACGAAAGATAATAGTTCGCCTGCCTTAGCCGCATTTTTACTAAGCGCAACTCAATTGAATAAATAATAATTTAAGCTTCTTCAACATGATAAAGAATAGAAATAAAAATTATTTGGCACTAATAATACTGACTTGTGTTTTGCTGTTTGTAAATGGTAAAATCAGTGCGCAGGAATCTTCAAAAATTATTATTTCTAAGGATTTAAAATGGTCAGAGCGAATGGCCCTTTCGATCATGAAACGTGCTCCAATTGCATGGCAGGTAGACAATAACGGAAAAACGAAATGGGATTATAAAATTGGTTTGTTAATGACCTCTTTTGAAAAACTTTATAAAAAAACAAACAATCCTGTTTATGCAGATTATATAAAAGGTTATGCCGAAACGGTTATTAATAGTTCAGGAGAAATTCTGAATTATAAACTTGAAGATTATAATATAGATAATATCAACACAGGAAAAATGCTTTTTGATTTGTATTCCAGAACAAAAGATAATCGTTATCTTACTGCTTTGCAAACTTTAAGAAAACAATTAGAGACGCATCCGAGAACCAATTCGGGTGGATTTTGGCATAAAAAAATATATCCGTACCAAATGTGGCTTGATGGTTTGTATATGGGTGCACCTTTTTACGCACAATACACCGCAACATTCGATAACGGAAAAGATTTAGACGATGTTGCCAAACAATTTGAACAAGTTCATTTACATACTATTGATAAAAAAACAGGTTTATTATTTCACGCCTGGGATGAAAGCAAACAAATGCCCTGGGCAAATAAAGAAACAGGAACTTCGCCAAACTTTTGGTCAAGATCGATAGGCTGGTACATGATGGCTTTGGTTGATGTTTTGGATTATATGCCAAAAGAGCATCCAAAAAGAAAAGAATTGATTGGATATTTAAACGAAATATCGACAGCCGTTGCAAAATATCAGGATACTTCTGGATTATGGTTTCAGGTTACGGATGCCGGAAAAAAGGAAGGAAATTATCTGGAAGCATCAGGATCTGAAATGTTTGTTTATGCTTTTGCAAAAGGAGTAAATAAAGGTTATTTGCCTGAAAAATATAAAAAACTAGCTGTAAAAGGTTTTGACGGAATTGTAAAAAATCTCATAAAAGTTGATGAAGATGGCGAGATACATATTACACAAGTCTGCGCCAGTGCAGGTTTAGGCGGAAATCCGTATCGTGATGGATCTTATGAATATTATATTAAAGAGAAAATAAAAATAGACAATTCTCACGGATTAGGGCCTTTTATTTTGGCTGCAGTTGAATTAGAAAAATAGTAGAATTTAAATATATTTTAAAATGAAAAATAATAGAAAGCAAGGTTATTTTGTGTCGGTTTTATTAGTTTGCGCCATGGCTTTTACAAGTTGTAAAGTGGTTTCGCAGGAACCTTCAAAAAAAGAAATAGTTATTTCTAAAGATTTAAAATGGTCTGATAAAATGGCTCTAACATTGATGAAACGTCACCCCGAAGCTTATATGATTGACGATTCTAAAAAACCGAAGTGGGACTATGTTCATGCCCTGGTTTTGCATTCTATAGAAGAGCTGAACAAAAAAAATCCTGATCCTCGTTACAAAGCTTACATAAGAGGTTATGTAGATGAATTGGTTCAAGCTGACGGAACTATTAAAACCTATGAATTTGATAAATACAATATCGATTTGGTGGTACCGGGGCGTTTGCTTTTTGATATTTATGCCGAATCAAAAGAAGATAAATATTTGAAAGCTTTACAATTAGTACGTAAACAATTGGCTGAACAGCCAAGAACTGCAAGCGGAGGATTTTGGCACAAACAAATTTATCCAAACCAAATGTGGCTGGACGGTTTGTATATGGGAGAACCATTTTACGCACAATACACGGCTACTTTTGAAGGAGGAAAAAGTTTTGATGATATTGCAAAACAATTTGAATTGATTCAACTACATGCAACAGATCCCAAAACAGGTTTATTATACCACGGTTGGGATGAAAGCAAACAAATGCCATGGGCCAATAAAGAAACAGGAAATTCGCCAAACTTTTGGTCAAGAGCTTTAGGCTGGTATATGATGGCTTTGGTTGACGTTCTGGATTATATGCCAAAAGACCATCCAAAACAAAAAGAATTGGTAAAGTATTTAAATAATGCTTCGGCAGCTTTGGAGAAATTTCAGGATAAAAAATCAGGTTTATGGTATCAGGTTACGGATAAAGGAGGAGAAAAAGGAAATTACCTTGAAGCTTCAGGATCTTCGATGTTTGCTTATGCTTTTGCAAAAGGAGCAAACAAAGGATATTTGCCTGCAAAATACAAAAAACTGGCCAACAAAGCTTTTGATGGTCTGACTAAAGTCTTAATCAAAAAAGTAGACGAAGATGGAGGAATTACATTGACAAATTGCTGTCAGGTTGCAGGTTTAGGTGGTACTCCGTACAGAGATGGATCTTATGATTATTATGTAAACGAAAGAAAAAAAGACAACGATCCTAAAGCAACTGGTCCTTTTATTCTGGCTGCTTTAGAGTTGAATAGATAGTTTGTTAAGAGTTATGAATTATGAATTATGAGTAACACGTAACGACAAAGGGTCAAGAATAAAGATAAAGTTGTGTCATTTCGACGAAGGAGAAATCACATCCAGAGAGCAACGAACCGAAAATCCGTTATGTGATTTCTCGTTCCTCGAAATGACAAAATCTAATTATTGAATTATTTTTAATTGCCAAAGAATGAAAAATATAAAAATCATTTTTCTATTATTATCGGTTTTTTCCATACAAGAGAATTTTGCTCAGGTTTGGGTGCCGGATAATGGAGATGGAACGTATACGAACCCAATAATTCATGCTGATTATTCAGATCCGGATGCCGTTAGGGTAGGTGATGATTTTTATATGACGGCATCGTCTTTCAATTGCATTCCGGGATTACCCATTTTGCATTCTAAAGATTTAGTAAACTGGAAAATTATTGGCTATGCCTTAACTAAACAAATTCCTGTAGAAACTTTTGATAAAGTGCAGCATGGCAATGGCGTTTGGGCACCGAGTATAACTTTTCATAATAATGAATTTTATATTTATTATCCGGATCCTGATTTTGGGATTTATATGATAAAAGCCAAAAAAGCAGAAGGCCCATGGTCTGAACCTGTTTTGGTAAAAGCCGGTTCCGGATTAATAGATCCGAGTCCGTTATGGGATGATGACGGAAAAAATTATCTCGTTCATGCCTTTGCGGGCAGCCGTGCAAAAATTAAAAGTTTGATTGTAGTTTGCACCATGAATACGGAAGGAACGGTTGCGAATAATGACGAAGTTATGGTGATTGACGGACATGAAAGTGAAGGAACTATTGAAGGGCCAAAATTTTATAAAAGAAACAATTATTATTACATTTTTGCTCCGGCAGGAGGAGTTCCTACAGGATGGCAAACCATCTTGAGATCTAAAAATGTTTTTGGACCTTATGAGACCAAAAAAGTATTAGAGCAGGGAAAAACCAATATAAACGGACCACATCAGGGTGCATGGGTTCAAACACAAACTGGTGAGGATTGGTTTATACATTTTCAGGATAAAGGTGCTTATGGAAGAATTGTGCATCTTCAGCCTATGAAATGGGAAAATGACTGGCCTGTTATGGGACAGGATTTTGACAAAAATGGAATAGGAGAACCGGTTACGACTTATAAGAAACCAAATGTTGGAAAGAAATATCCAATAGAAACTCCTGCAGAATCGGATGAGTTTAATTTGCCAAAATTAGGTTTGCAATGGCAATGGCAGGCAAATGCCCAAATAAACTGGGGATTTCCGACAAGTTTAGGATATCTGAATTTGTTTTGTGTGCCAACCATCAAAGAGAGTAATAAAATATTTGAAGCACCAAATTTATTACTGCAAAAGTTTCCTGCAGAAGAATTCACAACAACAACAAAACTCACTTTTAATGCACGCTTAAATGGAGAATCAACAGGTCTTTTGATAATGGGTTTAGATTACAGTTATTTATGTCTTAAAAATGATAATGGGAAATTATATCTGAATCAGAAAACGGGAACTTTTGATAAAAAAGTTTCTGAAACAGAAACGGTTCCTGTTTTAATAAAAAACAATACGATTTACCTGCGTGTAAAAGTGAAAAAAGGCGGGATTTGCAGTTTTTTCTATAGCTTAGATGATAAAAAATATGAAGCCATTGGAACCGATTTTACATCAAAAGAAGGGAAATGGATTGGTGCCAAAGTTGGACTTTTTGCCTTGAGCGAAAAAGTGACAAACGATTCAGGAAATGTTGCAGTCGATTGGTTTAGAATTACTAAATAAAATGAAAATGATTCAATTAAATAAAACAATATTGGTTTTTCTGTTTGTTGTTAGTTTAGGCTTAAATGCCCAAAACACCTATAAAAACTGGCCGGATGTTATTCGTAAAAACGATGCATCATGGTTTGCCACAGCAGAAGCGAAAACTATTGCAGAAAATGTATTGCTTTACCAGCGAAATATTGGTGGATGGCCAAAAAATATCCAAATGCAAAATGCGCTTTCTGAAACAGAAAAACAAAAACTGATTGAGCTGAAAAGTGATTTGCATGAAATAACAACTGACAACGGTGCAACGTGTCAGGAAATGCTTTTTATGTCTAAAATGTATGCTCAGGTTAAGGATGAACGATATAAAGTATCGTTCTTAAAAGGACTAAATTATTTGCTTGAAGCACAATATGATAATGGTGGATGGCCGCAGTTTTTTCCTTTAAAAAAAGGATATTACACGCACATTACATACAATGATAATTCGATGGTAAATATTTTGAATATTATGAAAGAAATCAGCGAAGAGTCTGATTATTACAGCATAAAACCATCAAAAGATATTGTCGAAAAAACTAAAAAATCATTTGATAAAGGAATAGATTGTATTTTAAAAACACAATACAAACAAAATGGTGTTTTAACAGGCTGGTGTGCGCAACATGACGAAGTTACTTTGGCTCCTGCGAATGCCAGAGCTTTTGAATTGGTATCGTTAAGCGGTTTTGAATCGGCAAAAATTGTGTTGCTTTTGATGTCGATCGAAAAACCTTCACCAGAAATTATTACTTCGATTAAAAGCGCTCACGATTGGTTTGAAAAAACGAAAATCACGAATCTGGAAGAAAAAAGAGTGCTAAATGATGCGGGAAAAATCATAGATAAAAAGATGATTCCGACAACAAATGCAGCACCTATTTGGGCTAGATTTATGGATTTAGAAACCAATGAGCCTTTCTTTTGTGACCGTGACGGAATTAGAAAAAAATCTTTGGATCAAATTGGATCTGAAAGACGAAATGGTTACGCCTGGTATTCTGACGCACCCAAAGAAGTATTGAAGAAATATTCGGCCTGGGCGATTAAAAACGGCGTAAAAGTTTCGTCTGTAGAAACTTCTTCAAAAAAAAAAGATAATTTCATAACCGTTGCACAAGATGGTTCTGGCGATTTTACTAAAATTCAGGATGCGATAAACGCAAGTCCTTCTTTTCCTTATGAAAAAGTAATCATAAATATAAAAAACGGAATTTATAATGAAAAAGTGCGTATTCCTGAGTGGAATACGCATTTGACATTATTAGGAGAAAGCAAAGAAAACACGATTATTGCTTTTGACGATAACTTTAAGAAAATTAATTTAGGTCGAAATAGTACTTTTTACACGTCTACTGTTTTGGTAGAAGGCGATGATTTTTCGGCATCCAACTTAACCATTAAAAATACTTCAGGAGATAATGGACAGGCAATTGCGTTGTCAGTTGTGGGGAATCGTGCGCAAGTTTCAAATTGTAATATCTTAGGAAATCAGGACACTTTATACTTATCAGGAAAAGAATCAAAACAGTATTTTAAGGATTGTTATATCGAAGGCACAACCGATTTTATTTTTGGAGGTGCCACTGCTTTATTCGAAAATTGTGAAATTAGAAGCATCAAAAGTTCGTATATTACGGCTGCTTCAACACCCGAGAGAACTCCGTTTGGATTTGTTTTTAAGAATTGTAAACTCACTGCAAATCCTGAAGCCACGGCCGTTTATCTGGGAAGACCCTGGAGAATTTATGCTAAAACGGTTTTTATAAATTGTGATATGGGAAAACATATTAAACCCGAAGGCTGGGAAAACTGGTCTAAACCCGATGCTGAAAAAAATGCTTTTTATGCAGAATACAATTGTAAAGGCGAAGGTTTTCAGCCGAAAAACAGGGTTTCATGGTCGCATCAGCTTACTAAAAAAGAAGCTGAAAAATATACAATCGAAAACATTTTAAAAGATTCGATTGCTAATTGGTATTCGAAATAAAAATAAGCCCGCGGATTGTGCGGATTAAACGGGCTTACGCTGATTTTTCATCACTGAAATTTAGAAAATAAACCTGCGGAAACCCGTTTAATCCGTTAAAACCCGTGGACAATATATTAAATAATAAATATGAATTTAAAGTATTTTATCTTTCTGTTGATTTGCATAAGTTCATTTGCACAGAATAGTGAATTTCCAACTGCAAAAGTCGATTCAATTGTAAACAGAATTCAATTGCCTGTTTTTCCTGCGTATCAAATAAATATTGCAAAATTAGGAGCGAAAGGCGATTCTGTAACAAATAATAAAGCTGCATTTGACAAAGCCATGGCACTGTGTAAAAAGAACAATGGCGGAACGATTATAGTGCCTAAAGGAATTTATAAGATTAATGGGCCAATTCATTTTGTAAGCAACGTTAATCTTAAAATTGAAAAAGGGGCAAAAATTAAGTTTAGCGATAATCCTCAGGATTATTTGCCGTTGGTTTTAACAAGTTGGGAAGGTACCATTTTGTACAATTACAGTCCGTTGATTTATGCTTACGAATGCAATAATATCGCTATAACCGGCGAAGGAACAATTGATGGAGAAGGAGGCAAAACCTGGAAAACTTTTAAGGCTAAAGAAGCAAAGGGAAAAGATTTGAGTCGCGAGATGAATCATAATAATGCTGCTTTAAAAGACAGAAAGTTTGGTGAAGGTTATTTTTTACGACCGCAAATGATTCAGTTTTTTAAGTGCAAAAATATTTTGGTTGAGAACGTTCGTATCGAAAATTCACCATTTTGGTGTTTGCATCTTTTAAAATCTGAAAGCATTACAGTTCGCGGAATAAGTTATAAATCGCGGAATTATAATAACGATGGTATTGATCCTGAATACGCGAAAGATGTTTTGATCGAAAATGTAACTTTTGATAATGGTGATGATAATGTTGCCATAAAAGCCGGTAGGGATCATGAAGGAAGAGCAAATTCTGCCACGCCAAGCCAGAATATTGTAATTAGAAATTGTAATTTTAAAGGACTTCACGGCGTTGTTTTAGGCAGCGAAATGTCAGCCGGAATTCAGAATGTGTATGTTGAAAATTGTAAAACGGTCGGATATTTAAAACGCGGAATTTACATCAAAACAAATGCAGATCGCGGTGGTTATATAAAAAACATTTTTGTTCGAAATATACAATTAGACGAGGTAGAAGATTGTTTGTATATGACAGCCAATTATCATGGAGAAGGAAGTGGCTATCAATCTGATATTTCAAATATTCATTTTTCGAATATTAAGTGTAATAAAGCATCAGAATCCGGAATTGTAATTCAGGGATTTCCGGAGAAAAAAATCCGAAATATATCTTTGAAAAATATTGAAATTAAATCGGCTAAAAACGCCATTTCAAATGAAAATGCTGAAAATGTTTTAATGACCGATGTTTTTATTGGCAAGAGAGCTACTGTTCCTTCTGCAGCGAAATAGTTTTTTTTTTGAGGTTCAAAGGGGCAAAGGTTCAAAGTTGCAGAGGTTTTTATTGACTTACTTAAAAGTGTCTAATATTCAAATAATACAAAACAATGAAATATAAATTAATAATAATCTGTTTAATATCTACTATTTGTTTTGCGCAAAAAACAACTGTTTATACCATTGGAGATTCTACAATGGCAAACAAAAAAGATCCGGATCGTAATCCGGAGCATGGATGGGCGCAGGTTTTACAGCCTTTTTTTAAAGATAATATTGTTATCGAAAATAAAGCTGTAAATGGCAGAAGTACTAAAAGTTTTATCAATGAAAAACGCTGGGATTCGATTTATAAAAAATTAAAAAAAGGAGATTATGTTTTTATAGAATTTGGACATAATGATGAAAAAATAGAAGATTCTACAAGGTTTACAAATCCGCATACGAGCTACAGATACAATTTGATTAAGTTTGTAAAAGAGAGCAGAGAAAAAGGAGCCATTCCGATATTGCTGACTTCTATCACCAGACGTAATTTTAATGAAAAAGGAGTTTTAGTGCCCACACATGGAGAATATCCTTTGGAAACCAGATTAATAGCACAGGAATATAAAGTGCCTTTTATTGATTTGGAGTATCTTACCGAATTATTGGAGCAGTCTTATGGTCCTGAAAAATCAAAACAATTGCATTTACATTTTAAAGCTGGCGAAAAGGCTTATTATGATAAGGATAAGGCCGATGATACACATCTTTCTTTATTAGGTGCGACGAAAATTGCTCAAATTGTTGTAGATCAAATTAAAACAATACAAGATTCATCTTTGGAAAAACTAAAAACAGGAATTAAATAATTTTGTAACCTTAATTTTTAGTTTTAAATTGAAGACGTTATGCTTAAAACAAACAAAAAGAATGTCTTAATTTATTATAGCAATAATTTTTAGGTCTAGTAGCAATTTGAAATTATTTGGATATTTGCACTTCTAAATATTGACGGGTTTTCAAATATTTTAGTAATTTTCGAAAAATGAGAGAACTTGGGCTCTCATTTTTTTTGGTGGTTAGTTTATTTTTTTATTTAAAATATTAAAAAAATAATATTTTAAATTTTTTAAGGGAGAAGACTTAGTCTTCTCCTTTTTTGTTTCTTATTGCTCATGTTAAGATGACTATGTGTATTTATTTTTCTATAATTAAATCATTTCTTTAAAATGATTATGAAAACTAAAAAGAACAATAAATTAATTATAAGTTTTTATTTATGAATAAAAACTTAAATATTTGATTGTTAGTATTTTAAAATTTATTATTTTTACACTTACTAATGATTAAAGTAAGTTAATTCTGAACTTCAAGAATGGTTTCATTCCTGCCCAGGCCTTAACTCCCTTAATTTTATCTACGCCATTAAATTGAATATCGATTAGAGATACAATTTCCCCACTTGTATTTTTCTAAGATTTTTAAGATGTGTTATTTTAGTAACATGTTGTCTTTTCGTATTTGCGACGATTTTTTTTTGTTTTTTAAATTATTACCGCCGTTTAACATCTTATTCAAAGATGAGCTTTAAAGATGCTTTATGTAAAGCATCAACTATCAGCATCTGTATCATTTTCTGCCAACTTTTTTCTGTGTAATAAAATTGTTTGATAACCCTAATAATTGAATCTCATGAAGAATAAATTACTCTCCGTTATATTAATTTTATGTAGTTATACAGCTTATTCTCAGGTTGGTATTGGAACACCAATGCCTAATGCGTCTAGTCAATTAGAGATTGTAGCAAATGATAAAGGTTTGTTGATTCCCAGAATTAGCTTAACAGGTTCAACTGATACGACTACAATTGTAACTGGCAATGTAAATAGCTTATTAGTATTTAATACGGCTACTATTTCAGATATAAAACCGGGATATTACTATTGGTATGACAATAAATGGAATAGAGTTGTAATCTCAAATGAAATCACTATAAGTCCGGGTACGGTTGTTTATAATCCCACTAATCAACAATTTAGTTATGTTGACAATACGGGAACTACGCAGGTTATCGATATTACCTCGATCATAAAAGCAAGCGAAACCCTGACGACCCTTACCAACAACGGAGCAGGTTCTTATACTTATAAAAATGAAATAGGGACAGATGTGAACATTGATGTTGTGGGGGATGTTATTACCAATGCATCATCTATTTTTAATGATCCTGCGGTCACCAATATTCTGGAGCAAATTTCAAACAATACAGAGGGGAATGTGACTTTTGATTCGACCACCAATCAGTTTAGTTATGTTGACAATACTGGGACTACACAAGTTGTTGATATTACCACAATCATTAAAGCAAGCGAAACCCTGACGACCCTTACCAATAACGGAGCAGGTTCTTATACTTATAAAAATGAAATAGGAACAGATGTCAATATTGATATTATCGGGGATGTTATCACCAACGCATCATCTATTTTTAATGATCCTGCGGTCACCAATATTCTCGAACAAATTTCAAATAATACAGAAGGAAATGTAACTTTTGATTCGACGACCAATCAGTTTAGTTATGTTGACAATACGGGAACTACGCAAGTTGTTGATATTACCTCAATCATTAAAGCAAGCGAAACCCTGACCACCCTTACAAATAACGGAGCAGGTTCTTATACGTATAAAAATGAAATAGGGACAGATGTCAACATTGATGTTGTCGGGGATGTTATCAGCAATGCATCGTTCATTTTTAATGATCCTGCGGTCACCAATATTCTGGAGCAAATTTCAAACAATACGGAAGGGAATGTGACTTTTGATTCGACCACCAATCAGTTTAGTTATGTTGACAATACTGGGACTACACAAGTTGTTGATATTACCACAATCATTAAAGCAAGCGAAACCCTGACGACCCTTACCAATAATGGGGCAGGATCTTATACGTATAAAAATGAAATAGGGACAGATGTCAACATTGATGTTGTTGGGGATGTTATCACCAATGCATCTTCCATTTTTAATGATCCGGCGGTAACGAATATTCTGGAGCAAATTTCAAATAATACAGAAGGGAATGTGACTTTTGATTCTACGACCAATCAGTTTAGTTATGTTGATAATACGGGAACTACCCAGGTTGTAGACATTACCACAATCATTAAAGCAAGCGAAACCCTGACCACCCTTACCAATAACGGAGCAGGATCTTATACGTATAAAAATGAAATAGGGACAGATGTGAACATTGATGTTGTTGGGGATGTTATCACCAATGCATCGTCTATTTTTAATGATCCGACGGTAACGAATATTTTGGAGCAAATTTCAAATAATACAGAAGGAAATGTGACTTTTGATTCGACGACCAATCAGTTTAGTTATGTTGACAATACGGGAACTACGCAGGTTATTGATATTACCTCAATTATTAAAGCAAGCGAAACCCTTACTACTTTAGATAAAAATCCTCTAAACAACGGGCAGTATGTTTATACCAATGAGGATAATATTACATCAACAATTGATGTTATTGATGATGTTATAAGCAATGCATCGACGATATTAAATGATCCTACTTTTGTAACGGAACTAACTAATGTTATACAAGATCAGGAAACCGTTACTACCTTATCTCAAAATCTGACATCAGGAGCGATCACTTATAATAATGAAGCTGGGACAGCTTTTATTTCACAAGTTAGAAGTACAGATGCAGCAAATATTATAACAGTTGGAACAGATGGTGGAGCATTATTGACTCCTTCTGCAATTACTTCAGCTACAACAGTTTCTAACACAAGTTCCGGAAATGATTTAAGTACCACTGTAAATGGAGTAATAGGAACAGCAATTCCGATAATTAATACCAATGTTTTGACTGCATCTGGTAATTCTTTAACTGCAACTATAAACGGAATTGCCAGTAATACAATAGATTTAACTTCTGTTATTAATGAAGGAGAAACAACGACCAATATGTTACAAGATCCCATTACAGGGATCATTACTTATACTAATGAAAATGCAGATAGCCAGACCGCTATTTTAAGAAGTAATGATGCAGATAATATATTGACAGTTGGAACAGATGGAGGAACATTATTGACTCCTAACGCTATTAATTCGGCGACAACGGTCTCTAATACGAGTTTTGCAAATGATTTAAGCACCATAGTAAATGGAATAACGGGAACAGCAGTTCCGATTATTAATACAAATATTTTAGATACATCAGGCAATACCATAACTTCAACTATTAATGGTGTTGTAAGTAATGCAATAGATTTGACTTCTGCAATCGCAGCAGGAACTACAAATGATATAAACTTGGCAGGCAATACTTTAACATCTAATGTAAACGGAATAATATCGACAACAGGTACAGGAGCTTTTGCACATAAATGGAGCCAGATAGAAAGAGCTGTTCTGACCAAAGATTTTTTCTTTTTATATGTAAAAGATGATGATCATCATATCATATCCATTTCGAATAAATTTAATAACGGCAGAAATATAAATGAATTAATTGCATTTGTAGAACGTAATGTAATTGAGATTACAAAAATGTAATAATTGCTTATTTATTTTATTTGAAACTAAATAACCAAACCGGAAGACCTTATTAATTCAGTTTTATTATTGAAGAATAATAAAAAATATAAAGATGGGAAAGAAGAATATTTTAGTATGTGACAACAAAAAAGTTTTCATGAAAATGTTTAAGCGAAAATTTAGTAATGAGTTTGAATTTACTGATAGTACGGCCTTAGACCATACAGAAGATCAAATAATAAATTTCGACAGGATAGTTCTTGTCATTTACAATAAGTTTGAATTGATCGAATTTTTTAAATTTTACAAAAAAGGAATCAATATCTTAGTATGTATTTTTAATAAAAAATTATACACAGATTTAATTTTCTTAGAAGATTTTAATGATTTGCTTCTATTAGACGGTTCAAAGACCAGAAATGAAATCATGAACGATTTAAAATCTAGTTTTAAAAGCACATTAGGTTTTAAACAACAAGTGTCTGAATCTGGTTTTTCTAATTTTTATGCACAGAAAAATCAATCTTATACTTCGATTAAAAAATTAGTAATAGCGAATGCCGGTTAATTTATTACCTACTCTTAAATAATAAGCAAAAGCAACTAAAGTTGTAAGACTAAAAAAATGCCCAAACCGAAAGGAATGGGCTTTTTGAATTAATGAAACTTTTTTATTTCATTTTATAAATTTCTGAACCGGCGAGTAAAAAACATCCCAATCCATAATCTTCAAAATCCGGAATTTTATCATTAGTTACCGGCTGACCATCTTTTGGTTCTTTTCCTGTGGATTGTAAATATGCCAGAAAACCGTTTGGCTGTAAACCTTCCGTAGTCATGGCATTCCATGCTTTTTGAATAATAGGTAAATAAGTTTCCTTTTTCAAAATTCCGTTGTTAATGCCATAAGTTATTCCATAAACAAATAATGCTGTTCCTGATAATTCTTTGCCCCCGTAATTTGTTGGATCATGCAAACTTACATTCCAGAATCCATCAGGTCTTTGAATAGGAATCAATGCTGCAGCCATCAATTTTAAATCTTTTACATATTGTTCTCTGTGTGGCGCGTTTTCAGGAATTATGGTTAATACTTTTGCCAAAGCTGCAATTACCCAGCCATTGCCACGGCTCCAATAACAATCTTCGCCGTTTGGTTCTTTATATGGGGGATCAAAATCGGCATCACGCCACCACAAACCATCTTTTACATTAAACAAACCGTGATCGCCATGATTATTTCGGGTGTACATATACATTTGATACATTTTTTCGAAATAGCGATTGTCTTTTTCTAAAACACCCATTTTGGCAAAAACAGGCATTCCCATCTGTATCGCATCAATCCACGACCAATCGTCTAATTGTGGAGTGTTCAAAAGCATATTTGTATTTGCAATTGTATTTTTTAATTTTTTAGTATCAGGTTCTAAATTATATAAATCGATATAGGTTTGTGCAGCGCAATAATTATCAGCATTGCGAGTCGTGTTTCCGCCATTAAATCCCCATTTATGAAATTCAGCCCACGAATAAGCATAATCATAATAAGCATCTTTAGGAAAAATTTCATGCAATGCCATTAATCCTTCATAATAAACACCGCGTGTCCAGATGTTACTTGGGCGTTCTTTGTTGGTAATGATAGTTTTACCGGTTTCAGGCCATTTTTGCATAAAATAATCATTCGCCAAAATCATTTGTTTTAGTACTAATTTTTTATCAAATGGCTGTTGTGCACTTATTATATTGGTATACAAAAAGCATATCGTAAAGCTTAAAAGTAATTTTTTCATCTTATATTCGGTTAATTAGTTTGTAGTTTTAATGGCGTAATCGTAACCGACCCCAATAATCCCGAAGGCATTGGATTCCATTTTGTGGCGTCAAATTTTTTATAATCCTTATCAACCATATTTATTTCGTAAAAAATCTTCCATTCTTCGCCTTTTAGTTCTTTATCCCTGATTCTGTTGGCAGAAAGATTGGTGACCTGTATTTTTAAAATGTTTTTTCCGGATTTTAAATTTTTGATATTCAGCTTGTAAGGAACAGACCATGCGGTTCCGATAAATTCATCATTAAGCCAGACTTTTGCACTTTCGCGCACATCTCCTAAATTCAAACTCCAGTTTTCTATTTTATTATTCGGATTTTCAAATTCCAAAGAGTAAGTTGCAGATCCCGAAAAAGCTTCAGCATCCGGACTTAATTTTGTCCAGGATTCCAGAGTTGAAATTGTTGCGCTTGTTGGTAATTTTGGTCCGCCTTTGTCAAAGTTAATTTTCCAGTTTCCTTTTAAAGAAATAGCTTCAGTTACAGGTTTATAATAATTCCATTTTTTTTGAGAAGCCGTATTTTCTGTTTTTAAAAAATAAGATTGTCCCGGTTCAATTTTAATTTTTACTAAAGTATTCGTATTGGATTTTTTTACAATTGTATTTCCAGCTTCTTTCGTTAATGGATCCAGAATAATAACTTCTTTATTTCCAATTTGTAACGGAATAAATTCATCAACTGTTTTAGGAGTATGGTTTACCAAATAATAGATTTTTTCTCCGTCAACATCTCTTCTTATGAATTTTAAACCAGAATTTACAAGTGTTTCCGGCTGTATTTTTGCATTTTCTAAAGCAATAAAAATATCCGAAACCGGTTTTACAAATTCATTATTCTTTTTTAAAAGATTTTGAAGTTCTTGTTCCTGTTTTTTATAATCATTAAATCCGGGAACAGATTCCGGTAATCCTTCAAAAATAATAATTGCACCTTGTTTTTTTAAGGCTATTAATTTTTGTAAAGTGGCAAGTGGCATTTTTTTACAGGACGGAATAATTAATGACTTAAAAGTTCCACCCGGCAAACTGATCTTTCCTTCAATAACCTTTGCTTCATTAATAAAGTTATCCGATATAAAATCAACTCCATATCCTTTTTTCAAAAGGCTTTTTGTAGTATCATAAAAAGATGTTCCATATAACCATTCTGATAACGAATGTATTTTAAATTGAAAAAATAAATTGCCTTTTTGGTATTTATCCCAAACATCAAAAATAGGCCAGTAAAGCAAAATTTCATTATCTGGTTTTCCCTGTTGCAATAACGATTGACAATTCGAAATGTAAGAAAAAAGGGCAGGAGCATCTTCCCAAATACTATTATTGGCATTAAAATTTACCGAAGCATAAAATTGCCAGCCCGGCCATGCAGCTCTTGTTGGCGAATAAGTAGAACCGTGTAGAAAAATATGATTCACGCCGTTTAGCATCAAATCTTCCGCTTCTGGTTTGCATTGTGACAAAGCCGTTTTAAAATGTTCTCTCAACCATGTAAAAGTCTCAGACGAAACCAGATTTTTTCCTGAAATATGTGCCGCCGATGAAGAGAATTTTAGCATGACCGGATCAGCATCGCCTTCGCGGATGTCATCTTTCTCGCGTCTAAAACCCGGAATATCAAAAGGCATAGAACCAAAAGTTTCACATTCAGGAATATCTGCCGAAGCGTACAAATCGATCAGGTTTCCGGGAGAACCGTGCGCCTGCAGTTTTGTTTTAAAGTTTTTGGAATTTGCCCATGCTGTCCATGGTTTGTCAAATTTATTGAGTAATAAATCGGCAATCGTTTGTTTGTAATCACTTCTTATTCGGTTACCAATTTCGTTATCGGTTTCGTTTAGTAAAAGAGGCATTTGTTGTTTTAAATCATAACCTCTTAAAGTTTTAAATTCCTCAAAGAATTTCGGAGTAAAATCGGTTCCGTAAACTTCATAACTATCATTAAAAATAGCTCTTATTTTTCCTTCACGACCTTTAAAAGCTGTATTAAAAGGAACAACATAAGCGTTTAAAGCTTCCTCAGAATAATGATCTAAGGTATAACCGCTTCCTCCTGGAGCCGCTCTTTTAACCTGTTGACCGGTTTTACCGCTAAAAACAGCATATATTGTATAATCTGTTTTAACAGCTTTCCATTTTAATTTATTTGGTTTTAGCGGATTCTGCAGCGAAACAGGATTTCCTTCAATTCCTTTGTCGTTTACTTTTGAATTTTTATCTTTTAACAAATCTGTTAAGTTTACATAACTTCCGTCATTTCCATAAGCGACAACATACAAAAGCTCGGTAGGTATTTTTTCTTTTGTGTTTTCGAGTGCTATATTCTTGTCAATAGTTTCATTTTTTTTAAGCTGATATTTTTCGATAATTAGTTTAGTTGCGGCATTTTGCAGTGTAACATGAGATCCGCCATAAGGCCAGCCGGTTCCTAAAACCATATCTACCTGCATATGAAGACTGTCTGAAATCTGAATGGTATAATCCAGCATTTCTAACCATTTTGGAGACAGATAATCTATAAAATTATTTTCTTCTCCTTTTACGCCATAAATGGGAGTTATTTCTACACCACCAATTCCGGCATTATGAAAATCTAAAAGACTTTTCTTCAAATTTGGCTTATCAACCGCACTTCCCATCCACCACCAACGTGCCCATGGCTGATTGATATTGCTGGAATTTGGCCAGGGAGATTCAGACTTTTTCTGTGCAAAAGAATGAAAACTCAATACGAAGCAAAAAAATATAAAAAAATAGGTTTTGATTAGTCTCATTATTTAAGATTCAAAAGATGATTATCCAATAAAGTAAAAGTAAAAGTCCTTCTTGAAATTGCCATCCTGTAGCGTCCTGTTTGAAATATGAAATAATCTTAAAATTGGCTAATATTTTTATCATAATTTATATTTATACGAATTTCAATACGGATTTAAAAAAAATAAATGCATAAAATTTTTAATATGATATTTATATTTTTCGTATTGTAAATCAGTTACTTATATTGCTTTTTTGTTAAATAAAATACAAATAAAAATATAAGATATTGATAGTTAGCAGGATACTACAGGATGCTGTGCGATTCCCTTCTAAATAAATTTGGTTAAACTAATTAATTAACCAAATTAAACTTTTTATGAAAAATAATTTTAATCTATTGCTGATTATAGCCCTGTTTGGATTATTCCATTCTGTGGGTTATGCGCAAGAAAAAGTGGTTACAGGAACAGTTACAGATCCGTCCAAACTCTCGGTACCGGGAGCCAATGTATTTGTAAAAGGTACAAAAAGAGCGGCCAGTACCGATTTTGATGGTAAATACAGTGTTAAGGTTTCAGAAGGAGAAACGCTGGTTTTTTCTTTCATAGGTTTTGTAACCAAAGAAGTAAAAATTGGACCTTCAAATACTTACAACATTGTTTTAGATACTGAAAGTTCAAATTTAAATGAAGTTGTAGTTATTGGATACGGAACTCAAAAGAAAAAATTAACAACCGGAGCGATTTCGGGTATTAAAACAGAGAATTTTACCGAAAGGCCTATTTCAAGAATCGATCAGGGATTAGTAGGGCAGGTAGCCGGAGTTCGTGTTAAGCAAACTACAGGTTTGCCGGGACAGCCTTTTAGTATCGAAATT
This sequence comes from Flavobacterium sp. MEB061, assembly GCF_000834715.1. Taxonomy (NCBI): domain Bacteria; kingdom Pseudomonadati; phylum Bacteroidota; class Flavobacteriia; order Flavobacteriales; family Flavobacteriaceae; genus Flavobacterium; species Flavobacterium sp. MEB061. The sequence goes on along the minus strand of NZ_JXQR01000057.1, from coordinate 105,133 downwards.
CGTGGAGCAGGTTCTATCACGGCAGGAAACGAACCGCTGTATGTGGTAGATGGATTTCCAATTTATACCGAGGGATCAAACAGCAACGGAGGTTTTTCAAGTGGTAGTCCGCTCGATAATATGAACCCAAATGATGTGGCTTCGATCGAAGTATTAAAAGATGCCGCAGCAGCAGCAATCTACGGATCAAGAGCCTCAAACGGAGTTGTATTAATTACCACAAAAAGAGGTAAAATAGGAAAACCAAAATTTACGTTTAACACTTACGGAGGGGTTAATAAAGAAGCCAACAGAGTAGATATGTTATCGTCAGAAGAATGGATTGGCAGAGCCAAAACCATGATCGATTCACAATGGGTTGGTTCTGGTATTGCAGGTGCATCAGCGAGTCAAAACACGGCGCAGCGTATTGCAGCTTATAATGCAGTAAACCCAACCGCTCCGCTTACAACTGCAAATTCAAGATACTTCACCTATTTGTATGATGACAGATGGGATATGCCGGGACATCCTGGGTTAGATTATATCGATTGGCAGGATAAAGTTTTCCGCACAGGAGAATTTAGCAACTATCAATTATCTGTTTCGGGAGCGACAGAAGCCGTAAATTATTACGTATCTGCCAATTATCAAAAAAATACAGGATATATCGTAGGTACTGATTATACTTTATTTTCTGCCAGAGCAAACGTTGATGTTAAGCTATCAGATACTTTTAAAATGGGAATCAATATAGCACCTTCATATTCTGTAAAAAATGATCCGGGTGTTGAAGGTAAAGACAATACATTGTTTAAAGCCCTTACTGCGACTCCTGTTTTTGAAAGTGCATCAAATGCTGCCGGAGAAAAATACACCACAAGATATGCCTGGGGAAGCAGTACAACCAATATGCTAAATGCGTTGGCAAGAACAGGAAAAAACTCTATGTACAGAACCTTGATTTCTACTTATGCCAGTTATCAATTTGCAAAAGGATTTACGTTTAAAAGCACAATCAATTTTGACAACTCAGATAATACCAATGAAAGTTATACACCAAACGATGTTCAGGCAAGTATTAGAGGAGCCTACAATACGTACAGAAGACAAAATTTAGTAAATGAAAATACTTTAAACTACGATCAGTCTATCGGAAATCATAATTTTAATTTGCTTTTAGGACAGTCTTTCAGCTCGTATGAAATCATGAGATCTACTTTGTCATCAGGAGCACTTTACAACAGTTCTACTGTAGAAACATTGCCAACAGGATCATTAGGTTCTACAAATGCAGAAAAAAGTACATTGCTTTCTTATTTTGCCAGATTACAATACAACTACAAAGAAAAATACCTGATTTCTGCCAGTATCAGACGTGATGGTTCTTCAAAATTTGGATCAGACAGACAATGGGGAGTATTTCCTTCTCTTTCATTGGGTTGGAGGGTAAAACAAGAAGAATTTTTGAAAGATGTTGATTGGCTTAGTGATTTGAAATTAAGAGCCAGTACAGGTATTAACGGAAGTAATAATATTGGAAGTTATGCTTCATATGCTACTCTTGCCTCGTATAATTATTCAATTGGCGGAGCAGCTGCAATTGGTCAGGGTGCATCATCTATTGCTAATCCTTCTTTACACTGGGAAGAATCACGAAGCGTTGATGCAGGTATAGATTTCGGATTTATAAAAAACAGACTTTCAGGAACTTTCGAAGTATATAGAAAAAACAACAGCGAATTGCTTTTAAGAGTTCCAATTGTTGGAGCAACCGGATTTACAAGTTATTTAACCAATGTTGGAGAAGTCCAAAATCAGGGATGGGAATTTGAGATAAACTCTTTAAACGTAAAAACAAATAATTTCGAATGGAGAACATCTGCAAACATAAGTCATAACGAAAATAAAGTCCTGGCTTTAGGTCCGGATCAGTCTAAAATTGAAATCAGTAATTCGTTTGATGGAGGAGTTCCGTTTATAAAATTAGAAGTTGGTAAACCAATGTATACCATTTTCGGATTACAGCAAAATGGTGTAGTAACGCAGGCTGATATTGATGGAGGCGGAACTACAATTGGAGGAAACAAACTAGTTCTTGGAGATCCGAGATATATTGACCAGAACGGAGATAAAAAAATCAACTCAGAAGATCGTGTAGATTTAGGTAATCCAACACCAAAATACACTTGGGGAATCACCAATACTTTTAAATATAAAGATGTTGATTTAAATATTTTGGTACAAGGACAAAATGGAGGATCAGTTTATGGATTGACAGGAAGAGCCATTGACCGTACCGGAATGGGATCTGTAGAAAATTCTTTAGACGTTGACCCGGCCGTAAGAGGAAACTGGAGAACTTCATTTGGATATCAGGCAAACTCTGACTGGATGTATAAATCAGATTATGTAAGTATCAGAAGTATTTCAATAGGTTTTAACTTAAGAGAAGCTGTAAAAAGCCTTAGCAGAATTGACAATGCAAGACTTTATATTACCGCAGAAAACTGGTTCAACTGGAACAAATACAAAGTTGGTTTCAACCCGGAAGCCGTAAATACATCTGCAAGTTCAAATAGTGATTTTTCTGTACCGGTAGATTATGGAGGAGCACCTCTTGCAAAGTCACTTGTTTTAGGTCTTAACATTAATTTTAATTAAAAGAAAATGAAAAAATATATTTATTTAGCTGCAAGTGCTTTGGCATTATTTGCCTTTACCTCTTGCAATGATGAATTGACTCAGTTGCCTTTGTCTCAAGGAACAATAGAGAATTTTTATGCTACTCCGGGCGATTTCGTACAGGCCAGAAATGCAACTTATTCTGTAGCTTTTCATGGTGCCGGAACTTATGGTTATGCCAACAGGGTTTTAAATTTAAGCGAAACCAGATCCGATAATTTATATGCCACTACAACCGCATCAAGAGAGTGGGAAGGAATTAATAGTTTTTACACCAACATTAGTTCAAATTCATACATAAAAGAAGCGTATACAAGCAATTATAATGCGATAAATAAAGCAAATCAGTTGCTTGAAAAAATTGCAGAAAAAGGAGATCAGATTTTTACAAATCCTGCAGATAAAACAGCAATGGCTGCCGAAGCCCGTTTTCTAAGAGCATTTTGTTATTTTGATTTAATCAGATGGTTTGGTCGTGTTCCTTTAATCGAAAGAACATTGACAGCTCCCGAAGCTGCCAAAATACCAAGAACTCCGGTAACAGAAGTTTATGATTTTATAATCTCAGATCTTGAACAGGCTATTCCTGATCTTCCTCCGTCATACGATGCTGCAAACTACGGAAGAGTTTCTAAATACGGAGCAAAAGCATTATTAGGCCTTGTTTACATGACACGCTCAAGTCCAACCTACGGAATTGATGGCGCTACACTAGGCTTAAACGAATGGGATAAAGCCTATCAGCAATTAAATGATATAAAAACAAGTGGTTTATACGTTTTTGGAGCAGATTATGATGCTATTTTTAAAGTAGAAGGAAATGCAAACAAAGAAAATGTTTTAACTATTCCGTACACTCAAAGTTTACCGCTTAGTGTAGGAGGTAATTTCATGGTCGAACTAGGCTATGAACCTTATTTTGCTTCTTTCAATTTATCAGCACAGGGATCATTAGAAGCCAAAGAAATTTCTACCGAGTTCTTAAACATGTTTGCAGCAAACGATAAAAGAAAAACTTTTGGTATAGCAACAAGTTATACAGTAGCTTCAGGAACATATAAAGGAAGTTACACACTACCGGTTTTCAAAAAATATATTGATCCAACAAGATATGGAAACGGTCGTGAAGACTGGGGTGTAGACTTTATGGTAATTCGCTATACAGATGTATTAATGATGATGGCCGAATGTACGCTTCACGGTGGCGGAGGCTCGCAGGCCGATGTTGATGCCATTGTAAATCAGGTTAGAACAAGAGCAGGTGTAACGGCAAATGCTGCAAATATTACCTTAGATGAATTGTTTGCAGAAAGAAGAAAAGAATTTTTCTCTGAAGGAAACAGATGGTTCGATTTAATCAGATCAGGAAAAGCAGTAGAAATCATGAACGCCTGGAAAGCAGTTGAAGATACAGATGGAAAAATAAGAACAATAGATAATAATGCTTTAATCTACCCAATTCCGTTATCTGAAATACTTGCCGTTCCGGGACTTTATGACCAGAATATAGGTTACGACTAAAAAAACTTTGCCCCCAATTTTTTTTTATATTTTGTTTTTTTTGAAAAAAGCTGTCTCTTTTGACAGCTTTTTTGCATTTTTCTAATGCTAAATAAACAGGAAAGCACAGGATGCTTTTTGTGTTTAATTATTTTAAATTTAAAGTTCAGGATTTAATAACGCAATGCCGATGATTTACTTAAAAAAGCTTCTTTTATTTTTATTGATTTTTAGTGCGAAATTTTCCCTTACAGCTCAGGTCAAACTACCTTCTTTAGTAAGTGATAATATGGTTTTGCAGCAAAATGCAAAAGTTAATTTATGGGGATGGGCGTCTCCAAACGAAAAAATAAACATTCAGTTAGGATGGTCAGATGCGGCAATAGAAACGGCAGCAAACGCCGATGGAAAATGGAAAGTAACCGTTGATACACCAGGTGGAAGCCAAAAAGGATACACAATTACCATAAACGCAAATAACAAAATTGTACTTAATAATATTTTAATTGGCGAAGTCTGGATCTGTTCCGGACAATCAAATATGTATTTTCCCGTGGGAAAAGAAGAAGGAACCTGGAAAACCGGAGTTAAAAATTATCAGGAAGAAGTTAAAAATGCCTCATTCCCCAATATCAGATTATTTACGGTTTTAATCAATGCCTCACCAAAACCTCTTGATGAGGTAGTTGGCTCATGGAAACAATGTTCGCCCGAAAGCATCAATACATTTTCTGCAGTGGCTTATTTCTTCGGAAGAGAATTGTATCAAAAACTAAACGTTCCAATAGGATTAATTTCCACTTCATGGGGAGGAACAAAAGCAGAAGCCTGGACGTCTCAAAATGTGTTGGAAAAAGACATTTCCTTTTTGCCGATATTACAGCAAGATGCTAAAAATGAAAAATTGTATCAGGAAAAACTCGAAGCTTATTATTTAGCTTCTATAAACCAACAAATAGCAAGTGCTGCAAATGCTCCGAAACTGGAATTAAAAAAGCCAAAAAAAGAAGCCAATAAAACTTCTTATGTGCTTTATAATGCGATGTTATACCCTTTAATTAATTATACAATGAAAGGTGTAATTTGGTATCAGGGCGAAAGCAATTCCGGTCAGGCAAATTTATACCGAACACTTTTTCCGGCAATGGTAAAAAACTGGCGAGACGATTGGAAACAAGGAGATTTCCCTTTTTATTATGTACAAATTACACCTCATAAAGGACAAACTCCCGACATTCGCGAAGCACAATTATTTTCTTTAAAAACGATACCAAATAGCGGAATGGCTGTTACCACAGACGTTGGTGACGCAAACAACATTCACCCAATAGACAAACAAACCGTTGGGCATCGCCTTGCTTTATTGGCTCGGGCCAAAACCTACAACGAAGCTAAATTGGTGTATTCAGGACCAATTTACAATCATATGAAAATCAAGAAACAAAAAGTGCAGTTGTTTTTTGATTATGCCGATTCAGGTTTGAAGAAAGAAGGCGAAACTTTAAAAGAATTTGAAATCGCCGGAGAAGATCAAATTTTTTATCCCGCCGACGCCAAAATTGAGGGAAAAACAATTGTAGTTTCTTCATCAAAAGTAAAAAATCCAGCAGCCGTTCGTTTTGCATGGAAAGCAGTTCCCGAACCAAATTTATTCAATAATGAAAACCTGCCCGCATCGCCTTTCAGAACAGATGATTGGGTTAATAATGTTGAGAAGAAATAAAATATAGCCACAGATTAAAGGATTAAAAAGATTAATATAAATCTGCTTAATCTGTCAAATCAGCGTAATAAACCTAAAATCTAAAGTCTAAAATCTGAAATCTAAAAATGAACAGAAGAAAATTTATAATCGGAAATTCCCTCGCGTTAATGGCTTTATGTTTGCCATTTCCCGTCAGAAGCAATATTTTTTCGGAAGATCCAAAACTTTCAGATTTTGAAAAAAGACTTCGGCCAGTTGGTCGTGCACTCGAATTTGAAGATTATTATGTTTGGTGCAACAGCCCGATAGAAGGTCCGGATGGAAAAATCCATGTATTTTTTTCAAGGTGGAAAAAATCAAAAGGAATGAGCGGCTGGATCAATAGCTCAGAAATTGCGCATGCCGTTGCCGATAAACCCGAAGGACCGTACGAATATATAAGCACCATTTTGGCACCGCGTGGGGAAGGATTTTGGGATGCCACAACCTGTCATAATCCAAGTATTCATTTTGTGGATGGAAAATACGCCTTATTTTTTATGGGAAATTCTAACGGAAAAATGGATACCAAACGCATTGGTTTAGCAACTTCAGATTCACTTTACGGCCCGTGGAAAAGACCAGATAAACCTTTATTGTTACCGGGAGGAAAAGGAGAATGGGACGATCTTTTAACCACAAACCCATCTTTTTTAAAACATCCAAACGGTGAATATTGGCTGTATTATAAATCATTGGATACAGAAAATTATGTGCATCCAAAATTTGAAATCAAGGGAAACAGAAAATACGGGTTGGCAATTTCAAAATCTTTAGAAGGACCTTATGTTAAGTATCAACATAATCCACTAATTGATTTTTCTAAACTAGGAAATAACCAGCAATGCGAAGATGCTTTTGTATGGTATGAAAACAAGAAATTTAAAATGTTAGCCAGGGATATGGGCGTTTTTGGCATCGATCACGGACTTTATATGGATTCTGATGATGGCATCCACTGGAGCGATCCTTCAATAGCCTATCAGCCATTAGATAAATATATAAAACAACCCGAAGCACCAAAACATTTAAACCGATACGGCCGTGTGGAACGTCCGCAATTATTGTTTCAAAATGGAAAAGCAACCTATTTATTTACCGCTTCACAAGGTGGAAAATACGAAACAGCTTCGGCTTTTATTTTTAAAATAGTATAAAATGACTAAATTGTTACCACAAACAAACAGCATAAACAAACAAAAAAATGAAAAGTAAATTCTATCTATCCCTGGTAATAACCATAGTAATTTTTGCAAGTAGTAATGCACAGCAAAAAGCAACCGGAAACAAAATTGTTTTAAAGAATTCTTCAAAAATTGAATTGTCTCAGAAAGCAATTTCAATCAAAAGAAATCAGCTTTCTATTAAAGATGCAGCAAGCCAATATCCAATTTTGATTTATAAAAAAGATACAATTCCGGCGCAGGTAAATGATCTGGATGGAGATGGAAAATGGGATGAATTATTTTTAGTTGCTGATTTTTCTCCAAACGAAAGCAAAACCCTAGAACTAAAATGGTCGAAAACAGATCCTAAATTCCTTATAAAAACAAGTGTTCGTTTTGGAAAAAGAGAAGGGAAAGACATGCCGGTTCATCCAGATACACAAGAAGTTTTGATGGCAAATCAGGTACATAAAAAATTAGGATATCAAAAATACCAAACCGACGGACCAACCTGGGAAAACGACAAAGTAGGCTTTAGGCATTATTTAGACGGAAGAAATTCTAAAGACGTTTTCGGGAAAAAATTGCCGGGAATTACTCAGGAAGATGTTGGTATAAACAGCAAAGGTGCCGTTGAAGACAATTATCACGTGATGTACGATTGGGGAAGAGATATTTTTCCCGTTGGAAATTCGGCAGGATTAGGTGGTTTTGCTTTATTAAAAGAGGATAAAATCAACAGACTCGGAATTATCGCCAATGACACTGTAAACAATATCGAAAAAACGACTTTCAAAATCGTGAGCGAAGGTCCGGTAAACTCCCTTTTGGGCTATAATTACCAGAACTGGAAAATAGACGGAAATAATTACGACGCACAAGAAACTTCTTCGATATGGCCGGGAATGTATGGTTATAAAAACACTGTTTCTTTAGATGGTTTAAAAGGAAACGAAACGTTGCTAATAACACTTTCTAACCTAAACAATAAAAACCCATTGCAAGTAATTGATTCAGGAGATTTTGTGTGTTTTATACAGCATGATAAACTAACCTACGATCGCCAATGGATTTTAGGAACAGCCATAATTATTCCGAAAGATGTTTATAAAGGATATATCGAAGCACCAAAAAGCGGACAATTAACAGATTCCTATCTAATAAAATTAAACGTAAAAAACAATCAGCAAATTAGTTATTACCCAATCGCCGGATGGGAATTAAGTGCAGATAAAAACTTTAAAGATTCAGCTTATTTTACCAGCTACGTTACAGATTTGGCGAAGCAATTGTCAGCGAAAATTAAAGTTGAGGTAAAGTAATATTCGATAACATTACGCAAATCTTTGTCAAAGTTTTAAACTTTGACAAAGATAAATAATCACAAAGTATGTCATTGCTTCGTTCTTCGCATAGGCAAAAAACAACTAAACTAACACTAACCAAAAAATGAAAAAAATCCTAATCTCTATAATTGGCATTTTCGCTTTCACACAAGTGTCATTATCCCAAAATTACGCAAACGATAAATTCCCGGACGGAACAACAATTTCAAATTGGTTTAAAGATTATACCAAGCTGCAGCTAAAAGATTTAGGCAAGCAATACGCCATCACAGATTTTGGCGTAAGTAAAGACAGTACCAAAATTCAAACCACAGCAATTCAAAAAGTAATTGACAAAGCAGCTGCAAATGGCGGAGGCGTAATTGTGATTCCAAAAGGAGTTTATTTAAGCGGAGCTTTATTTTTTAAACCAAAAACAGCTTTGTACGTTTCAGAAGGAGGAGTTTTAAAAGGCTCAGATAATATTGCTGATTTTCCGATAATGCCATCGAGAATGGAAGGGCAAAATCTGGATTATTTTCCAGCTTTGGTAAACGCTTACGGAGTTGATAATTTTTCGATTTCTGGAAAAGGAACCATCAACGGAAACGGTAAAAAATATTGGGAAGCATTCTGGCAAAGACGAAAAGAAAACCCAAAATGTACTAATCTTGAAGTTTCAAGACCAAGATTAGTTTTTATATGGAATTCAAACAATGTACAATTACAAGATGTAAAACTCATTAATTCAGGTTTTTGGACAAATCATTTTTACAAATGCAATAATGTAAAAATGCTCGATTTGTATATATTTTCACCGCATATTGGCCTAAAAGCACCAAGTACCGATGCGATCGATATTGATATTTGCACTAATTTTTTAGTAAAAGGCTGTTATCTGTCTGTAAATGATGATGCTATTGCCTTAAAAGGAGGAAAAGGACCGTATGCAGATCAGGATAAAAATAACGGACCAAATGCGAATATAATCATAGAAGACTGTAATTTTGGATTCTGTCATTCTTCTTTAACAAACGGAAGCGAATCAATTCACAACAGAAATGTAATTATGCGCAATTGTAAAATAGATGGCGCATCAAGAATGTTATGGCTTAAAATGCGTCCGGATACACCACAGCGCTATGAGTACATAAGAGTTGAAGATATTAAAGGAGAAACAAAAACAGGTTTGGCCGTTTTTGCATGGAAACAATTTTTTGATTTAAAAGGACGAAAAGATATTCCGCTTTCTTACGGAGACAATATCACCTTAAAAAATATAGATTTAAAGTGTGAGACTTTTTACGGAGTTGAAAATGATCCGAATGTCCGTTTATCCAATTTTACCTTCGAAAACTTAAACATTGAAACCGTTAAAACAAGTATCGACAAAAGTTTAATAAGCGGTGTAATATTTAAAAACGTCTATGTAAACAAACAATTGGTCGATTAGTTTGCAGAAGCAGATAGTTGTAAGAGTTTACCGTTGTATTGACTTTTGAGCATAATTTGTACTATAAAAAATGTCTGAAAATTGCCATTATACGGTGATTACTAAGCGATAAGATGAAATTTTCTTAAAAAAAGTTATTTTCGTAATGAATTGATAATGAATGATGAAGAAGATCAGTTAATCAAATATTAACTTTCGGGATAAAATGAGTGATAATTTTAACACTAAAGTTGCGTTATCTTTCAAGCAAACTTTTATTTTTGCGCCTTAATTTAACAAGTATAAGCATGAAAGATCTATTAGTAAAAATCAACGCCGAAATCGACACATTCAAAGCAGAGGCTGAATCATTAACTGAAAAAGGAGTTAAAGCTGCTGGACCTAGAGCTCGTAAAGCAACTTTAGAAATTGAAAAACTTTTAAAAGAATTCAGAAAAGTTTCTATCGAAGAATCAAAAAAATAATCTTTTTTGAACTAAAAAGATAAAACCTCGTTTAAGCAATTAAACGAGGTTTTCTTTTTTAATTATGAGTTATTAGTTATGAATTATGAGTTTTTAGTTTAGTGATAAAATAATTCATAACTCATAATTCATAACCTAACTTTTTAATGCTTTCTGCAACGGTTTGGGCATTTAATTTGGCACCTTCAAAACCAGTGTGAGTGTGATCTTTTGGAAAAAAGGCTTTTACTTTTTCTTTTCCTAAAGCTTCGTATTTTAATGCTACAATTTCATTTAAATCGATATAAAGAACACCTTCCTTATCAGCCGCTTCTTTCGACCATTTTCCATAAGTTTCTGTTCGTCTTTCAACTTTATCGTTGGGCCATTCGTTTCTTGGAGTTTGACTTAATACAATTACAACCGCACCTTTTTCTTTGGCTTCGCGAATAAATTTCTCCATGTACCAGCCAAAAGTATGAACAATTTCTTTTGATCCGTCCGGCAGAACAACTTCCTGAGTTTCATTTCCATTTCCTTTTAAAGAACCTCTGAATTTTTCCTTATCAACAGCTCCCGCATCATTATGACCAAACTGAATTAAGACAAAATTTCCGGGCTGTAATTGGTTTTTAACCTCATTCCAAAGGCCTTCGTGATCAAAAGTTCTTGTGCTTCTTCCGCCTCGTGCTTTATTAATAACTTCAATTTTGGTGGTATCGCAAAATGTAGGAAAAGTGACGCCCCAGCCTACAGCATTTTCATCGTTATTATTTGCCATGGTAGAATCTCCAATTAAGAATACTTTTTTCTTTGGAGGAAAAACAATTTTTGGATCTTTCAAAATATAATTTTTCAGGGAATTTTTACTTTCCCTTAATCCATTAATAATAATAGAAGCCGAAAGTACAGCACCTTTTGCCGAGGTATGCGTATGATCTTTTTTATAGAAATAAGTTCCTGTTACTTTTACTTCACCCATTTTTTCCATTTCCAAAGCCATTTTATTATTCAAATCAATAAAAGTGACTTTTTCTTTCTCGGCAATTTGTTTTGCCCATAATCCGTATGAAGTATTGTTGCGTGGAACTTTACCGTTTTTCCAATCGTTTCTTGGAATTGGCGAACAAATTATCGGAATCGCTCCTTTTGATTTTGCTTCGCTAACTATTTTCTGAATATACCAGCCGTAAGTATGCACGGTTTCGTGTTTTTTGGTCAGGATATTATCAATTTCCTGCATTTCATTTCCAATGCCTTTGATCGTTCCGCGTGCGCGAAGACTATCATTTATTGGTCCGCCGTCATTATGTCCAAACTGAATCAAAACATAATCGCCTTTTTTTAATTTGTTTAAAACTGGTGTCCATAAACCTTTATCCTGAAAAGTTCTGCTGCTTGTTCCACCCAAGGCATGGTTTTCTACGCTAACTTTTGTAGTGTCTAAAAACTGACCAATATAATCTCCCCAGCCCCAAAGTCCGCCAGTTCCGTCGCCCTTGCCATTTTTTACTGTAGAATCGCCGACCATAAAAACAGTTGGTTTGGAGTTTTGATTTTCTATGAAACTAAAAAGTAATAAAGCGAGAGAAAAGACGGAAAGAATTTTAATCGATTTCATGAATGAAGATAATTTGTCAATTAGATAATTAGATAATGTGAAGCTCTAGCTTTTTCAAAGTTTAAAACTTTGAAAAAGCTAAGTAAACCTGAAACCTGAAACCTGAAACCTGAAACCTGAAACCTGAAACCTGAAACCTGAAACCTGAAACTATTTCAAAACTAACTATTCCATTTTTATATACTATCCTGTGCTATGATGTTAAAATATTATCGAATTATAAATTATTAAATTGTAAAAATCAGGTAGGTACAGGATGGTAAAACATAAAAAAACAAAGAAATTGCAATTGAATTGTCAAATATTTAGGATTTAGTTGATGATTAATTATAAGTAACACCCAATCGTGCATGAAGCTTACCATTACTAAAATACATTACACTCCAATTTTGATTTGCATATTTTTATTATGTTCAACGCTATCTTTTAGTCAGGAAAAACAAACGTCCCGAAAAATACACTATGTTCCGGACGGAAATAGTTTTGTGCTTAAAAATGGTACACGAAAATTCAATAGAGCATTGTATGGCTCAAATACAGGATTTAGGGTAGAAACAGGAGATTTGCCGGAATTAGCAATGTACATGCCCGGAATGGGCGGAAATTTAAAGTTTGGTTTAGTAAACGGAAAAGAGAATAAATGGATTACCGAAGCTTCAAAAATTGAAACAAGATATGTTTTGGGAATAATGCAATATCAAATTCAGGATCCGGTTTTAGGATCCGGAAAATTGTTTATTGATGTCGTTGCTTTAAAAGAAAAAGAGGGTTTTATCGTAAAAGTCTACGGTAAAAACGTGTCAAAAAGTACCAATTTAATTTGGGTATTTGGCGGCGCAACAGGCAAAAAATCCAGCCGTGACGGTGATATTGGCGCAGATCCTGAATCTGTTTTTTATTTAAAACCGGAATATTGCACCAACAATAAATACACTTTAAAAAAAGATTCATTTTTGTTGGAATATGGTTCAGAAAGCAACAAACAAAAAACGGGAAATAATAAAAATATAACCGGATTTTTTCCTGAATATCAAATGCATTTAGCCAATGCAAACAGTCAAAATTCTCCTTTGGAATTGTTTAATTCTAATGCAGAATCGTTGCCGGTTATTGCAGGAAAAAGAAACTCAATTGATGAAAAAGCACAATATTTTTTATTTTTATCAGAAGATTCAAAAGATAATTTTAGCCAAAAAACAATAGCAGAACTTTACGAAAAATCAGTTAAGGAAACACAGACTTTAGCAAATAGAGTTAAAGTCGAAACTCCTGATCCATATATTAATACACTAGGCTCAGCGCTTTCAATTGCAGCCGACGGAATTTGGGAAAGTCCTGCATATCTTCATGGTGCCATTGCATGGCGAATGTACCTAAATGCCTGGCGTGGTGCTTATACTGCAGATCCTTTGGGATGGCATGACAGGGCAAAAACACATTTTACAAGTTACAGCAACTCGCAGGTTTTATCGCCAGAAAGTGGTCCGGTTGTTTTTGATACAGAAAAGAATTTAGCACGCCAAAAAGAAGAAATCGGAACTTCGATGTTTAGCAGCGGTTATATTAGCCGAAACCCAAATAAAAATACTTTGGCGCATCATTATGATATGAATCTGGTTTTTATAGATCAGATGTTGCGCCATTTTAAATGGACGGGCGACGTTGCTTTTATGAAAGAAATGTGGCCCACAATTCAAAGACATTTGAACTGGGAAAAACGAAATTTTGATCCCGATAATGACGGACTTTACGATGCATACGCAACTATTTGGGCAAGCGATGCACTGCAATACAGTGGTGGAGGCGTGATTCATTCTTCGGCATATAATTATTATGCGAATAAAACCGTTGCTGAGGTTGCCAAAATTGTAAACGCAGATACAAAGCCATTTTCTAATGAAGCCGACAAAATTTTAAAAGCCACAAACGATCAGCTTTGGATTCCCAAAAAAGGAATTTTTGCCGAATATAAAGACGCTCTCGGAAACAGATTATTACACGATGTTCCCGGAATCTGGAGCATTTATCATACGATAGATTCAGAATTATCAAATCCTTTTGAAAGTTATCAAATGCTGAATTATGTCGATAAACAAATTCCGCATATTCCAATTTCAGTAGAAGGATTGGATAAAAAAGATTTGTACGTAATAAGTACAACCAATTGGCAGCCTTATACCTGGTCGATTAATAATGTGGCTCTGGCCGAACAATTGCATACTTCATTGGCTTTTTGGCAAGGCGGAAAAAGTGAAGAAGCTTACAAAATGTGGGAAAGTGTTTTGATCGAAAGTATGTATTTGGGCGCATCCCCGGGAGGTTTTGAGCAGCTGTTGTATCAGGACGCAATACGTGGAGAATTATATCGCGATTTTGCAGACCCAATTGGCATGGCGTCGCGAACTTTAGTCGAAGGACTTTACGGAATTCAGCCTGATGCCCTGAAAGGAGTTTTAACCATTAAACCCGGTTTTCCTTCAAAATGGAACGAAGTTTCTTTAGAAATTCCGGATATTACTTTTTCTTTCAAAAGAGAAAATAAGAAAGAAACGTATCATATTGAGAATCGTTTAGGAACACAAATGAATTTGTGTTTGGTTGTAAACGCTCCTTTCGAAAACATTCAAAGTGTTATGGTAAATGGTAAAATAGCAAGTTATAGAGCTATTTCTCAAAGTATTGGAAATCCAAAAATCAGTATAGAAACAGCGTACGCTAAAGTTCATGATATTGTTGTTACCTGGCGCGGAGGAACGATAGAGCAAATGCGTCCTAAAACATTTTACACTTCAGGAGAAAATCTGGATATGCTGGTTTTTAAATCTCAAATCCTTTCTGTTTATGATCCGCAATCTGTTTTGGGAGAAATTTCGAATAAAGAAAAAATGCTTCATGCGACTGTAAACGGAGAGGGAAATAAGATATTTTTTGTAAAATTGAAACAGGGAGAATTCTTTTGGTGGGAACCGATACACTTAAACATAAAAGCAAAAGAACAATCAAATGAAAAAGTCACAGATTGGGATAAACCTTTGGATAAATCGGTACGTGCAGAAACAATTTCTCTTTCATCCTTTTTCAATTCAAAAGTAACCGATATTTTTAATTACGAATATCTTTCACCAAGACCGAAAACAGTAACGCTTCAACTTCCAAAACAAGGAATCGGAAATTGGTGTTATCCAAATGTTTTGGTAAAAATTGATGACAAGGGATTGCGCGAAAAAGCAAAAGCAAAGGGACAAATCACAACTCCAAACGGAATTCCGTTTCAAACGCCTTCTGATGAAAATCAAAAAAATATAATCTTCACTTCGATGTGGGATAATTTTCCCGAAAGTATTGCTATTCCGCTTGACGGAAAAGCTTCTCACGCTTATTTTATGATGGCAGGAACGACAAACCCAATGCAAAGCCGAATTGTAAATGGTGAAATAAAAGTCAATTATACCGATGGAACTTCGGATGTTTTGTTGTTGAAGAATCCTGAAAATTGGTGGCCAATAGAGCAGGATTATTTTATCGACGGATTGGCGTTTACAACTGATGCGCCAAAACCGCCAAGAGTTTATTTAAAAACAGGAGAAATTACAAGAGATTTTAAAAATTTTAAAACCATAAAAGGTTTCTCAAATTATGGAGTTGATGGTGGTGCAGGAACAATTTTGGATTTGCCTTTGGATAAAAATAAAACATTAAAAAGTTTGACTTTGAGAACTATCGCAAATGATGTTGTGATTGGTTTGATGAGTGTTACTTTAATTAGATAATGTGTCAATGAGATAATTAGATAATCCGTGGCTAACTTTGACAAAGCTTAGATAGTGATAAAAAAAAGCTCCAGAGGAGCAATATATTTATAGAAACATTTTACCCATAGGAATTAAAGTCCCAGAGGGACGATATATAAATTATTAATTAGATAATGCATGTCAAAGCTTTGTCAAAGTTTAAAACTTTGACAAAGCTGCCGCAAATCAGAACCTGAAACTATCAAAACTAACCCTATATTCAAATGAAAAAATATCAATTAATTACTTTATTTCTATTTTCTGCTTCGATGTTTGCACAAAAAATAGACAGAAAAGCAGTAGTAACAAGACATAACGTGCAAATTACCGCTATCGATACTTTGGCTTCGTTAACTGTAGGTAATGGCGCTTTTGCTTTTACTGTAGACGCTACAGGCTTGCAGACTTTCCCTAAAAAATATCAAAACGGAATCCCGTTAGGAACGCAGTCAGAATGGGGTTGGGACAGTTATAAAAACACCAATAATTATAAATTTTCAGAGACTTTAAGAGATTATAAACAATACGGAAGAGACATTTCATATACCGTTCAAATAAAAGAACCGGTGAGAAGAGTCGAAGCAGTGAATTGGTTTCGTCAAAATCCGCATTTACTGCAATTAGGAAATTTAGGTTTTGAAATTACTAAAAAAGACGGAAGTCAGGCAAAACCGGAAGATATCAAATCAATTGCACAAAAACTGAATTTATGGACGGGAGAAATCGAAAGTTATTTTGAAGTAGAAGGCATTCCGGTAACAGTTTTAACAGCTTCTCATCAGGAAAAAGATGCAATTGGCGTAAAAGTAAAATCAGATTTATTGCAGCAAAAACGATTGAAAATTAGCTTAAGAATTCCGTTTCCAACCGGAGATTGGGCAGATATGGGAACACAATGGGAAGGAAAACAAGATTATAAAAGTACTCTTGTAGAAAAGTCTAAAAATGAAGCTGTTGTAACGCACATAATGGACAGTATTTCTTATCATGTAAATTTGATGTGGAAAGGAAATGCGCAAATTAAAAAAACCTCAGATCATTATTTTGTAGTTGAAGCTTCGAATACGAATGTTTTAGAATTGAGCTGTCTTTTTGCTTTAGCAGAAAAAAAAGCAGCAAATTCTACTTTCGCAGAAATTGAAAACAGCAGTATAAAAGGCTGGGAACAATTCTGGAAAAGTGGAGCAGCAGTAGATTTTTCGGGAAGTACAGATAAGCGTGCATCTGAATTAGAAAGACGGGTTATTCTGTCTCAATATTTGACTAAAGTGCAATGCACAGGAAAAGTTCCGCCACAGGAAACAGGATTAACGTATAACAGTTGGTACGGAAAACCGCATTTGGAGATGCATTGGTGGCATGGCGTTCATTTTGCACTTTGGAACAGACCGGAACTATTAGAAAAAAGCCTGCCATGGTATCAAAAGGTTTTTGATAAAGCAAAAAACATAGCCAAAAGACAAGGCTTTGAAGGTGCAAGATGGCAAAAGATGACAGATCCTGATGGAAATGAAAGTCCGTCGTCTGTAGGTTCATTTTTAATTTGGCAACAGCCGCATTTTATTACTTATGCCGAATTAATATACAGGGCAAATCCAACAAATAAAACATTGAATTTGTATAGCGAACGCGTTTTTGCTACGGCAGATTTTATGGCTTCGTTTGCTAATTATGATGCTAAAAATGATCGCTATGTTTTGGGACCGGGTGTAATTCCTGCTCAAGAACGCTTTAAGGCGATGGAAATTTTTAATCCAACATATGAATTGGCATATTGGAATTGGGCCTTAAAAACAGCAATCGCATGGAAGAAAAAACTAAATCAGAAAGTACCTGAAAAATGGGAAACCGTTTTGGCTAAATTATCAAAATTACCCGTTTCAGATCATATTTATCTGGCTACAGAAAGTGCGACAGATTCATACACAAATCCGGAATTCAAAACCGATCATCCATCGGTATTGGGAACTTTCGGAATGCTTCCTGAAACCTCTCTATTAGATAAAAAAATCATGAAAAATACGTTTGATCTGGTTTGGAAAACATGGTCGTGGGACAAAACCTGGGGTTGGGATTTCCCGATGACAGCAATGTCTGCCGCTCGTTTGCAAATGCCGGAAAAAGCGATTGATGCCCTTTTTATGAACGTAACAACAAATACGTATTTAAAAAACGGACATAATTATCAGGCAGAAAGACTAACATTATACCTTCCCGGAAACGGCGGATTATTGACAGCTGTCGCTATGATGTGCGCCGGTTGGGATGCATCGACTGAAGAAAATCCCGGTTTCCCGAAAGATGGGACCTGGAAAGTAAAAAGTGAGGGATTTAAGAAAATGTTTTGATTGAGAAATGGCACACGGATGACGCGGGTTTAAACGGGTTAACGCGGATTTTTTATTGTTTTGTCATTTCGAGGAACGAGAAATCGCATCCAGAGAGCGACGAACTGTGTGGTTACGTTATGTGATTTCTCCTCTGTCGAAATGACAATACAGCGAAAAAAAATAAAAAAAATCAGCGACAATCTGCCTAAACCCGCGTCATCCGCGTGCCATTACAATCCAACAAAAAAAAAACTAATTATGAAAAATACAATTCTACTCTTGTTATTACTTTCATCCAGTTCTATTTTTGCCCAAAGACAAATGGAAAACCTTGACCGTGGTATAATCGCAGTAAAAAACAATAATCAGTTTTTTATAGGCTGGCGCGTTTTAGGAACAGATCCTGATGATTTGGCTTTTAATTTATACCGTAAAAGCGGAACAAAAAAAGCAATAAAACTGAATGAAAAACCAATTCTTGGAGCGACAAATTTTATTGATACGAAAGTAAATCCTAAGGAAGAAAATACCTGGTTTGTAAAAACGGTTTTAAAAGGAAAAGAAACGGATGCAAAAGGAAGTTTTACAATTCCAGCCGAAAGTCAGGATAAAGAGTATTTGTCAATTGTTTTAAAACCTGTTGAAGGTTATATACCAAATGATCTTTCGGTGGGAGATTTAGATGGTGATGGACGTTACGATTTGATTGTACACATGACAGGAAAAGCGCATGATAATTCGCATACCGGAATTACAGATCCGCCTATATTTCAGGCTTATACTTTGGATGGGAAATTTTTATGGCAAATAAATTTAGGGAAAAATATCCGCGAAGGCGCACATTATACACAGTTTATGGTGTATGACTTGGATGGTGACGGGATTTCTGAATTGGTTTGCAAAACTGCCGACGGAACAACAGACAGTGTAAATAATGTAGTAGGCGATGCATCAAAAGATTGGGTTGATCGGGATGAGAAATCGCCAACTTATGGAAAAATTCTAAAAGGTCCCGAATATCTTTCGGTTTTTAATGGAAGAAATGGAAAACTGATTACAACGGTTGATTACATCGCAGAAAGAGGCGATCTCGCAGGTTGGGGCGGAAGAGGAGGCAGCGGAGGAAATGATACCAAAGGAAACAGAATTGATCGTTTTACAGCTTGTGTTGCGTACTTAGACGGAATTCATCCGAGCGTTGTGATGTGTAGAGGTTATTATGGAAGAACGGTTTTGGCAGCCTGGGATTTTAAAAATAACAAACTCACTTCGAGATGGGTTTTTGATAGTAAAGATGCCGAGAATCCGTATTCCGGAATGGGAAATCACGGACTTACGGTTGCTGATGTTGATAACGACGCAAAAGATGAAATAATCTATGGCGCAATGTGCGTTGATGACGATGGAAAAGGTTTGTACACCACTGGTTTTAGACACGGTGATGCGTTACATGTTTCTGATCTTGATCCCGATATTCCGGGTTTGGAAGCATTTGGGATTCATGAAATTGAAAACGGAACAACAGGCCCGGGAGTTACTTTGTTTGCTGCTGCAGATGGCAAAGTTTTATTTACAGATTCTCCAAACGAAGATGTCGGCCGTGGTGTTGCCGATAATATTGATCCAACCCGAAAAGGAGCGCAATGCTGGTGGTCTGGATCTCCAGATTTGCATGATATAAAAGGCAAGCCGATTGGAAAAGCGCCAACATCAACTAATTTTTTAATTTATTGGGATGGCGATTCTTCAAGAGAACTTTTGAATGCTAATTATATTGATAAATACAATGTTGGCAGATTATTTACAGCAACGGGAGCAGCTTCAAATAACGGTACAAAATCGACTCCGGCACTTTCTGCAGATATTTTGGGTGATTGGCGGGAAGAATTAATTTTAAGATCTGAAGACAATAAAGAATTACGAATTTATTCGACCACAATTCCAACCGAAATCAGGCAATATACTTTAATGCATGATCCGCAATACAGATTAAGTATTGCCTGGCAAAACGTTGGTTACAACCAACCGCCGCATACGAGTTTTTATATGGGAAAAGACATGAAACCTGTACCAAAACCTAATATTGTTTTAATGCCTGTTAAGAAATAAAAGAAAAGCGTTCCGTATTTAAATCGGAACGCTTTTTTAAATTATTTACTGTTTTTTCAAAGTATTAATTTCATCGGTAGAAACTTTAATAACAGTTCCGTGACGTGTTCCTTTGGGAAAACTAATTTGTTCCGAAATATCTTCCCAGCCATTTGAAGCTTCTTTTACAGCACCGTATTTCTTCAAAGTATACTTGTCAAAATAAACAATCCAGTTGTTATCAATTTTAATTGCTGTTGGTCCTTCTGCCCAATAATTTCCTGTAATAGGTTTACTTGCTTTGCTGTAAGGTCCCGTTAGGTTTTTACTTCGTGCAATTTTTATATTCTTCTGTACCGGATTTCGGGTTTCATCTTTTAAAAACATTATAAATTCCTGATCTTGTTTTACAATTGTGGCATCGATCACATTAAATCCGGGTTCGTAAAGCAATTTTGTTTTAGAATACTTTTTAAAATCTTTAGTTGTTGTATAATAAATTCGGTGGTTGTATCCTTTTTCTTCTTCTGATTTTGTTTCGGGAAATTTTCCATCAATTGTTGATGCCCAATATATCATATAAGTTTTCGATTTTTCATCATAAGTAATCTCCGGCGCCCATGTATTTCGGGTTTTTTCTTCGTGAGACATTACAGGAATAAATTCTTGTTTCGACCAATGAATCAAATCTTTAGAAGAAGCGTAACCAACGCCTTTATCAGTCCAGCTCACCGTCCAGACCATATGATATAAGCCATCGCCACCTTTAATCAGGCAGGGATCACGCATCAGTTTATCTTTACCAACTTCGGGAGTCAAAAATGATGTGTCATTTTTTAAAGCAATCCATTTGTAACCATCATCGCTATAAGCCAAATGTAGACCATCTTCTCCATTTCCTTTAAAATAAGTAAATATATATCCGTTGGGAGTTTTATGCTGAGATTCCACCGGAATTGTCATCCAAAAACAAATAAAAAATAATATGGTTTTTAGATTTTTTAATGCGCTTGATTTCTTCATAAAAAATGATTTTAAAAGGTATTTTTCTTCATTAGTAAAAGTATAATTAATGCATAAAAATCCCATCCTGCAAAACCATTATTATTTAATTTTTAAATTATCAACGTGTGTTTTGTTGTGTAAATTTTTACAAATACAAAATAACTACCAATTTATACGATCGTATTTTTATTTGATAATTTTTTAAAGATAAAAATATCATATCTATAATTAAAATATCATTTTGTTTTGATATTACTATTTTGTTTTGTTTGCTTTCTTGTTTATTGAAAATCAAGTAGTTGACGATTATTTTGGTTAAAAAAATCTTAATTATATGTTGTAATACATTGAAAACTAACAGGATACTACAGGATGGTAAGAAAATTACTTCTGGATAAATTTGAGTAGCTAACTATTAATTAACCAAATTAACTTTTATGAAAAACAAATTAAGTTTTCTGCTGGTGATAGCTTTGATTGCACTCCTTCATGCATCAGCTTTTGCACAGAACAAAGTAGTTAAAGGTACAATTACAGACGGAACCGGATTGCCTGTTCCGGGAGTTAATGTCCTCATTAAAGGAACCCCGAATGGCGTAAGTACAGATATGGACGGAAGTTATTCCATTAGTGCTGCATCAGGTGCTGTTCTTGTTTACAGTTTTATTGGTTTTAAAAAACAGGAAATCACTGTTGGAAATTCAAATGTTTACAATGTTGTCCTTAAGGAAGAGGATAATTCTCTCGAAGAAGTTGTTGTCGTTGGTTATGGTGTAAAAAAGAAAAAGGATCTTACGGGGTCTATTGTAAGCGTAGGAGCTGAAGAAATCGCTTCAAGGCCCGTTGTAAATGCAGTACAGGCAATGCAAGGAAAAGCAGCCGGAGTAGATATTACGACAAATGAGCGTCCGGGTACGGTTGGAACGGTTACTATTCGTGGCGCACGTTCTATTTCCGCATCCAATGCCCCGCTTTATGTGGTAGATGGGATTCCGTTAAACTCAAGATTAATTACCGATTCAAGTACAGGGAAAATTAGTGTGGATCCGAATTCAGGTGGAATCGATTTTTTGAACCCTACGGATATTGAAACGATTGATGTTTTAAAAGATGCTTCTGCCACTGCTATTTATGGTTCACGTGGTGCAAACGGAGTTATTATCGTAACGACAAAAAAAGGTAAAAACGGAAGATTTACTTTAAATTATGATACTTCGATTATGTTTGAAACTATTCATGAAAATGCCCCCATGATGAATTCGGCAGAATATATAGAATTTCGCCGTTGGGGAAGGTATTATTCCAATCCCGGTGCTTTTCCAAAAGGAGATGCACCAACAATTGAAAATGACAAATTAATTTTTCTGGCTTCCGCCGATCCTTCTGCGTGGGCCAATATCGAAAAAGGATGGAGAGATAGCGACGGAAATTTAACCGCAACCTGGGATGGCTCAAAAGTTGGAACTACAGACTGGACAAAATTTGTAACCCGAACCGGAATTACACAACAGCATACCATTGGCGTAAGCGGCGGAACAGAAAAAATGAAAGCCTACGGTTCTTTTGGATATCTCAATAATACCGGAACATTAAAAGGGCAGGGCTACGTGCGTTATAGTGGTACAGCAAGTGTTGACATTACACCAACAAAATGGTTTCAGATGGGAGTAAGTCTTAACACAAGTTATGGCGTTAATGAATACGGACAATCAAATGTGGGTAGAACTGCCGTTACAACTACTACTGGAATTTATGCTACAGCCCGTACAAATCTTCCATACGCGGTGCCATATGACAATAACGGAGTACGAATCGATAATCCCGGAGGAGATTCTACAATAAGAACTCCTGTTGATGAAGATAAATATTCTCAGGATCAGCGTGTTTCATTACGTGCTTTTGGTAGTTTATATGCACAGTTGGATTTTGGTGCTTTTTCCTCTAAACTGGATGGTTTAAAATACCGAATTAATTTTGGTCCCGATATTACGTCTTATCGTGATGGTGTTTATTTAGATGGAAAATCGGCCATTCGTTCCGGAACAAGTTTTGCTTCTTTATACAATGAAAGATCAATTTCGTACACGCTGGATAATCTGATTTTTTACAACAAAGCAGTAGGAAATCATAACTTCGGAGCCACTTTGTTAATGAGTCAGACAGAATATCACAATGAGCAAAGTTCAATGTCTGCGAATGATATAAAAAATCCTGCCAACAAATGGAATGCCTTAAATCCAGCTAATGTTACGCTTGCAGGTTATTCTTCCGGTTTAACCGATACAGGTTTGTTATCCTACATGGGAAGAGTGAATTACGGTTATGACGACAAATATTTGCTAACAGCTTCTGGTCGTTTTGACGGGGCTTCGCAATTAGCTCCAGACAAAAGATGGGCTTTTTTCCCGAGTGCTTCTGTAGCGTGGGTGATCAACAAAGAAAAATTTCTGGAAAATGCGACCTGGCTTAATCAATTAAAAATGAGAGTAGGGTATGGTGTTACCGGTAATGCTGCAGTTCCTGCTTATGCTACTCAGCCGCCTTTAATAGGAATCGTTTATCCAAACGGATCCGGTGTTACAAATAATACTTCTTTTGGGAATTTGCAATTGGGCTGGGAGCAGACTTCGCAGTTTAATTACGGAATTGATTTTTCTATGTTTAATAACAGAATTTCAGGTGCTTTAGATTATTACACCAGTAAAACCACAGATTTGTTATTAAAAAGCAGCGTTCCTACTACTCTTGGTGTAAAAGATACGTATCAAAATGTTGGTGAAACAGAAGGAAACGGAGTCGAACTTACGTTGAATACTGTAAACGTAACTTTAAAAGATTTTGAATGGAGTTCTAATTTTAGTGGATCGTATCAGCAAAGTAAAATTGTATCGCTTCAAAATGGGAAATTTGATGATATAAATAACAATTTATTTATTGGGGAATCGCAAAATGTAATTTACGGTTTTGCTTCAAACGGAATATGGAAACCTGAAGATGCAGTAGAAATGGCAAAATTTAATACCGCAGCAGGTTCGAATATTTTTTCATTTGGAAATGCCAGACCTGTTGATCAAAATGGAGATTATAAAATTGATGCTAATAATGATCGCGTTATTATCGGTTCAAAAGATCCAAAATATATTGTGGGTTTAACCAATACTTTCGTGTACAAAAATGTTGAATTATCTTTCTTTGTTTACGGTCGAATGGGTTACTTGTATGATACTTTAGGAGAAAACGAAGGCGCAAAAGGCAGTCAGAGAGCCATTAATTATTACACAGATAATAATACAAATGCCGAGTATCAAAAACCAATTTATTCTGCCGGAACAGGAGACCCTTATTTTCCTGTTTTAGGCTATCGAAATGGAGCATTCTTAAAAATGAGAAACATTTCTTTAGGCTATCATTTTGATAAAGATTTAATACAAAAACTGGGAATTTCTAAAATGAAATTATACTGTCAGGCGACAAATCCGGGAATGATTTTCTCCAAAGTTAAATGGACAGATCTGGATACGCAGACAACAGCTTCAAACAGAGGTGTGACTTTAGGTTTAAATGTAGAATTCTAATTAAACTAAAAAAATCATTATGAAAAATTATAAAAAACAATATATCAGTTTGATGCTTGTTACTGTTTTACTTTTAAGCAGTTCATGCAACAAAGATTTTCTTGACGAAGAATTAACTACAGCATATACTCAGGAATATTATAAAACCGAAGCCGGAATTCAGGCTTTGGCAATTGGAACTTATTATCAGGTATTTGCTGCAGAATTTGCAACAGAAATTCCGCTTACGGCAACAGAATCAGGAACAGATGAATTTCATGCGGGAGGAGATCCATCCAATTGGATCTGGAATTCTTATTCTTCAGGATTTAAGGCATTTGTAACCGTTTCTAATGCCAATACAGTTGCTGCAAATACCAATTGGGATAATTTATATATCGGAATAGGGAATGCCAATCAACTGATTGAATCGGCAACAGCAATTGTATCAACCAACGATGCGATTAAAAAAACAGCTTTAGGTGAAGGCTACTTTTTAAGAGCTTTTAATTATTTAAAATTAGTAAATCAATATGGAGGTGTTCCTTTAAAATTAACCACAAGTTCTAAAGTTGAATTAGAATTTACCAGAGCAACCCCGCAACAAGTTTTAGAACAGGTAATTGCAGATTTTACACAAGCTTATAATTTATTGAGTAATGCAGGCGCTCCGGCAAAAATTACAAAAGATGCAGCAGCACATTATTTAGCAAAAGCCTATTTAACACGTGCCAGTGAAATAAATGATACCTGGAATTCGGCCACAAAACTCACAGATTTACAACAAGTGGTCACTTTATCAGATGAAGTAATTGCACATCATCCATTGGCTTCAAATTTTGGAGAGTTATGGAATTATACTATTGCAGATGGAGCAAATGAAAAACTTCCGGAGTTAATTTTGTCAGCCCAATTTAATGCCAGTACATTAACGACAGGAGGAAATCAGCAGCATTTGCATTTTCTTTCTACCTATGATCAGCTTCCGCAAATGCGACGTAATCTTGCAGGAGGAAGACCTTTTAGCCGTTTAGCGCCAACTTATTTTGTATATGATGTTTACGATCATGTAAACGATTCCCGTTTCTGGAAAAGTTTCCAGACCAAAAGTATTATCAACAACAAATCCGGAAATTATTATAATAACGGTGATTTAGGAATCATGTATATCGTTAATAATGCCGGAGATACCCGTTTTGCAAAAACTAAAAATACTGATGCCATAGTTGATGTAAAAACCGGAAAAACAGTTCCGAGTGTTTATGTAGCTTATGCCGCAGACAATATTGGTTTGATGGCCGATGTAAGATTTCCGTCTTTAAGCAAACATTTAGATGGAAACAGAATCGATTTGAGTAACACTAAAGGCTCGCGTGATATTATTTTAGCGCGTTCTGCAGAAACCTATTTGCAGGCAGCAGAAGCAAAAATACGTTTGGCACAAATAGGCGGGGCTACATTTTCGGATGCATTACCTTATATCAACGCCGTAAGAACTCGTGCCCAATACAAAGCAGGAGAAAATCGTGCTGCTTATACAGATGGTTCTGCAGCCTATACAACGACAGGTCAGGCAGGAATTCCGATTTCTTTTGTTCCTGAAAATTCCTATTATGAGTCAAATAACATTCCTGTTTCAACAGCCGCAACAAGTCTCGCAATTACCAGTATTGGAGCTTTGCCTTTAGAAGATCAGGCTGTAATTTCAAAATTAGGATATGCAGGTGATTATGACCGAATGTTGTGTTTGATACTTAACGAACGTACGAGAGAACTTTGCGGAGAATTTCACCGTTGGGAAGATTTAAGCAGAACCAAAACTTTGATAGCCAGAGCTAAAGCCTACAATATTGAAGCGAACCCAAACATTCAGGATTTCCATTATCTGCGTCCTATTCCGCAAACTTTCCTTGATGGAGTTTACACAAACGGAAGACCATTGACCGCCTCAGAAAAAGACGCCATGCAGAATCCTGGATACTAGATTTATTGAACACGAATTTCAAACACGAATTTCACGAATTGTCACGAATTATGGTTCGAGAAATAATTTCACAAGCAAAGTTACCAAATAGATTTGTGCTAATTAGTGAAATTAGTGTTGATTTTCTAATTAATACTATTCAAACACGAATTTCACGAATTGTCACGAATTACTAGTTTGTGAAATTAATTGAACAAATTAAGATAACCATCCAGATTTGTGCTAATTAGTGAAATTCGTGTTTGCTTTAATAACTTCACAATACATTAGAATATGCAAAACAACGCAACAATTCGAAATGCTTTTAAAATGAAATTAAAGCCTGGTTTTGAAGCAGAATATAAAAAAAGACATGACGAAATTTGGCCGGAATTGGCAAAACTACTTTCAGAAACGGGAATTCAGGATTATAGTATTTTTTTAGATGAAGAAAGCCTGATACTTTTTGCAGTCCAGAAAATTAGCCCCGACTTTGACCAGAAGTATTTGCCCAATCATCCAATAGTAAAAAGGTGGTGGGAATATATGGCTGATATAATGGAAACCAATCCGGATAATTCGCCAGTTGCCGTTTCATTAAAAGAAGTTTTTCATTTAGATTAAATAATCATTAAAAAAGGTTTTTACATATAATGTTATAATTCCTGCAAGGTTTTTTTCAACCTTGTAGGTATGCTAATATATTTAAACCTACAAGGTTGAAAAAAACCTTGCAGGATAATCAAAAAAATGAAACTAGAAGTCAATTTATTAATAATCGAACTCAGGTTTTTAACCAACTACAATTATGAGGTATAAATCAGCCAAAATAATAACATTTTTCACTTTCGGAATATGTTTTTCTATAAATGCCCAAACAAACGACGTAACAACACCCTTACATTTAATGCAGCCCGATTATGTAACGCCGTATGTAATTCCTGAAAAGAATAATATCGAAAATGTATTGAATAGGGTTTATGTTTTTCTCGAAGAAAACACAGCTTCACAAGTTATAAATGTTAGTGATAATGCAGAAATAAAAGATTTTAAAAAAGTAAAGGGAAAAATCAAATTTGCACCCGGAGCATTTCGGTTAACAAGTTACGAATGGGGTGTAACCTACGCAGGAATGCTTTTAGCAGCCGAAGCAACCGGAAACAAACAATATGCAGATTATACAAATAAACGCATAAAACTCATTGCAGATGTGGTGGAGAATTATAAAACCGAAAACATAAAAGATTCTCCCGTACATACCGTTTTAAATCCAAGAGCTTTAGACGATGCGGGTGCTTTGTGTGCTGCATTTATAAAAGCCAAAAAAGCAGGAATGAATGCTAATGTCGATCCAGTAATCAATAATTTTATAAAGTATATCAGCGAAAAAGAATTTCGCTTAAAAGACGGAACACTCGCCAGAAACCGTCCGCAGGACAACACACTTTGGTTAGATGATATGTTTATGAGTGTGCCAGCGCTTGCGCAAATGGGCAGTTATACAGGCGATGTAAAATATTATGATGATGCCGTAAAGCAGGTCAATCAGTTTTCTCAAAGAATGTTTAATTCTCAAAAAGGAATTTATATGCATGGCTGGGTAGAATCTATGCAGGTTCATCCTGAGTTTCATTGGGCCAGAGCCAATGGCTGGGCAGTGATGACAATGGTAGAATTATTAGAAGTTTTACCGAAAAATCATCCCGGATATCCGCAGGTTTTAGCACAGCTTCAAAAACACATTGCAGGTTTATTGCAATATCAGGACGGAACCGGTTTTTGGCATCAATTATTAGATAGAAATGATACCTACTTAGAAACTTCGGCGACAGCCATATATACTTATGCCATTGCCAGAGCCATTAATCGCGGTTATGTCGACAAACTGGCTTACACGCCCGCCGTTGTTTTAGCGTGGAATGCAGTTGCTTCAAAAGTAAATGCAAAAGGTCAGGTAGAAGGAACCTGCGTAGGAACCGGAATGGGTTTTGATCCTGCATTTTATTACTATCGTCCCGTAAATTTATACGCCGCACATGGCTATGGTCCCGTTTTATTGGCAGGAGCCGAAATGATTTTGCTTTTGAAGAATACGCAGTTTGAGATTAATGATAGTTCTATACAAGTGAAAGTTAAAGGTTAAGGGTTTTGCGGGTTTTGCCACGAAGGCACTAAGGCGCGAAGTTTTTTTCGCAAAACTTTTTGTAAACTTTAGTTTATATACAAAAAATTAAATAAAAACCTTTGTGCCTTAGTGCCTTCGTGGCAAAAAACCGTCGAGCCTTATCCTCTAAAATCAAACCACAAATTCATTTTAATCCCGTCATCACCACTTTTAATGCGAATATTAGTTGGCTGACTTTGTGGGCCTTGTTGTTCTAGAGGTTTAAAATCCCGCATTGCAGGAATTTCATACATAAACGAAATATCACCATCTGGAAATGGCGGTTGCGGATAACTTCCCTGAAAACCATTTTTAGGTAAATCAGGTGTAAATAACCTCAGGAATAAATTATCAGATTCGCTGAAAAATTTAAACGATGAGGTTCCTGCTTTTAAATTAGCCGCCAGAACATTAGCGTGATACCCTTTAAATTCAGGATAAATCAAATTCTCGAAACTTTCGCCCGTTATGGTATTGTTATAGGCTTTCTCCCAAATGCCGTACGTTGTTCCTTTAATTCGGTTTTTCCAAACGTGATAAGGGCCTCTTCCAAACCATTTAATGCCTGTAACTTCTTTTTCAGGAAAACTAAACGTGATTCCAAACGCGCTGATTTTATCTTCAAAAAAAGCACCGTCAAAACCTTCGCCTCCAGACGCATTTTTCAAGGCAATTAATTCCATTTTGAATCTTCCGTCAGGTTCCATAATCCATTTAATGGAAGATAAACCACCTGTGTAATTTACAGTACAAATGGCTTTTTCACCTTCTTGCGAAACCTGAATATCTTTTAATTTAGCTTTCATCCCAATTGGACGAGGGCCATTTGTAAGCGAAATTGTTGAAGTTTTATTTTTTATAGAAGAGATTTCTCCCGTCAAAGCATCTAAAGTTACTGTTACATTATTCCCTTTTATAATGATTTCATTTCCTGTTTTAGTTGCCGTTGCTTTAGCTTTTGTATTTTCAATAACTAAAAATTTAGCAGCATAATATTTTGCTTTGTGAATGGGCCATGTCCAGGTATAAATTTCTTTATTGAATTGATCATAAGCAGAGATGGACAAAACATCGCCTTCAGCAAAATTTTTCGGAACAGCAAATTGAATTTTACGCGTTTCCCCCGGATCAATACTTGGAATTTCAATTTTTCCAGAACTAATTTCCTTTGAAGTTCCATCAGAATAAAGAACATTATTATCTGATTTTAGAACCTTAAATTCCATTTTACAGGAATTCAAATTACTAAAAAGATAATCATTAGAAATTAAAAAAGAACCGTTAAAATCCTCAGTAACCTGTTTTGGCAGAAACTGAATAGGAGCCCAGACTTCTTTTACTGTATAATAACTTCCTTCTCTTTCACGATGAGGTCCCAAAATTCCATCAGCGGCAAGCGAACCTTTCGAATCAAATTTTACATCTCCCATCCAGTCAGAGCGTTTTACGGCTTCGTCGAGCATTGCCCACATAAATCCTCCGGCAAAAAGCGGACTTTCTTTATACCGATTCCAAAAATCTTCCAGAGCCGCTCCGTGCCCGTTGTCGTAAGTTCCGTGCATAAATTCCGTTGGAAAAAATACATTTTCGCCAGCATTAAAACGATGCATTCCAGTCAAATAGGTCGGGTAGTGGTGCGTGTCCCAACCATTAAAATCGGCCCATGGATGAATTACAATTCTTTTTTGCGGATCATTTTCTGCAAAAACTTTATCTACATCATAATTCCAACCGCCTTCATTGCCATTATCCCAAATAATGACCGACGGATGATTGACATCTCGTGTCACCATTTCCGTCACTAATTTAGTTCCCGTTTCTGTATCATAAGAATTTTGCCAGCCCGCTAATTCATTCAAAACAAAAAGACCAAGAGAATCACAAACTTCCAGAAAATGTTCGTCTGGAGGATAATGTCCGCGAACCGCATTCATATTCATATCCTTCAATAATTTCCCGTCTAATTCACTGATTCGTTTACTGGTGCTTCTTCCGCCTTCCGGCCAAAACGAATGACGGTTAATTCCTTTCATTATTATTTTTGTTCCGTTTACATAAATTCCGTCCTGTTTTTTGAATTCTAAAGTTCTAAAACCAATGCGTTTATTATATTGATGAAGCACGGTTTGGTTTTGTTTTAAAACAAGTTGTAAATCATATAAATTAGGATTTTCCGGATTCCACGGTTTAATGTTTTTCCATTTTGCAGATATAGATTCTCTTATAGTTTTCGCTTTAAGCGGAAAAGTAAAAGTTTCGAAATTTTCTCCATTGAAACCTTTTAGCGTCGCTTCCAAAACCGTGTTTTTCGGAATGTTTTTCAAATTCAGATCAACTGTAATTGAACCGTCCATTTTCGGATTAACCGCAATATGTTCAATATGAGTTTTAGGAGAAACTTCTAACCAAACCGGACGATAAATTCCTCCAAAAAGCCACCAATCTGCACGACGTTCAGCTGCGTTAACTGATTTATTTGCAGAATGTTTCCAAACATGAACTTCTAAAATATTTTTAGAGCCAAATTTCAATAAAGATGAAATGTCATATTTAAATTCATAAAATCCGCCCTGATGAATCGCCCCGGCCAGTTTTCCGTTGATTTTTACTTCCGTATCCGTCATCGCACCACCAAAGGCAATCACGACATCTTTATCTTTATAATCTGCCGGAATTTCAAATTCATATTTATATAAACCTTCTTCTTTACTGGGCTCTTTTTGGTTCAGTTCTTTGTACCAGCGACCATACGTATATTCGCCAAAACCTTCTAATTCCCATTGCGACGGCACATTTATTTTAGACCATTTCTGGCTGTTATTTCCACCCGTACAATAAAAATCCCATTGTACAGGATGCTCAAAATCTTTTCCCGAAAGGTAAATTTTATCTGTTTGCTGTGCGATAGATTTTTGAGTTACAAAAAGTAAAAACGCAGCAATTGCAATAGTTTGAAGTGTAGTTTTTAGCAGCATAATAATTGATTATGTGATGATTAATTACCATCTGGTTTGGCAATTTCAAAGCGGTTACTCATAGGTAAAGTCCAGCTTGAAATGTAATTTGGTTTTTTAGGATTGTAATTTGAAATTTCTTTTTTGATATTTTTTTTTAAAGGAATACCAAGTTCGCGAATTCCTTTAATAATGCAAAGCGCAATTTCGTTTGCTCCAAAACTATTAAAGTGTGTATTGTCATCCAACGCTTTTTCCTGTCCGGGAAAAGTATTGGCTGGGTATTGCACAAAAGCTTTTCTGGAAACTTCATCGCCCCAGGTTTCGTAAAGTTCAGTCGTTAATTTTGTAATATCAATAAGCGCAACATTATTTTTTTGAGCCACAGCTCGCATGGCAGCAGGAAAATCGCCATGCGTTTCTTTTAAAGTTCCATTTTCATTAAAAAACCGACGTTGTGTAGGTGTTACCAAAACCGGAATCGCACCTTTCTCTTTTGAAGCGTGAACAAATTCAGTCAATAAATCAGAATAAGATTCCCACGCACCATTTCCTGCGCCTTTTATTTTTTCGTCGTTATGACCAAATTCCACAAACAAATAATCGCCTTTTTTTATTTGTAAAAGGATCTTTTTTAGACGATTTGAATTTTTAAAAGAACTTAAAGAAGAACCTGAATATGCATAATTTGCGATAACAATATTTGTGTCAAAATAATTCGTAATAAATTGTCCCCACGAAGCCCACGGCTCAACATCCTGATCGGTAACCGTTGAATCTCCTGTGAGATAAACAACTGTCAAATTATCTTTTAAAGTAATTTTTATACTTTGAATCGAAACTTCACCCAAAAATTCAAGCGTGAGTTTATTATCCCAATCGAAAATGTCTTTTTCGCGATCTTTTAATGTAATGTTTTGATTGTCATCTATTTTGGGAGTTCTGATGTTAACGTTAAAAATCTTTGTAACCGACTTTTGTTTTTGAATAGCAAGTTGATTGAGCATTAATCTTCGGGATTCTGCTTTTATGGTTGCGTTGGATTCTTTTACTGAATTACCCATAACAACTTCAATTTGATAATTTCCTTCGGGAAGTTTCACAGAAAAGTAAGTTGTTTTTTTTGTTGAAAAAGAATTGGGATCCATTTTGATGTTTGAAACCGTATTAAAATCAAAGCCATAGCCCACATTTGGATCGTAAACCAAAGCAGTATTGATTATGGTTCCTTTTGAGTTTTTTACAGAAGTTCCAAAATCAAACCATACAGATTTTCTGTTTTTAATAGTATCATTCAAATTGCCATTCGAAGACGCAGCAAAGACAAAAGTCCAGGAAAAAAAACAAAGAAATAAGGTTGTGATTTTTGCCACTTTTGTAAAATTTTAATGGGTTTGTTATTCAAATCTAATCGTTCATTTTTGATAAAGTATCCTGTACTATGATGTTAAATTAAGAATGTGATAATTATTAAATATGTTAAAATGAAATAGATTGTTTGAAAAAATAATATATTTTTTATTGATTATAGAAGGATAGTGCAGGATGGTTTTGTTTTTGGTATTTTCTTACTTTACTAGATGAATGCGCTTTTGATTTTGTTGAATATTTTTTGAATAAATCCATTAAAAAATTACTTATCATGAAGAAAATACTATTTGTTTCTGCTCTTTTAGTTTCGCTTATTTTTTTGTCATTTAAGAAAAATCAATCAGGCGTAACGCTAAAAGAAGTTGTTGTAAAAGCTCCTTTTGAGATGCCGGCGATTAAAATTCCGGATTTCACGAATTGCAAGGAATATTCAATTGTAGATTTCGGAGCTATAAAAGGAAATAAGGACAAAATATCTGATGCCATAAATAAAGCAATCACAAAAGCAAATAAAGCTGGAGGCGGAATTGTTGTGATTCCTGAAGGCGAATGGATTACGAAAAAAATCCATTTTAAGAGTAATGTTAACCTTCATTTGAACAAAGGAGCAGTTTTACTTTTCTCAGAAGATCCAAATGATTATTTGCCCGCCGTTTCCTCGACTTGGGAAGGATATGAATGCTATAATTATTCGCCGTTGGTTTATGCGTACCAATGTAAAAATATTGCCATTACCGGAGAAGGCGAATTAAAGGCAAAAATGGATATCTGGACAGAATGGTTTAAACGACCAAAAGGCCACATGGAAAGTTTAAAACGATTGTATTATTTGGCTTCTTACAACAAACCTTTGAAAGAACGCCAAATGGTAAACGATTCGGCGCATTTTCGACCTCAGTTTATTCAGTTCAATCGCTGTGAGAATATTGTAATGGATGGCGTTACAATTACCAATAGTCCGTTTTGGACGATTCATCCTTTTTTATCTAAAGATGTTGTCCTGAGAAATCTAAAAGTTTACGCACACGGACATAACAATGACGGCGTTGATCCTGAAATGAGTCAGAATGTATTAATTGAAAATTGTGTTTTTGATCAGGGTGATGATGCAATTGCAATAAAATCTGGAAGCAATCAGGATGCCTGGCGATTGAATACGCCTTCAAAAAACGTTGTCATGCGAAATTGTATCGTTAAAAACGGACATCAATTGGTAGCCATTGGAAGCGAACTTTCCGGCGGAATAGAAAATGTTTTCATCGATAATTGTACTGTCGTGGATGGCGCAAAACTGAATCATCTTCTGTTCATCAAAACCAACGAACGCCGTGGCGGATATGTCAACAATATTTATATGAGTAACATAACATGCGGTAAAATCGACGAAGGAATTCTGGGAATTGAAACCGATGTCATGTATCAATGGAGAAATCTGGTTCCTACAATCGAACGAAAATTAACGCCAATAAAAAACGTATATCTGGAGAATATAAAAGCAACAAACGTAAAATTTATTTCAAGGATTCTGGGGCAAAAGGAACTTCCGGTTGAGAATGTTTTTCTTAAAAATATTAAAGCTGATAATGTTTCAGGAGAAAAAGATATTCATGAAAATGTTGTGAATTTTGAGAGAAAGGATTGATTCTATCGTATCATATTTTAACCATAGCCCACGGTTTTAACCGTGGGAGACGTATTGTAAAACGCATTGTTTTTCAACGATTTCAATCATGTAATTGGAATACACATTGTATGAACATATTGCGCTCCAACGGTTGAAACCGTTGGCTATGTTTACAATATTATGGTGAAATATTTTTGAATTTTATTAATTCATTAAATCGAATTCCTGTCAATAAAATTAAACGGAACCTTCACCGAACCTTTCTCTTTATTCAAAATCATTCGCGCAGCAGTTTCTCCCATAACATTAAAATCGGTAGACATTACAGTAATTCCCAAAAGTTCTTTTAGTGGCGTGTCGTTATAAGAGATCACGCCAATATCTTTTCCTAAAACATATTCTTCATCGCGAATTTGTTTCATAAGGTTAACAAGATCAGATTCTTCAATAGTAATAAATAAATCGCCTTTTTTAAGCACCATATCGTCATAAACCTCGCTTAGGATTTCAAAATTGATTTCGTGTTCGACACAAAACTTTTTGAAACCGTGTAAAATTCTGCGCGGATAAGGATAAACCGCTTTTTCAGGATAAACCAGAATTAATTTTTTATATTTAGTTATTTTGGCAAGACCTTCTTTTAAGGCATTGTAAATATCATTTTCAAAATCCTGATAAATTTTGATAATTTCGCCTTCCGTAGTTAGTTTTATGTTATCCATAATAACCAATTTATCCTGCGGAATTTTTTGAATCGCTTTTACAACTTCATCAGTAAAACTTAAGTGTTTTAATTCATCGGTTTTAAAATGTGTTGTAATGACATAATAATCGTAAACACCTTCAAACTTGTCCAGTAAATTCAGGAATAATGTTTCGTCGCAATGGTAAATATGCAGATCAGTATGGGCATTTGCGCCAACGGTATTAATAAACGAATTGTACGTTTTCATTTTGTACGCACTCAGTTTATTAAATAAAAACAAAATATTTACCTTAGATTCAAGCTTGGTTCGGGTAATATAATAACCTTTTCCACGAATGGATGAAATGATTTTTCGCTCTTTTAAAATATTATAAGCCTTCTCAACTGTATCTCTCGACATATAAAACTCTTCACTAAAGCTGTTTATAGAAGGAATTTTTTGATTTATTTTTAGATTTCCGTTGGCAATATTTTGCAGAATCGAGTCTACAATTTGTTTGTATTTTGGAACTCTTGAATCTTCATCTATTTTAATAAGTTTGATCATGGGGCTTGTAATTGCAAATTACGTTCGTTTAATAAAACGCAATTCTAAATTATATTTTTTGTAAATAGTTTTAAATTAATCTGTTACCTTGTTTTGTTAGTGTTTCAATTAAAAGGAGACATTAAATTTAAGGAACTTAATTCTTAATCTGATTTTTTATTTATTAAATAAGTGTCATTTTAATAATTGCGAAATCGATTGCTAAAATAGAAATTTTAAATTTATTTTTTCAATATAATCAGACTCTTCTTTACAATACCTCTCTGTTTTAACATATAATATAAAGGATAGTACAGGATAGTTTTGTTTTTTACATTTTCTTATTTTACCAAACGAGATTAACTATCACAATAACCACAAACAAATTAATAAATGGAATCATTATTAGGAATCATTTTTCACTCCATCGGAGGTTTTTCTTCAGGGAGTTTTTACATGCCATTCAAAAAAGTTAAAAATTGGGCTTGGGAAAGCTACTGGCTCGTAGGAGGTTTTTTCTCCTGGCTTATCGTTCCGCCAATTGCAGCTTATTTAACGATTCCGAATTTTGTTGATATTATTGCTGCAGCTTCGCCTACAATCAAAGCCTTTACTTTTTCTATGGGATTGATTTGGGGAATTGGTGGATTAACGTACGGTTTAGGCGTTCGCTATCTCGGAATGTCACTTGGAAATTCTATTGTATTAGGTTTCTGTTCTGCTTTTGGAGCTTTAGTACCTTCTATTTATTATAATTTTTATCCAACTGAAGGGAAAATTTCCTTTACAGATATGTTGCAAAGTACTGGCGGACAGCTCGTGTTGCTTGGCGTTTTGGTTTGCCTTATCGGAATTGCCATTTCAGGGAAAGCAGGAATTTTAAAAGAAAAGGATTTTGCGGTTGGACATGAGGATAAAGACAAAGATTTTAATTTGACTAAAGGACTCATCATTGCTGTAATATCTGGTATTTTAAGCTCTTTTTTCAATTACGGAATCGAAGCCGGAAAACCAATGGCAGAAGCGGCTGTAGTTTCAGGCTGTAATCCTTTATTTCAAAATAATGTTACTTAT
Source organism: Flavobacterium sp. MEB061 (assembly GCF_000834715.1). NCBI lineage: Bacteria > Pseudomonadati > Bacteroidota > Flavobacteriia > Flavobacteriales > Flavobacteriaceae > Flavobacterium > Flavobacterium sp. MEB061. The sequence goes on along the minus strand of NZ_JXQR01000057.1, from coordinate 68,067 downwards.
ATCGTACTTCTTTGGGGCGGACTTACAACAAATTTTATTTGGTGTATGTACCTTAATTTCAAGAATAAAACCTTTGGAGATTATACTAATAAATCAACTCCAATTACTAAAAATATCCTTTTTTCTGCACTTGCCGGAACGATGTGGTTTTTGCAATTTTTCTTCTACGGAATGGGTGAAAGCAAACTAGGAAACGGAGCCAGTTCATGGATTTTGCACATGGCAACGATTATCCTTACAGCCAATTTCTGGGGATTTTATCTGAAAGAATGGAAAGGAGTTTCCAAAAAAACATTCAATACTTTTTTATGGGGAATTGGATTGATCATGCTCTCGATAGTTTTGGTCGGGATTGGAAATTCATTATAAAATAGATACAACCAAAAACAATATAGATGTCGAATAAAAATACCATTAATATGAATTTTAAGCACGTGAGCTACCTTTGGGATGAAACCAAAGCAGCGGCCTTGGCAGGGGATGAAGTAGCGCTTTTCATTTATCGTTCTAATTTACTTGGGGCCGATTTACGATTGACCAATTACGGAGGAGGAAATACTTCGGTTAAAATTACTGACAAAGATCCTTTGACTGGTGAAAACTCAGAAGTAATGTGGATCAAAGGTTCAGGCGGCGATATCGGAACTCTGACCAAATCGGGCTGTGCGGCATTGTATTTAGAAAGACTTCGTAATTTGGAAAACGTTTACAGAGGCATTGAATTCGAAGACGAAATGGTAGAATTGTTCAATCATTGTATTTTTGATCTGGCTTCAAAAGCGCCATCAATCGACACACCTTTACACGGATTTTTACCTTTCAAACATATCGACCATTTGCATCCCGATGCAGCTATTGCCATTGCAGCGGCAAAAGACGGGGCCAAAATCACCGAAGAATTATTCGACGGGGAAATCGGCTGGGTAGGCTGGCAGCGTCCGGGTTTTGATTTGGGACTTCAATTAAGAAGCTGTTTGGAAGAAGCAGAAAAAAAAGGAAAAAAACTAAGAGGAATCATGCTGGGTTCTCACGGACTTTTTACCTGGGGAGACACATCATACGAAAGTTACATCAACACGCTTGAAGTAATCGAGAAATGTGCGACTTATCTTGAGAACAACTACGGAAAAAAACGTCCTGTTTTTGGAGGACAAAAAATAAATAGTTTACCGGAAAACGAACGTAAACTAAAAGCAGCAAAAGTAGCCCCAATTTTAAGAGGATTCTGCTCATCAGAACGCCAAATGATTGGTCATTATACGGATGATGCAAGAGTTTTGGAATTCATCAACTCAAATGATTTGGAAAAACTGGCTCCACTTGGAACTTCTTGTCCGGATCACTTTTTAAGAACCAAAATCAGTCCCCTTGTTTTGGAATTGGATCCAAACGAAGATTTATCAGATGTAAATGCTATCAAAGCAAAATTACAGCCTGCTTTTGAAGCGTACAGAGCCATGTACAAGGATTATTACAATGCCTGCAAAAAAAATAATTCACCAGCGATGCGTGATCCAAATCCTGTGGTTATTTTATATCCGGGAGTTGGAATGTTCACTTTTGCCAAAGATAAAACGATGGCACGTTTGGCGTCAGAATATTATGTAAATGCGGTGAACGTAATGAAAGGCGCAGAAGCAGTTTCAGAATATACTTCACTTCCACATCAGGAAGCTTTTGATATCGAATATTGGTTGTTGGAAGAAGCTAAATTACAGCGTATGCCAAAACCAAAAGCATTGTCTGGAAGGGTTGCCCTTATCACAGGTTCTGCGGGAGGAATAGGAAAAGCTATCGCCAAAAAGTTTGCTCAGGAAGGTGCGTGCGTCATCATCAATGATATCAACGAAGAAAGATTAAGTGAAGCTACAGCAGATTTTATAAAAACCTTCGGAAAAGATGCAGTTTCCAGTACGCTTTTAAATGTTACAAACGAAAGCAGCACAGAAAAAGCATTAGACGAAGCTTGTCTTGCTTTTGGTGGAGTTGATATCGTGGTAAACAATGCCGGAATTAGTATTTCAAAATCAATTGCAGAACATACGCTCGAAGAATGGGACAGATTGTATGACATTTTGGTAAAAGGACAATTTATAGTTTCAAAAGCCGGAATCGAAGTAATGAGAAAACAAGGATTTGGCGGAGATATTGTAAACATTGTTTCCAAGAATGCAGTTGTAGCAGGACCAAACAATCCGGGTTATGGATCGGCAAAAGCAGCCCAGGCACACTTAACGCGCCTTATGGCAGCAGAATTGGGAGCAGATAAAATCCGTGTGAATACGGTAAATCCTGATGCAGTAATTTCAGACTCAAACATTTGGTCTGGAGGATGGGCAGAAGGACGTGCAAAAGCGTATGGTATTACGGTAGAAGAATTACCGGCGTATTATGCCAAACGCACTTTATTAAACGAAATCATATTACCTGATGATATTGCCAATGCGTGTTTTGCTTTTGTTGGCGGTTTACTGGATAAATCGACAGGAAACGCACTAAATGTAGACGGCGGAGTATCAATGGGTTTCTATAGATAAAAATAGTTTTTTTTAAGTTTGTTTAAGCAAAAGTGGTTTTTTGTGATCTAGCGTTCGATGATTTCGAACGTTAGGTTTTTAAAATGTAAAAGAATTTTAAACAAACAAATTAGCTTCAAAATAGTATAGTAAAACAGGAATTCAATTTATATATTTAGCAATTGAAATTCCATTAAAGAGAAAAAATATGTTAATTGGATCAAACAAAATAGACTCGCATAATGATGAGTTATTAAAAAAACATCAAAATAAATTTGCGTTCACAATTTCAGAAATTGGTGATGCAGAAGCGATTATTAAAAAATTAATCGAATTCCAAATTGCAATTCCATCTTGGGCATTGGGAACCGGAGGAACAAGATTCGGGCGTTTTGCCGGAGGAGGAGAACCACGTTCGATCGAAGAAAAAATTGAAGATGTTGGTTTGCTTCATGCTTTAAACAAAGCTTCTGGAGCTATTTCATTGCATATTCCTTGGGACATTCCACAGGATTATAAAGCAATAAAAACTTTAGCAGGACAACACAATTTAAAGTTTGATGCCATGAACTCGAATACTTTTCAGGATCAGGCCAATCAGGAACATACTTATAAATTCGGTTCTTTACAAAACACAAATAAAGCAATTCGTAAACAAGCGATTGCACATAATATAGAGGTTATCAAACACGGAATCGAATTAGGATCAGAATCGCTAACGGTTTGGTTGGCAGATGGATCTTCTTTTCCGGGACAATTAAACTTCCGTAAAGCGTATCAAAATACCTTAGAAAGTTTAGAAGAAATCTACGACGCATTGCCATCCAACTGGAAATTATTTTTAGAATACAAATGTGCAGAACCTAATTTTTATTCTACAACGGTTGCAGATTGGGGACAATCTTATTCATACGTAAAAAAATTAGGAGACAAAGCACAGACATTGGTCGATTTAGGACATCATTTACCAAACGCCAATATCGAGCAAATTGTTTCTTTATTATTAATGGAAAACAAATTAGGCGGTTTCCACTTTAACGATTCAAAATATGGCGATGACGATTTAACAGCGGGAGCTTTAAAACCTTACCAATTATTTTTGATTTTCAATGAATTAGTTGAAGGAATGGATGCCAGAGGAATGAATCACGCCAAAGATTTAGGCTGGATGATTGATGCTTCTCACAATATCAAAGATCCTTTAGAAGATTTATTGCAATCTGTAGAAGCGATTATGATTGCTTATGCTCAGGCACTTTTAGTAGATAGAAAAGCATTAGAAATTGCTCAGGAAGAGAACGATGTTGTAAAAGCACAGGAAATTCTGCAAAATGCTTTCCGTACCGATGTTCGTGCTTTGGTTGCCGAAGCCCGTTTGCGTTCCGGAGCGGCATTAAACCCGGTTGAATTGTATCGCAGTCTTGCCGTTAGAAAAAATCTAATTGGAGAAAGAGGATTAAAAACAATGGCAACAGGATTATAATTATAAGTTATGAATTATGAGTTATTCGTTAACTAGGACAAAATCATAATTCTTTGACTCACAATTTATAATTCATAACTCAAAATTAAAATAATGAATGTAGTTGCAATTTTTGATATTGGTAAAACCAACAAAAAAGTATTTTTATTTGATGAAAACTATAAAATTGTTTGGGAAAAGTCAGTAAATCTTGAGGAAACAGTTGATGAAGACGGTTTTCCCTGTGAAGATATTGAAGTCCTTAAAAACTGGATTCTCGATCGATTATCAGAAATTAAAGAACTCAGTAATTACACTCTTAAAGCAATAAATTTTAGCACTTACGGAGCCAGTTTTGTTTATATTGATGGCAAAGGTGAAGTTTTAACGCCTTTGTATAATTATCTGAAAGATTATCCAAAAGAGCTAAAAGACAATTTTTATACTAAATATAAAGGAGAAGAAGTTTTTGCTGTAAAAACAGCTTCTCCTGTTTTAGGAAGCCTGAATTCCGGAATGCAGATTTACAGGCTAAAAGAAGAAAATCCGGAGTTGTTTGAAAAAGTACAATATTGTTTACATCTTCCGCAATATTTGAGTTTTCTGTTAACCGGTGAAGCTTATACCGATATTACAAGCATTGGATGCCATACTAATCTTTGGAATTTTAAAAAGATGAAGTATCATAAATGGCTTAAAAATGAAGGTATTAAAGAGAAACTTCCGCCAATTCATCCGGGTAAAGACATTATTAAAAAAGAAAATGGTATCGCTGTCGGTATTGGTTTGCACGATAGTTCATCGGCAATTATTCCGTACACGATTAATTTTACAGAACCTTTTGTTTTATTATCAACAGGAACCTGGAGTATTTCTTTAAATCCGTTTAATAATAGACCTTTAACGTTTGAAGAACTTCAAAACGATTGTTTGTGTTATATGCAATACACCGAAAAACCGGTAAAAGCAGCACGGCTTTTTTCTGGTAACGAACATGAAATTCAGGCCAAAAGATTAGCAGAACATTTCAATGTACCGTTTGATTCTTTCAAGGATATTTATTTTGATAAAAAGATAGTTTCGAATTTAAGAGCTTTAAATTTTCAAATTGTTTATCCGAAAAAATATGATTTTGATATTCTTAAAGAATGTCCGTTTCAAAAAAGAGATTTAAATACCTTTAAAAATTACGATATTGCATATCATCAATTAATGCTTGATTTGGTCGAACAACAGTTTTTTTCAACTAATTTAGTCATTCGTAATAGTCCTGTAAAGAAGATTTTTGTAGACGGAGGTTTTAGCAAAAATTCCATTTTCATGAATTTACTGGCAGAAGCTTTTCCGGATGTAGAAGTGTATGCAGCATCAATGGCGCAGGCAAGTGCATTGGGCGCGGCGTTGGCAATTCATCAAAACTGGAATCCAAAACCAATTCAAAATGATTTGATTGATTTGAAGTTTTATAAACACTAGATTTGGAATTAAAAATTTAGAATTAAAAATTAAAAATCTGTTTGGTTTGAGTTAGAATAAATGCCACAGATTAAAGAATTAAAAGATTTTGTTTCACGCAGATTTGGCAGATTGAGTAGATTTTTTTTATTATAATTATTGAAGGTAGTTTGTCATTTCGATCCCGAGGCTTCGGGAGAGAAATCTTCGCAAGTAACTCTACAAAGTGATATGAAGGCTCTTTACAAAAGTTCCGGCGGAACGATTCATTTTGTAGCAACGGATTTTAATCCGTTGAAAGAAAAGATTAAAATAAAAAATCTGCTCAATCTGCAAAATCTTCGTGAAAAAATATTTACACACATAGTTTATGTGTTTAAAAAATAATGAAAAAGAATATGAAAATCGGATTATTTATACCGTGTTATGTCGATCAGTTTTACCCAAAAGTAGCTATTGCAACCTATGAGCTTTTGCAGAAATTGGGCTGTGAAGTTCATTTCCCGATGGGGCAAACCTGCTGCGGACAGCCGATGGCAAACAGCGGATATCAATATTTAACCAAAGGCTGTGATGCCAATTTTATAGCCAATTTTGCTGGTTTTGATTATATCGTTTGTCCGTCTGGAAGTTGTGTTTTGCATGTAAAAGAACATTTGCATGATGATAAACAAGAAGAATTAGCGGCTGAAATGCGTAAAAAAGTTTTCGAATTAACGGAATTTATTACCGATATTTTGAAAGTAGACCATATCAACGGAAATTTCCCATTTAGAGTAGGAATGCATGCAAGCTGTCACGGTCAGCGTGGATTAAAGCTTTCGCAGATGACGGAATTAAACGCGCCATTTTTCTCTAAACCGGAACAATTATTAAGCAAAATAAACGGACTTGATTTGGTTTCTTTATCCAGAAAAGATGAATGTTGTGGTTTTGGCGGAACATTTTGTGTGACCGAAGAAGCTGTTTCTGTAAAAATGGGACAAGACCGAATTAAAGATCATGAAAATCATCAGGTTGATTATATTACAGGTGGCGATATGTCGTGTTTAATGCATTTGGAAGGAATTCTAAAAAGACAAAAAAGCAGCATAAAAACCATTCATATTGCCGAAATATTAAATTCGTTCGAAAACTAAGTGATTTTAAAATTAAGCTTAATTTTCTTTTTACCATTAAGATATTAAGTTCATAAAGCTAGGCTTAAATTACTTAATGTCTTAATGGTTAAATAAACAAGGAAAGTGATTTTTAAAATTAAAGCTTAATTTTCTTTTACCATTAAGAGATTAAGTTCATAAAGCTAGGCTTAAATTACTTAATGTCTTAATGGTAAAAAAACAAAAGAAAAAGATGTCATCAAAAAAAATAATTGAACATAGTGAAGCCGCAACACGTTTTAACAAAGATGTAGAACGCGTAAACTGGCATGATGAAACACTTTGGTTTGTTCGTGAAAAACGTGACAGAGCCGCGCATAATATTCCCGATTGGGAATTGCTTCGTGAAACGGCTTCACAAATAAAAAACAATGTACTCTCTAATATTCATGATTATTTAGTTGAATTTGAGGCCAATGCTCAAAAAAACGGAATCATTGTGCATTGGGCTGCTGATGCCAAAGAACACAATGAAATCGTGCATTCTATCATGGCAAAACACGATGTAAAGCAAATGGTGAAATCAAAATCAATGCTTACAGAAGAATGTCATTTGAATGATTATCTGGCCGAAAAAGGTATCGAAGTAATCGATTCTGATTTAGGAGAATTTATTGTTCAGCTTCGAAAAGAACCGCCAAGTCATATTGTTTTGCCTGCCATTCACCTTAAAAAAGAAGATGTAAGCGAAACTTTCCATAAACATTTAGGTACTGAAAAAGGAAATTTTGACCCTCAATATTTAACAGAATCGGCTCGTTTAACGTTAAGAAATACCTTCTTAACCAGAAAAGTAGCTTTAACCGGAGTCAATTTTGCGATTGCAGAAACCGGCGAATTTGTGGTTTGCACCAATGAAGGAAATGCTGATATGGGCGCGCATTTAGCCGATGTTCATATTGCCTGTATGGGATTTGAGAAATTGATTCCGCAGCGAAAACATTTAGGCGTTTTTCTGAGATTATTGGCAAGAAGCGCAACAGGACAGCCAATTACGACTTTTTCAAGTCATTTTAAAAAACCTAGAGACGGAAAAGAAATTCATATCGTAATTGTCGACAACGGAAGAAGTACGCAATTAGGCAGAGAAGATTTTAAAAACTCATTAAAATGTATTCGTTGTGGTGCGTGTATGAACACTTGCCCGGTTTACAGACGAAGCGGCGGACACAGTTATCACAACGCCGTTGCTGGACCAATTGGCGCTATTTTGGCACCCAATCTCGACATGAGCAAAAACGCAGATTTACCTTTTGCAAGTACGCTTTGTGGTTCGTGTACCAATGTTTGTCCGGTAAAAATTGACATTCACGATCAATTGTACAAATGGCGTCAGGTTTTGGTAAAAGAAGGGCATACGCCAGCAGCAAAAACTGTAGCAATGAAAACAATGGCTACTGTTCTGGCAAACCCGACGATTTTTAATATTGCAGGAAAATCAGGAAGATTTGTAATGAAAAATATTCCCGCTTTGGTGAATAATAAAATGAATAAATGGTACGATCAGCGCGAAATGCCAGATGTTCCAGAGGAATCTTTTAGAGAATGGTACAAGAAAAATTCGAGAGAAGCTAAAGCGAAAAAAGATGAGCAGTAAAGACCAGATTTTACAAAAAATAAAAAATAGCCAACCGAATATAGTTGCTGATTTACCTAATCTAAATGTTTTAGGATCTGATCAATTTGAGGTTTTGGATACTTATAAAACCGTTTTAAAAAACATTGGCGGCGATTTTATTGAAGTTACGAATTATAATGAAATAATTGATTTTTTGCAGCATAATTATGCACTCGAAAGACGAATTATAACCACAGTTCCTGAGCTTTCTGAAGTGGCGGTTTTAGATTGGAAAAACGAAGATCCGCATTTGTTGCAAAATGTTGAATTAACGATTATTAAAGCACATTTTGGCGTTGCCGAAAATAGCGCACTTTGGGTAACCGATGATATTTTGGGTCAGCGTGTGGCACCTTTTATTACACAATATCTGGCGATTATCGTAAACAAAAAAGACATTATCCCAACAATGCATCAGGCGTATGAAAGAATTGGAAACCAGGAATATGGTTTCGGAACTTTTATCGCCGGACCTTCAAAAACGGCAGATATTGAACAATCTTTGGTTTTGGGTGCGCATGGGGCGAGGGGATTGATTGTTTTTTTATTGGAGTAAAAATTGTAGTTTTATAAAAAAAGAATAAAAATTAAAGCTAAACAACTAATGAATATAAAATTCTTATTAAGATTTAGCCCGATTTTTTTATTAGTTTTAGCTGTTTTTTTAAAATTAAAATGGGAACATTATAGCATATTGATGTTTTCTGCTATTGTATTAAATACCATTTTATCTTATCCTCGAAAATCATTTTATTCCTTCAATAAATATTATAGTGTAGTTAATTATTCTTCATGGTTAATATTCATAGTAACTATTGTTTTTGTTAGGTCACTAGGCTTTAATTATGAAGCAGTTGCTATATTGCTTTTAAGAGTATTTATTTTGATGTTAAATTATTTTAAGTTTCGCAATTTCTATATTCCAACTACTTTCCTAAACCTTTTATGGGCTTTCTCTTTTTCTCTTTATTTAATGGAATTAGTTTTAAATTCTACCCACGGAACTAAAAGTTTGTTTATGCTTTTAGGAATAATTTCGGGAATAGAAACCATTTTAATTATTATTTTATTGAAAGATTGGCGAGAAAAAATAAGTAGTTTATTATTTTTTTTGAAAAGAAATAATAGAATGCAAAAGCAATAAGAAGCTCCAGCGGAGCATAATATTTATAGCCAAACAATTATATACCATTTCGAAAGCTCCATAGGAGCGATATATGTCGTTCCTATGGAGCTTTGTAACTTATATATATTTTATGTTTTTATAAATATAACGTCACGCTGTTCTATAAATATAACGTCACGCTGTTCTATAAATATAACGTCACGCTGTGACTTATTTTTGTTTGTATATTCCACGTTCTATAGCTCATCAAAAAATAAAAGTTTAACTTTATAATATTGAACCTGCATATAAATATTAAAAAAGTTAAGAATGAATAACGATATAAGCCTTAAAGCAGTAGCATACGGAGAAGTACTTTGGGATGTTTTTGAAGATAAGAAAAAGATAGGCGGAGCCCCGCTTAATGTGGCTTTGAGAATGAAAACATTAGGTTGTGAAGTCGCGATGATAAGCTGTGTTGGAAATGATGAAGACGGAAAAGCAATTCTAAACCACGTAAAACAATTAGGACTTCAGACAGACGCCATTATGCAATCTGAAACTTTCCCAACTGGATTGGTAAAAGTAACTTTAGACGAAAGAGGTTCTGCAACTTACGAAATCAATTATCCATCGGCGTGGGATAAAATTGTACTGAATAATCAAGCGGAAACTTTGGTTATTAATGCTGATGTTTTAATTTATGGAAGTTTGGTTTGCCGTGATAAAGTTTCGAGAGATTCGCTGGAAGATTTGCTGCAAATGAACATTTATAAAGTATTTGACGTTAATTTAAGAAAACCGCATTATACGTATGAAGTGCTTGAAAGATTAATGCTTTCGGCAGATTTTATTAAGTTTAATGACGAAGAAATCCTCGAAATTGCCAAAGCTTTACAATCACCTTTTGAAAGTCTTGAAGAAAATATTCATTTTATTGCAGAACTTACCCACACAAAAGCAATTTGCGTAACAAGAGGCAAACATGGCGCTTTATTGTTTTGGAAAGGACAACTTTATGAAAATGAAGGTTATCCGGTAAAAGTTGCCGATACAGTTGGGGCAGGCGATTCGTTTTTGGCTTCGTTAATAACTTATTTACTTACCGATAAGGATCCACAGACTTCGATTGATTTTGCTTGTGCCGTTGGTGCTTTAGTTGCAGAATCTGCGGGAGCAAATCCTGAAATATCGTTTTCACGAATCGAAAATATGATTGGTAAAATATAAATTTTATTAGAAAATATAAATTTATGAAACAAATGATTTTTAGGGGAATGCATTAAAAAAAATAGCAAAAAATAATAATTTTGATAAAAAAAGGCCGTTTCTAATAATAAAGAAACGGCCTTTATTTTAGGTAATAATTTTGAGTTTAGAATTCAATTTTAGGATAAAATACTATATCAGTAAAATCTCAATCTAACTATATTAAAAATCAGTAAAAAGTGATATTAAGATTGAATTACAACGTATAGTTATATTCTATGATACTTTTTGTAAGAATAAAAAAGCAGAATATACGTAATATTGTGATTCGGAATGTTTCGTAACATTTTTAGCGTTTTTATACCTATTTTCAAGTATAAAAATGGTTTTTCACTACTGTATTTAAGATTTCGTTATTGAATACTTATTATTTTAAAACAACACAATTACTATGTTTATTACTCTCACACATGATCAAGTCCGTTTTTATTACGGATCGGAGCACTGGCAGTACAATTTTGATGAAATTGTCGAGCTTGGATTGCTCAAAAAAAAGAAATCCTATTTTCTTGAAAACATTGCTTTTTTAATAGTAACCGCTTTTGCCTATTATTTTATTATTTTTTCGAATTTTGCCGAACTCTACTACATTATACCAACTTTGCTCTGTTACACTATTTTAATCATTTTAAGATTCCCCAAAAATCTCGAATTTGATTATTATGTTATCGTAAAAGACATTTATCAGAAAGAAACTAAAATTAAAATAAAAGCATTAGACCGAACAAAAATAGGAAAACAAATTGACCAATACCTTAGTCTGAAATTTGATCAGATTTTGCAGGAAGCATAAAACCAAGATAATAAAATGGATCAATCATTATTCGGAATTTCATCTTTCGATTGGGCATTTATGGCTGTTGCAATAGTATACGGTTTCATAATTACCATTAAAAAAAAATAACATATCAATAGTGCTTCATTGACCTACATTTGGAAGCAAATTCAGATACGCATTGCAGTTATAGCTATACCATCCCCCCAAACAAAGTTTATGGCCACTTCAATAAAAAACAAAATAAAAAGCATTAGAGAGTTAAAAAATTACACTCAGGAATATATGGCAGATCAACTAGGTGTCACCCAGGCGGGTTATAGTAAAATTGAAAAAGGAAAAACGGTTCTTTCCTATGTTAAATTAGTTGAAATTGCCCGTATTTTAGATGTTAGTGTAGAAGATATCATTAGTTTCGACAGTCAGAGGTACTTTAATAATTTTAATAATGTAAAAGGAAATAACAACGGCAGTATCCTCATTAATCAGGATAACAACGAAACCCTGAAAACGCTTTACGAAGATAAAATAAAGCTCCTCGAAAAACTTCTAAAAAAAACAGAAGAAGAATTGTATCGGTACAAAAAGAAATTCGGACCTATATAAAACCAACTATTTATTATAAATTATTTTAAACACGAATTTCACTAATTTGCACTAATTTCTGTGTTAGTTTTGTGAAATTCGTGTTTATTTAAATATTTAAGAATTATGCTGTTTGATCGTCTGTAACAGCGTCAGGAGCATTTGTTTTTACAGACGCGATTCCGTTATCTCTTGCAGATGTACTTTCATACATTTCACTTGCGCCAATAATCTGACCGTTTGACGCCTTTAAGTTAAAATAAGGTTTCCCATTACTTGATTCTTTTTTGTCGAATCTGGCATCATCCTGCGAATTTGTTTTTACAGATTCAATTCCGTTATTGCACGCTGCTTTTGTGCTGTAACCTTCGCTGGTTAAAATAGTCTGGCCATTTCCAGCTTTTAAATTGAATTGAAATTCTCCGTTGGCTCTTTTTGTAATCACAAATTTTCCCATAATTATTGGTTTAAGTTAGGTAACATTTTTATTTTGCCTGATAAAAATACAAAACTTCATCATATAAATTATATTGCTAAAAAAAATAATTATTTAATAATATTCAGTGTATTAAATCTGCAAATCAAAGCTGAAAACTTAAAAAGAACTACAATTGTTTGATAAAATTGTTTTTGTAAAATGCCAAAATGTTTTTTGAATGTAGAAGCAAAATGAATTTTAAAGAAATACTTTTTAAATAAGAATCAAACGAAAGTTCAAAAATGGATTTAGTAGAATTATATTTTTTTAAACGATAAAGTTTTGTTAAATGAAATTTTAAAGCTAAGAATATTCTTTCTTTTGTTTAAAAAAAGTCATGAAAAAATTATTATTGGTACTAGTTGTTACAGCGCAATTTTTTGCGTGTAATTCTAAAAAAAGTGAAAAAGTTGTAGAGACGAAAAAAGTTGAAGTGAACAACAATGTTTCGGACCAGGCTGCAATTTATAAAGGTGTAATTCCTTGTGCTGATTGTGCCGGGATTGAAACAGTTTTGAAAATTTATGAAGGAGATGGAACAATAGAAAGTCATAAATTTGAATTATCAAGTACTTATCAAGGAAAAGAACCCAAAAAAGAAATTATAGAAAAAGGTAATTTTAATCTCGAAAGAGGTTTGGAAGATGATGCAGATGGAACAATTTATGTACTAAATTGGGATAAACCCGAAGCACAACAAATTTATTACGGCAGTTATAGTAATAATCGCGAAAAGATTTATTTATTGAATAATAATCGAAAAATAATTAAATCAGACCTCAATTATTCACTGACGATTATTCATTAACAAAATAATTATTAGCAAAGAATTAAAAGAGTTAAAATGTTCGCCTGAACGTTTTAACTCTTTTTTGTTTCGTTTATTTGGTAAATATCACTTTTGATCTTGATTAGAATTGCGAGATTATTTCTTTAGAAAACTTTGCAGACTTTGTGGTAAAAATTATTTAAATCCCTTATTTTTGTTAGAAGGCATTTACCACTATGAAAGAAATTAGCGAAATTCTTAAAGCATATTCAGAGGCAAAAGCCACAGGAAAAAAGACTGCATTGGCCACAGTTGTTAAGGTAGAAGGTTCGTCGTACAGACAACCGGGAGCACGCATGCTCGTTACCGAAGACGGTCTGCTAACAGGAGCCATAAGCGGTGGCTGTTTAGAAGGCGATGCGCTTCGAAAAGCATTGCTCTCAATTCATCAGCAGCAAAATAAATTAATAACATATAATACCACTAACGATGAAGATGCTGAAGTAGGATTACAGTTAGGCTGTAACGGAATCGTTCATATTCTTTTTGAATATATAGACGAAACGTTAGAAAACAACCCAATCCGGCTTTTACAGCAATTGCAGGCCGAAAGAAAACCTGCCATAATTGGGACTTTATTTTCGTTGCAAAAACAGGCGAGACAAGACGGAACTATATTGTTTTACAGAGAAAATGCAGATCCTTTATATTCTAATAAGATAGCCTTTGAACTTCTTCCGGATGCAAAAAGGGTTTTAGAAGATAAGCTTATGATTATAAAAAAACTAAATGAAAATGATGACGTCGAAGCCTTAATCGAATACATAACGCCACCGGTTTCACTTATTATTGTTGGAGCGGGGAACGATGTGCAGCCACTTGTAAAAATGGTTGAAATAACAGGCTGGGAAATTACAATAGCCGAAGGCCGCGCCACACATGCAACCAGGAAACGATTTCCGGAAGCAAAACAAATACGGGTTGGAAAACCGGAGCAGGTCTTTGAAAATATAAACATTGACCATCAAACTTATTTTGTATTAATAACACACAATTACAAATACGATTTGGCAATGCTAAAATTGCTTTTGCAAAGCGATTGCAGATATATTGGAATTCTGGGACCGAAAACAAAATTAAACCGCATGCTCGATGATTTGTTGGGTGAAGGAATAAAAGTAACCGAAGAGCAATTAAATCGCATTTATGGCCCAATCGGACTTGATATTGGTGCCGAAACTTCCGAAGAAATTGCCTTGTCGATTGTTGCCGAAATAAAAGCAATGATGAGTGGTAAAACCGGTACTTCACTCAAATACAAAACCGGAAAAATTCATAACTCAGCGCCTTATGTCGAATAATTTAAAAACAGGTATTGTTATTCTGGCTGCAGGAAATTCTTCAAGATTAGGGCAGCCTAAACAATTGCTGGAATATAAGAACTCAACGCTCTTAAAAAATACAATTGCAGCAGCTTTATTAGTTCCTGATTCGATTATTATCGTAGTAACGGGATCAAATAGCGAAACAATAGAAAAAAGCCTTAATAGTGATGAAATTAAAATCTATTTTAACTCAGATTGGCAAGCTGGTATGTCAACTTCAATCGCCAAAGGGCTTAAAGAACTATTAATTTTATGTGCGGATTGTGAAAGCTGTATTTTTGCCGTTTGCGATCAGCCTTATTTAACAACTGCTATTTTTGAGGATTTAATTCATCACTACCAAAATAACGAAAAAGGAATTGCAGCATCTGCTTATTCTGAAACATTAGGAACCCCCGTTCTTTTTAATAAAAAATACTTCGATGAACTTTTAGAATTGGAAGGTCATGAAGGTGCAAAAAAAATAATCAACCGTTTTAACGATGATGTTATTGCTGTTCCTTTCGAAAAAGGTAATATCGATATTGATACAATAGAAGATTATGAGAAGCTTATTTGAAGATTTGCCACGAAGGCGCTAAGGCACGAAGTTTTTTGTTTTCAAAGTTTGTCATTTCGAGGCACGAGAAATCACAATACGGTCGTTGATTAATCGGTGAAAAAAAAATTGCGCCTTAGCGCCTTCGTGGCAAAACCTAAACGCGTAATTTGCCAGTCAAATCCAAAATCCTTTCAATAGCCAAATCAATTTCAGTTTCAGTAGTAAATCTTCCCAAACTAAAGCGTATTGAACTCAAGGCATCATCATCAGATAATCCCATCGCTTTTAAAACATGCGAAGGTTTAGACGTTACTGCCGAACAAGAAGCTCCATTAGAAACAGAAATATCCTGTAAAGCGAGAATTAAGGTTTCGGAAACAACACCCGGAAAACAAATATTAGTAGTATTGTAAATTCGGTTTTCAGTATTTCCGTTTACAAATGAACCTTCAAAATTTAGCAGGCCATTTTCAAGTTTATCTCTTAATTTTGCAATTCTATTTTGATCTCTTTCTAATTCATTAACAGCAATTTCACTTGCTTTACCTAAACCAATAATTCCGGGTACATTTAACGTTCCGCTTCGCAATTTTCGCTGTTGTTCCCCGCCATGTAGCTGAGGCAATAATTTTAATTTGGCTTTCGCCGAAATGTACAAAGCACCAACACCTTTTGGACCATAAAATTTATGAGCCGAAAGTGGCAAAAGATCAATTTTTAGTTTTTCAACATCAACCGAAATTTTTCCAATTGCCTGTGTAGCATCACACATAAACAATGCATTTTTGGCATGGGCAAGTTCAGAAATCGCTTCAATATTTTGTGTTACACCAGTTTCATTATTGGTTATCATTACGATGACAATCAGTGTTTTATCTGTAATTGATTCATTTAAAACATTAAGATCTAAAACACCATCAGAACCCACCGGTAAATAGGTGACTTCAAACCCAATACTTTCCATAAATTCGCAGGTATTGAGTACAGCTTTGTGTTCTGTTATAATTGTAACAATATGTTTACGATACTGATTAGCAAGACCTTTAATGGCGAGATTTATAGCTTCGGTTGCACCCGATGTAAAGATGATTTCTTCTTCTTTGGCACCAATCAAATTTGCCGTTTGCCATGCCGCATTGGCCACGGCTTCACTTACGGTTAATCCTGCAAGATGAGCGCTTCCTGCATTTGCATAATTTTCTGTAAAGTATGGAAGCATAGTATTTAATACGCGATCATCTAAACGGGTAGTTGCA
This sequence comes from Flavobacterium sp. MEB061, assembly GCF_000834715.1. Taxonomy (NCBI): domain Bacteria; kingdom Pseudomonadati; phylum Bacteroidota; class Flavobacteriia; order Flavobacteriales; family Flavobacteriaceae; genus Flavobacterium; species Flavobacterium sp. MEB061. The sequence goes on along the minus strand of NZ_JXQR01000057.1, from coordinate 51,693 downwards.
TTGTTGTCAAGGTAAATCATGAAGTGGCATTTAGTCTAATTATTGTAAAAATACGATTTTGAAATTTAACAAAAACAGTCCTTATCTAGAAAATTTCTGAATAACAGGATTATGTGAATTTTGTAATTTTTTCTCACAAAGGATACTTAAATTTGTTAGAATTACTACAAGCAATTTGTTAATTTAAAAACAGTATGCATGGCTCCCAAAAAAACAAATATTAAGAAAGTAATCGAAGACGACACTAATTCTCGTCGCGATTTTATCAAAAAATCAGGATTATTTACCGCACTTGCTTTTGCTCCGCCCTCATTGGTTATGGCTTCAGAAAAAAAGTGGGATGAGAAAATTGCAGAATATTTAGAGACAGTTCCGCTTTCGATAGAAGTAAACGGTACAAAACACAATCTTAATGTTGAACCACGAACTACTTTGCTGGATTTGTTGAGGGAGAATTTACAATTAACAGGAACAAAAAAAGGGTGCGATCACGGACAATGCGGTGCATGTACGGTTCATGTAAACGGCACCAGAATTTTGTCCTGTTTATCATTGGCATCCATGCAGCAAAATGCGCAGGTGACTACAATTGAAGGACTTTCGAAAGGAAAAAAATTACATCCAATGCAGGAAGCTTTCATCAAAAATGACGGTTTTCAATGTGGATATTGCACGCCGGGACAAATCATGTCGGGAATTGCCTGCATTAAAGAAGGTCACGCCAACAGCAGAGAAGAAATTAGAGAATATATGAGCGGAAACATTTGTAGATGTGGAGCTTATCATAATATTGTAGACGCGATAACAGAAGTTAAGGAAGGAGGGAAGCCATTATGAAAAACTTTCAAATCATTAGAGCGCTTTCATCCGGCTCTGCAGTAACCAATATCAGCAAAGAACCTTCAGCAATGTTTATTGCAGGTGGAACAAACCTGGTAGACTTAATGAAAAAGAATGTTGTTGCTCCGGACAAACTGGTCGACATTACAGCTTTGGATTTAAAGAAAATAGAATTTGGAACTGGAAAAGTATCAATTGGCGCATTGGCAAAAAACAGTCAGGTTGCCGAAGATAAATCCATTAAAGAAAAATATCCTTTGCTGGCTTTAGCATTAGCCGCCGGAGCGTCACAGCAAATCAGACATATGGCAACCGTTGGCGGAAATATGTTACAGCGCACGCGTTGTTCGTATTTTTATAACACCGATATGCCCTGCAATAAAAGAACACCAAAAAGCGGCTGCGGAGCCATTGGTGGTTCAAACAGAATGCACGCCATTTTTGGGGCTTCAGACAGTTGTATTGCCGTTCATCCAAGTGATATGTGCATAGCACTTGCAGCTCTGGATGCGACCGTTTTTGTAGAAGGTCCAAAAGGCAAAAGACAAATAAAATTTACTGATTTTCATCGTCTTCCCGGAAATACGCCTGAAAAAGACAATACATTGGAAAGTAAAGAATTGATAACTTCGATAGAAATCCCTGAGAATAATTTTACCAAAAATATACATTATTTAAAAGTTCGTGACCGAAGCAGTTATGCTTTTGCATTAATTTCTGTTGCCGTTGGTTTAGACATTAAAAACAATGTAATAAATGAGGCAAGACTTGCAATGGGCGGTGTTGCACATAAACCATGGCGATTAACAGAAACAGAAGAATTTTTGAAAGGAAAAACAGTTTCTGAAGAAACGTTCAGACAAGCGGCAAATTTAAGCATGAAAGGTGCTAAAAGTTATGGCGACAACGCCTTTAAATTGACTCTAGGACCAAATGCAATCACCGAAGCGTTAACTATAGCAGCATCTAAATAATTTGATTATGAGCAAGACAAGTAATATAAACAGAGTTGACGGATTTGCTAAAGTAACGGGTTCTGCAACTTATTCGGCCGAGTATAAAACTGCTGGTGTTACCTACGCCTGTTTGGTGGGAAGTACGATTGCCAAAGGCCGAATCAAAAGTATTGATACTAAAAAAGCCGAATGGGCGCCGGGAGTTCTGGCGGTTATAACGCATTTAAATGTCGAGAAACCTGCAGGATACGAGCAAGCCAAACAGCGTAATAATCTGGGACAACCGCTTCAAATTTTTAAAGACGATTCAGTTCGTTATTACGATCAGCCAATAGCTTTGGTGATTGCCGATACTTTTGAGCGTATGCAATATGCGGCGAGTTTAATTAAAGCCGAATATTTAAAAGAAGAACATACAACACAACTTGAAAAAGTAAAAGATAAAAGCAGAAATCCCGGCGGTGATCGTGCAAAAGATTACAATCGCGGAACAGAAGATGCTTATAAAACGGCAGAAGTTGTTTTAGAAGCAGAATACACGATTCCGACGGAAGTTCATAATCCGATGGAATTGGCAAATATTATTGCAAAATGGGAAAATAATAAACCCATTTTATACACCAAAAGTCAGGGTGTAGAAGGAACCAGAAAAAGTGTTGGGAACGTTTTTGGAATTCCGCCAGAAGATGTAGAAGTGCATTCTGAATATTTGGGTGGTGCTTTTGGAATGGGTTTGCATACCTGGCCTTATGAAATTGCAGCTTTAATTGGATCAAAAAAAATAGGCAAACCGGTTAAATTGGTTTTGCATCGTGAACAGATGTTTACCAATGTTGGATTTCGTCCTTACACGATTCAGAAAATGGGATTAGGAGCAACTAAAGACGGTAAACTTACAGGTTTAAGTCACGAAGCCCTGGCAATGACTTCGAACTATGAAGATTTTACCGAGGCAACCGTAAACATGTCACGTTTTATGTATGATTGTGCAAATGTTTCGACCAAATATAGAATTGCTGAACTTGATAGTTGTACACCAATCTGGATGCGTGGTCCCGGCGAAGCGACCGGCTCTTTTGCCTTGGAAAGCGCTATCGACGAATTGGCACATAAATTAAATATGGATCCTATTGAATTTCGAAAACGCAATCACGCCGAAAAAGATCTGGAACAAAATAAACCGTGGAGCAGTAAATATCTTTTAGATTGTTACGAAGCCGGAATGGAACGCATTGGCTGGAAAGACCGTAAAAATAAACCCGGAAGTGTTCGTGAAGGCGAATGGCTGGTAGGTTACGGAATGGGAACGGGAACTTTTGGTTCGTACCGAAATCCTACAACAGTAAAAGCGAAATTTTTGGCAGATGGAAATTTAGTTCTCCAATGCAGCGTAAACGATATGGGACCGGGAACGGCAACCATGATGACAGCAATTGGTGCAGAAATTACCGGAATCCCAACTGAAAATGTACTGATTGAAATGGGTCGAAGCGGATTACCAAAAGGACCAACGCAAGGTGGTTCTGCAACGACTTCGTCTGTAGGTTCTGCAGTTCACGATGCCTGTAACTTATTAGTAAGTAAAGCTCTTGGTTTGGCAACAGAAAATCCAACTTTTAAAAATATTCCTATCACAGATTTAGCTTTTGCAAATGGTTCGGTTTCTTCTAAAAAAGAGGCTTCAAAATCAGTTTCTTTAGGGACTTTGCTTAGTGCTAATAAATTAGAAGAACTAGCGGTAGAAAATGAATCAAAAGGTTCTGAAGAAGCTAAAAAATATTCTATTTATTCGTTTTCAGTGCATTTTGTAAAAGTTTTGGTAAACCCTAATTTAGGTAAAATCAGAATTGCTCACGTAGTTTCCTGCGCTGATATTGGCACAGTAATCAACCACAAAACTTCGGCCGGGCAAATGTACGGTGGGGCAGTTGGGGGAATTGGAATGGGATTAATGGAAGCTTTAGAAATCGATCACCGTTTTGGCCGTCCGATCAATAATAATTTTGCTGATTACCATGTTCCTGTAAATGCTGATATTGAAAAACAGGAAGTGTTTTTTGTAAATAAAAAAGATCCTGTAAGTAACCCGATGGGAACAAAAGGTTTGGGAGAAACAGCATTGGTAGGAATGGCGCCGGCAATTGCAAATGCAGTTTTTAATGCAACCGGAAAACGTGTTAGAGACTTACCAATTACACTTGATAAAATTTTAGATCCTACTGTAGCGACAGCATAATTTAATAATATCGTGTAGTCCCTACGGGACAATATTGTGTGCATATTCCTTTTTTTCTACCAATATGTAATCTCTACGAGATATGATTTTTTATTTATGAATAAAATTCAAATTCTAAAAGATAATCCGTTAGGATTTACATATTGGTAACAAAGTAGAATTTTACTCCAGTTCAAATATCCCGTAGGGATTACATGAACTATTGCTTACTTAATAATAATTATCAGACGAAAAAACAATAATCCCTTTAGGAATCGAATATCATTTGATTCTCAAAGGGATTTTTTTAATTAATAAAATGAGCCGTTTTTCAAGAAAGTTAATAAAGTCATCAATAAAAAATGATGCAAAATGTCATAAAGTGAAAAGTCATTAATTTTTGGACACAAATTAAAAAAATGCTACATGATTATTAGTGGGAATATAAAAAGTAGTTTTCTTAATTACTGTCTTTTAAATTTTTACGCTGATATTTCGTTTATGACAATGCACCATTTTTTTTCTTTAATTGGTTTTGGTTAGTATAGATTTTATGATTGAATAATGATTAAGTTTTTTTACAAGTTGTGGAACATTTTCTTAATAATTACTTTCTATACTACATCAAAAATAAATGTGTAAAACACACATCTGTTATATAATTTAATTTATTTATTACATAATTCCCATGTTTTAATTTTGAACTGACATTTTTTCGTATGTATCTGAAATTGTGTCAAATAAATATTGAAAAAATGACAGTTTTTTTATTTTGGTATTTATTTTGCTTTTTTTGGGTTGTGAAATTAAATTTTAATGTATAACTATTTAAAAAGTAAAAGTCATGTTAACTATTAGAAGAAACGGGACAAATTCCCATGCATTTCCGGCATTATTTGACGACTTTTTCAGTCGTGAACTTTTTAACTGGGGAAACAATAATTTTTCATCCACCAGTACAACCGTACCATCCATAAACGTTAAAGAAACAGCCGAAAATTATGAGGTTGAAGTCGCAGCTCCGGGACTCGACAAAAAAGACTTTAATGTTACCCTGGATAACAATTTACTGACTATTTCCTGCACCAAATCTACCAATAAAGAAGAGAAAGGGGAAGGAGATAATTATACTCGCAGAGAGTTTAGTTACCAATCATTTCAAAGAAGTTTTGAATTGCCAAAAAACGTTGTAGATGAGGATAATATCAATGCCCGCTACGAGAACGGAATTTTAAATCTTACTATTCCAAAAAGAGATGAGGCAAAACAAAAAGCACCAAAAATGATTGAGATTGCATAATGATTAAGTCTCAATTCGAGATTATTTATCTGTTTTATTCATGAAAAAGGCTGTCAAAAAATTTGACAGCCTTTTTTTATCTCATTTAAAAATTATCTAATTATCTAATTGCCGAATTATCTAATTGTTTCATTTCTTAAAAGCAGGCAAAATATATTTCTGAATCAGTTCGTCACTTGGTGATTGTGAGTTATAATTTCCGCCTGTGATCACAGTAACCATATTCTGGTCTTCCCAAACATAAATTTTCTGTCCGCCGTTTCCTTGAGCAGCCTTTCCGAAAAAACGAGTGCCATTTACTTCCAGATATTTAAGCCACCACAAATAACCGTAATTTACGCCCTGAATAACAGAGTGTTTGGTTAAAGATTCCTCAATCCAGTTTTTAGAAATAACCTGTTTGTCTGCCCACATTCCTTTATTTAGATAAAGCAAACCAAATTTAGCCATATCTCTTGGCGTTAAATAGACCTGACAAAAAGTTTCGGAACTGGAAGCATCGGGTTTAAAATTCCATTTGAAATTTTTAATGCCAATATCTTTAAAAAGAGTTTGTTTTGCAAAATCCGGAAGTGTCATTTTAGTTGCTTTTTCAATAATTCTCCCCACTGTAATCGGGTTTCCCGAGCAATACATTCCTCGTCCGTCCGGAACATCAATCATTGGTAAATCTAATGTAAATTGTATCCAGTCATCAGAATAATTCATTGTCGTTTCATTTCCTTCAGATTTAGGATTACTCACATCGCAATCAAGTCCGCTTTGATTGGTTAAAAGGTTTTCAATTGTAATTTGTCGTTTATCATCTGTGAGGTTTTTAAAAGTATATTCAGGAAAATAAGAAAGTACAGTTTCAGTTTTGCTTTTAATAAATCCTTTATCAATTGCAATTCCCGTAAGGGCAGAAATTATACTTTTTGTAGCAGAACGCATTTCGTGCAATTTGGTTTTGTTGTATTCATAAAAATATTCTTCAAAAACCAATTTTCCATCTTTTATAATTAAAACACTGTGTACGTTTGCATAAGTTCCGTCAACAATTTTCTGCATCATTTCATTCAATAATGCTTTATCTATTCCAGTATTATCGAGCGTTCCGGTCAATAAACCATCAAGGTCTTTTTTTGGCGGCTGATAGCTATATTTAAAATCTTTTGAATTAAGTCTCGGATACCACATTTCTTTTGGAAAAACAACTTTTTTACTAATCAGATTAAATGTTTTTTCCTGAGAAGTATAACCGGTAATCGCAGAAGCACTATTTCTTAAGAAAGTCACTTTTTCTTTAGACATGTTTAAAAAGATGTCTTTTTCTGAAGGTTTTAAAGCATATTTGCTTTCGTTGATAATAGCGTATAAAATAGTGTCTTTTGGCGAGGCAGCGATTTGTAAATTAGTATTGTTTTGATATTCATAAATGCCTTCATATTCTTTTAATTGCTCATAAGTAATTTTAAACATTTGTTGAGAATATCCGCAATAAACGGACAACAGAAATAGCAGCAATACATACTTTTTTTTCATTTTTGTGGTTTTTTGGTTGGTGGTTAGGTTGTTAAATTTACTCAATATTAAGCAAAAAAAAAGAGACACTAATTATTTAATTAAGTGTCTCTTTGATATTTAAGTCGAAATATTGAGTAATTATTTTATTGTGATCGGAACTTCAACTGTTGTTTTGTCCCATCCAATTACCAAATTTGTTACTTTATCTTTTGATGTAAAAGCGATTGATAAAGCTTCGATTACTTCTGAAACTGGTTTTACAGGAACTGTAATTTTTACAAGATCTTTGCTTTCATCATACGCATAACCTCCCCATAAATCAAGTTCTTTATTGATAATTATTGTCCATTTATCTTTTTCAGGAATGGCAAACAAACTGTAAGTTCCTGCAGGAACAGCAACACCATTTATAGTAGCTGGTTTGTAGAATTTGATTTCTGTATTTTCATTTGCACCAACTCTCCAAACTTCACCATACTTAATTAAATCTCCAAAAATTACACGCCCTTTTACAGAAGGTCTTGAATAAATAACTTTGATAGAAGGCGAAGGAGTATCTGTTTTTTTGAATTTAACCGCTTTATTTGGGAAATAAGCAATATCAACCGGACTTGCATCTAACGGTGGAAATTTTACTACGTCCTGAGCTTTAACTGAAATAGCAATCAAAAAAGTAATTGCCAATAAACTAAATTTTTTCATAAGAATTATAATTTGTTATAGGTTCATACAAAGTAAGAGAATAACAAAGAGAAATCATACAATTTTTACTCTTTTTTCTTTTTCTCGTACCAATTTTGCATAATATAAAAGGCTTTCTTTTTTTGACCGTCGTTAGAAATCAATCCTTTGCGGTTGTACTCGTCCTGAATTCCCGGTAAAAGTCGTCTTGGAGATCTGAAATCAACCAAAATCCACGGACTTGTACCACTCAAATGCGGAATATTCTCTATCATTTTTAAATTCTGAATATATAAATATTCCTGAAATTCTTCTGTCCAGCGCTCGTTTTTTTCACCGTGTAATCCTGCTTTGGCATCACCGCCAAATTCAGAAACAATAACGGGTTTGTTGTATTTTGTTTTCCAGAAAATCTTTTCGGCATCTTCCAGTTTTCCGCCGTACCAGCCCAAATATTGGTTGAAAGAAATAATGTCTAAATATTCTCCAATAGCATCGTTGATCGTTCCAAAACCATCACTTCCGCTTTGCGTTAATAAAGCAGCACTAATCAATCTCGTATTGTCTAAAGATTTTGTGTGATCGATTAATTTTTTAATGAAAGTATTTCTCGCGTCAGAAATTGGCGTTTCATTTGCCATTGACCAGATAATAATACAAGCTCTGTTTTTATCTCTCGTAATCGCCGCCGTTAATTGATCTTCGGCATTTTTATAAGTCGCTTCTCTTGTAAATTCAACTGTCCAGTACACCGGAATTTCCTCCCAAACCATTAATCCCATTTTATCTGCCGTTCTGATAATATTCTCGTTATGCGGATAATGTGCCAGTCGAACATAATTACAGCCCAGTTCTTTTGCCCAATTTAATAGACGCAAAGCATCTTCCTCAGAATTGGCGCGTCCGCCTTTTGCATTTTCTTCGTGAATCGAAATTCCACGTAAAAAAATCGGTTTTCCGTTTAATAAAATTTTATCTTCTTTTGTTTCAATCGTTCTGAAACCAATATTGTCTTTCAGTTTTTGTCCGTTAAAATCAATCGTTACATCATACAATTTCGGGTTTTCAGGTGACCAAAAAGAGATTTTTTTCGCCGGAATTTCGAAGTTTACAATTCCATCAGCACCTACTTTTCCTTTATAATTAATTTTCAATTCAGGAATTGAAATTGAAACTGCATTTTTTGAAGCATCAGGATTATTGATTTTTACAAACCCGGAAATCAAATCTGTACTATTCTTTTTTAGCTGAATATTATAATCTTCTACAAATGAGGCGTTTTCTTCAATTAAAGTCACATCACGCGTTATTCCGCCATAATTCCACCAATCTGTATTAATCGTCGGAACATCTTCTTTGTGGCGTGTATTATCGACTTTAATAACCAGATAATTGTCTTTTGGTTTTACAATCGAAGTAACTTCATAATTAAAAGGTGTAAATCCGCCAATATGAGTGCCTAGTTTTTTGCCGTTCAGATAGACATCAGCTTTATAATTGATCGCACCGAGATAAAGAAAAAGGCGTTTTCCGGTTTTTAAATCATAATCGAAAGATTTTTTGAACCAGACATTTCCCTCATAATATTTCAGTTCCGGAACCTGCGAAGTCCAATCGCCCGGAATATTGATTTTCGGAGATTTATCAAAATCATATTCTACCAATTCCTGTTTATTTACAGCGTGATAATTATTAAAATATGCCGCATTTGATGGCTTTGCCTGTTTGTCGTATTCATCATGATGAAAACTGTAATATCCTGTTTCGTAAGGATCTACAATGTAATTCCAAACACCGTTTAATGAGGTTGTATTTCGATTTGGAACGTTTGCTATTAGGTTGATATCCTGTGCCTGTCCGAAAATGGAAAAGGTTAGGAGTAATGTGGTTATTAGTTTTTTCATTAGTATGTGTGTTTGTTGCCACAAAGGCTCGAAGGCACAAAGTTTTTTTTCACGCAGATTTTAAAAAGATTTAAGCAGATATGTGCAGATTATTTATAAAGTTTTTTAAAAATTAAATCTGCTAAAATCAGCAGAATCTGCGTAAAAAAAAATCATTTTAATCTTTTAATCTGTGGCAAAAAAAACTTTGTGTCTTAGCGACTTTGTGGCATTATTTTTATTTAAGCATTATTTTTAAATATTCCCCTTTAAAACTCTGATTCAAAGCTGTCATTTCAATAGGTAAACCAGAACCATCCGGAATAACCTCAATCGAAGCCTTTCCATTTGCCATTCTGATTGATTCACTTCCCGTTGGAGTTCCCTGATTTTTCATGGTTTTCCCACCTTTTAGGCATTGAAAATAAACACTTTCTTCATAATCCAGACAACGCAAATTGTTATTATCAATAGCAATTGCTGTTACTAAATAATTGCCGTTTTTTAATTTTTGATAAGACAATTGCAAAGACGTTGCCGTATCATTTTTGTTGAAACGATAGTTTACTTTTAAAGTATCCGAAACTGTTTTTCCGGCTATTGTTTTCCCAACAGCAATCAGCGTATTTTCTCCCTTTAAAAAATTCACATCCCAAGTTAAGCCATTTGCAGGATATAGCGAAAGATTTCTTTGTTTTTCTCCAAGCGATTTTCCTTCATGATAAAGCGTAACTTGCTCACAATTACTAAAAACACTCAGAGTTCTTGGCGTATTTTCAGGTCCCTGGCGTTCTGTCCAGGTATGCGATTCGATGTACGCAAACGGTTCTTTTGCCCAATAACTTTTAAAAACATAATACGCATCTTTCGGATTTCCGTTTCGGTCCACGAGTCCTTTTTGGTTCATGTACGGAATATCGTCTTCCGGACGCAATGGCGTTGCAAAATCCTTAAACGCCCACTGAACATTTCCCACAAATGCCGGATCGTTCTCGGATATATGCAAATGCCAGTCAAATAAATCGACGATATAATTCTCGCTCCAATCACCAATTTGTGCAATATTGGCCACTTTGGTTTGTACGATGGCTTCTTCCCAGCCTTCGGCTTTTATAACATTTTCGCCAGTTACGGGATTTTCGCTGTGACGCCCAACATGACTATCACCGCCATATTCGGCATGAATAAAATGTTTGTATTCTTTTTTGTAAACGTCAATTGCTTTTTGATAACTTTTGTAACTTCCTGAATACCAGCCTGACCAAATAGAAGGGGAGAAAACATCTACAATTTGTGAGCCTTCGTAATATTTTCGAATCGCCGTTTTTCGGGTAGGATCCACTTTGTGTGCGATGTCGTTTAATTCCGTTAAAAATGCATTCGTTTTTTCGGTATTGTCGCCATCAGGAAAATCAGGAAGCCAGTTCATTTCGTTTCCTAAAGACCAAATGATAATGCTCGGATGATTGTAATTTTGATTGATGATTTCGGCCAGCATATTTTTGGTGTTGGTTTGCCAAAGTTCACCGCCAATTCCACCACGGCACCACGGTAATTCATCCCAAACCAAAAGCCCCAATTCATCACAGGCTTTGTAAATTTCAGGATCTTGCGGATAATGCGCCAAACGAACAAAATTGGCGCCCATATTTTTTATGGATTTCATATCTGCCCAATGTTGTTCGTTGCTCATCGCAGCACCAACTCCGGCTTGTTCTTCATGGCGATGGGTTCCGCGAATCAATAATCGCTTTCCGTTAAGATAAAAAGGACCGTGATCTTTAAACTCAAACCATCTAAAACCAACTTTTTCGTTTACGCTGTCAATGATTTGTTTATTTTCTGATAAAGTAGCCGTTACCGAATATAAATTCGGATTATCCGTATCCCACAACTCTGGATTTTTAATGTTTTCGAAAGTAATATTCGACGTTTTATCAGAAACTAAAATCGTTTTGCTGGCAACTTTTTTCCCTTTCGGATTTTTAAGAACCACCGTTAAAGATAAATCTTTTGCATTTTCAGCATTTATAGTCGAAGCCAGAATCTGTACCGAAGCTTTTTTTGCAGAAACTTCTGGAGTTGTAATTTTTAGATTATCAATTCGGTTTTTGTATTGAGACAAAAGCCAGACATCTCGTGTGATCCCGCCATAAATAAAAAAATCACTTTTTTGCGACGGAATTATTTCAATATCATAACTATTATCAACACGTACAAAAATGTCGTTGTTTCCTTCGTTGATAAAATCTGTAATATCAATCGTAAACCCAATATAACCACCAATATGTCCGCCGGCTTCTTTGCCGTTTACATAAAGTTTTGTGGTGACATTCGAGCCTTCAAAATATAAAAAATAGCGTTTGTTTTTGTCTATTTGGGTAATGTTCAGCTTTTTTTGATACCAGCTTGCATCGCGTCTGTAACCCGGATTTAAATCGGTTGCATCTTCGGCATTCCACGTATGTGGTAAATTTAAAGGCGTCCAGTTTGCCGCATTTTTTGCTTCCGTAAGACTTGAAGTATGATTTTCTAAATACAGCCAATTTTCATTGATATTGGTCTTCGTTCGCATTGCCGAATTTTTCTGGGCAAAGCCAATGAAAAAGCAAAACTGAAAAGCAATCAAAAAAGCGATAGCAGAAAAAGAAATATAGTTGTGATGTAGTTTTTGCATAAATTATAAAGCTTTTTTTTTAGGTTCAAAGGGACAAAGGGATAAAGGTTCAAAGGATGAAAACCTTTGTCCCTCTGCACCTCTGTACCTTTGCTACTTTTTTCTCAATAATGCTTCCAGAAAATAATAGTCAGCATAAATTATAGGTTCGTCAATTTCGTCGTGTTTTGGCCAGTTTCCGGTACTGTGATCCAGAATAAAAGGCGCTTTTACAGTATCAGGTAAAATGTATTTGTCTGAATGTAAAGACGTCATTATTTTATCGGCGAAAGCCAAATAACTTTGATTCTTGGTATATCCGTAAAGTTCGTACAACGCTGAAGCCATAACGGTTGCAGCAGAAACATCGCGCGGTGAATTCGGAATACTTGGATCTTTAAAATCCCAATAAGGAATTCCATCTTCCGGCAGATTTTTATTGGTCATAAAAAATTTTGCAGTTGCTTCAGCTTGTTTTAAATACTCAGGATCTTTGGTATATCGATACGACATAGTAAATCCGTAAACTGCCCAGCCTTGCCCGCGTGCCCAAACCGAATCGTCATTGTAACCCTGTAACGTAGTTTTCTTTCTAACTTCTCCCGTAACAGGATTATAATCAGTAACATGATAACAACTGTTGTCTTCCCTAAACTGATTTTTTAATGTTGTATTCGCATGTTTTACAGCAATATCATGGTATTTTTGGTTTCCTGATAATTTTGAGGCTTCAAACAGCAATTCAAGATTCATCATATTATCGATAATCACCGGATAATCCCAAATTTCTTTGTTGAAATCCCACGAACGAATCGCACCCACTTTTGCGTTAAAACGCGTGCATAAAGTTTCGGCGCCTTTAATAATCACATCTTTGTATTCTTGTTTGTTTTCCACTTTCAGCGCTTCTCCAAAACTGCAAAACACTTTAAAACCAACATCGTGCGAATTACTATTAACGCTTTCTTTTTTACTGAAAGGAGTCCATTTTTGAGCTTGCTCTTTGTATTTTGAATCGTTTGTAAGGCGGTACAATTGCCATAAGTTTCCGGCAAAAAATCCGCTTGTCCAGTCTCTCGACGGCACTTTTTTTATTAAATTGGTTTTAATGGTCATACTTCGTGGCATCGACATCGAATCTACCGGATAATCCAATAACATTTTGTATCGGTTTTCCAGAAGATGTTCAGCACTTGCCGAAGTTTTGGTCTGAGAATTAATTCCGGATTTGCACGCTGATGCCAGCAATGCAAATCCTAGAATTAAAGAAAAGTAACTAACTTTATTCATGCTTATATTTTTTTTAATTAAAAAATTAGAATTAAAAATTAAAAATCTTTGAACCGCAATTATGCATGCGATTAATGGATTAAAATCCATCCCTACAAAATAGGTCGAGCCTAAGGCTCTTTTCTAAAAGTTCCGGAGGAACAATCTATATTGTAGCCAGTCCCGAAGCTTCGGGATTAATCCCTGGAAAACAAACACAGTAGCTATTTTTAATTTTTAATTCCAAATTTTTAATTTATTTTATGAATATTAATATCCGGGATTATTCGGTTTTAAATTAGGATTAATCGCTAATTCTGTTCCCGGTAACGGCCATAAATAATCTTTGTTTACATCAAAAGTGTGAGGTTCTAAACCATTCACTCCAAAAACATCAGGACCAATTTTCAATCGTTTAATATCGTACCATCTGATGTATTCAAAGGCTAATTCTAAACGTCTTTCATCAATAACCATTTTTCTAAAATCGGACTGAGAAAGTCCCGGCGTTACGTTTGCAGGAAACGAAACCTGTTTTCCGGCTTTGTTTCTCGCTCTGGCGCGAACACGGTTTACATATCCGTCGGCTTCAGTAGTTCCCGGCGTGATTTCGTTTAAAGCTTCGGCAGCCGTTAACAAAACTTCTGCGTAACGCATCGTGATGTAATTGTGTTGCGAAGTTCTTCCGTTTGCGCCGGCTTTTCCGGGAAAACGAAAATATTTTGCAATATGCGGACGTGGTGCTTTTTCATTATCGCTTGAAGGGAAAATCTGCAACGCGCCGCCCGGACCCGTTTTCTTTCTAATAATCGTATCAAAACTTACCGCACGTCTGTAATCTCTTTGATCCCAGGTATCAAAAACTTTTTGAGAAGGCACAGCAACCGAAAATCCTTGTCCGTAACTGTAACTGTCGTCTTTTAAAGAACCTGTAAAAAAAGCGGTATAATCCTGACCATAATTTCCTGATGTTAAGTTATTAAAATCAATAGTAAACAAAGGTTCTTTTAATGCCGCCGCTTTTGTAGCGTTGAATAAGTCCTGAAAATCAGCATCTAAACCTAAACCAAATTTGGCTTCGTTTGTAATAACGTATTTTGCTTCGTCATAGGCTTTTTGGTAATTTCCCAAAGTCAGATATACAGAGGCTAAATATCCTGCTGCAGTACCTTTTCCGGGAACGGCTTTTACTTTTGGTTTGTCTTCCAGCCATTGTTTTGCAAATTCAAGATCGGCAATAATTTTTGGGTACACATCTGCTTCTTTGGTTCTGCTTAACGAATTTACCTGAGATACATCATTGACCACAAAATCAATATATGGAATATCGCCAAAAATGCGAACCAAATGATAGTAAGCAAAGGCTCTCGCAAAATAAGCCTGAGCGACAATGGCGTTTACTTTTGCAGGATCTCCGGGCGTTTTTTTAGCGCCTTCAATCGCCTGATTTGCAGCGGTAATAATCACATACGATTGCGGCCAAAAGTTAGCAACAAGTGCGTTAGTATCGTTCATATTCATATCATTAACATCGATACGGGCAGCCTGCGTGGTTCTGTCGCCAATATCGGCCATATCATCACGAAGCATTAGGGCAATCGTAAATTCACGTCCCCAATAATTATTGTGGGCAATGTTGGCAAAAGCTCCGTTTACAGCGGCTTGTAAGTCATCTGTATTGTTAAAAAAGTTATCGGGACGAATAATTCCCACGGGTTTTTCTTCAAGGTCAGAACAGCCAAAAGCGAATATTCCCAAGAAAAGAAAAGCTATATATTTTTTCATAATATTATTTTTTAGACTAAAATTTTAAATTAAAACCGAAAGTAAAAGTTCTCACATTTGGGTAACTTCCATATTCTAATCCTAAGTTGGTGTTACTTCTCGCGTTGGTATCATTCAGGTAATTTCCTTCAGGATCAGAACCTGGATAATCTGTAATTGTCCAAAGATTTTGCGCGCTGATGTAGAAACGAACTTTACTCAAACCAATTTTAGAAACTACTTTTTCATCTAAACTATATCCTATAGAAACGTTTTTTAAACGAATGTAACTTCCATCATAAACAAATCTCGAAGTAACCCTTTTTGTTCTTGCTGCATTAATTGGCACATTGGTGTCCGTATTTGTTGGCGTCCAGGCGTCTAAAACTTCTGTTGTAGCATTGTTGTTTCCGGATGCCAGTTCCATCAACGTATAATTTAAGATTTGGTTTCCTTGTGAACCCTGAAAAAAGATATTCAAATCAATATTTTTATACGTAAAATCATTGTTTAAACCGAAGATAAAATCAGGATTTGGATTTCCGATAATCGTTTTATCATTAGAATCTAGTTTTCCGTCGCCGTTTACATCTTTGAATTTTTCTCCACCGGCAATCGTTTCAAAATTCCCCGGAAGAGCTGTTTCACCTTGTTGAATTACACCGTCATAAACAAATCCGAAGAAAGAACCAACCGGCTCGCCAACTCTCAAAATTTGCGAATCTGTTGCAAGGAAATGTCCTGGCGTAGAGTTGATTAAAAGATCTTTATTGTCAGCCAGTTTTAATACTTTGTTTTTGTTTGAAGAAATATTAAAGTTCGTAGACCACGTAAAATCTGCACCAATAAAGTTTTTAGAATTTATGCCTAATTCCCAACCTTTGTTTTCTAATTCACCTACGTTTTGAAGCTGAGAAGCAATTCCAGAAACGCCCGGTAAAGGCCTGTTGAACAATAAATCTTTCGTAATAGTTTTGTAATAATCTGCCGTTAAGCTGATTCTGTTCTCGAATAAACCCAAATCAATTCCGTAATCTTGTTGATATGATGTTTCCCATTTCAAATTCGGATTATCCAAAGAAGTCAGCTGAACTGCGTTTACAATAACGTCACCGCTCACATCATAAATTTCTGAGAATCTTGATAAAGTAGAGTAGGCGCCAATTGACGGATTTCCGGTTGCACCATAACTCGCTCTCAATTTAAGATTTGAAATCGTTTTGTTGTCTTTTAAGAAATTCTCTTTTGCGATATTCCAACCTACGGCTCCAGAAGGGAAAGTTCCGTATTTGTAGTTTTTACTAAAGCTTGAAGAACCGTCGCGACGTGCCGTAAACGTAAATAAGTATTTATCGTCGTAATCAAAATTCAACCTTCCGAAAGCCGAAATTAATTCTGTTTCAGATAAATTCGAATCTGGTTTTAAGAAAACAGTTCCCGCGCCTAAATTTCTATACGAATTGGTATTCGTCAAAAATCCTCTTGAAGCCGCATACGAACTTTCGTTTTTATTTTTTTGATACGAATAACCGCCAAGAACCGTCAAAATTCCTTTGTCGATAATCTCTTTTTTATACGTCAGATAATTTTCTGTAAGGAAAGAAGAAAATCTTGTGTTGTTTACAGAAGCTTCTCCTTTGATATTTTTTCCTGCAATTAAAGTCGACGGAATAAATCTTCCGGTTTGCGAATTATTGTCGGTTAATCCTAAAGTAGTTTTAAAGTCAAGATCTTTTGTGATTTTATATTGAGCAAAGAAATTCGATCTGTTTACGATGGATACGGTTTCCAAAACATTTTCCATCGCAGTCGCATACGGATTGTCAATATCGTCACCAATTGGAGCCGTTGTTGTGTAACTTCCGTCTGCATTATAAATTCCTTTGTCTGGCATAAAACGATACGCCGCCGCAATTACACCTGCAGCACCAGTTCCTCCGGCGCCGGTTTGGCTAATAATTCCTTCCTTGTTTTGTTTGCTTTGAAATAAATTCAAACCCACTTTAAAACGATCAGACAAATCAGCTTCTAGATTACTTACAATTGTGTATTTGTCAATTCCTGAGTTAATTACAACACCATTTTGGTTAAAGTAGTTTCCTGAAACATAATATCTAACGTTTTCAGATCCACCGGAAAAAGAAAGTGATGTATTTGAAACCATTCCGTCACGGTAAATAACATCCTGCCAGTCTGTGTTTGCGCCGCCGTCAGTATGCGTTGTAAAACTTTTTCTGTAGGCTACAAATTGTTCAGCATTTAATAAATCGAGTTTATTATTTACAGATTGTACCGATGTAGAATTGCTGAATTCGATAACTGGTTTTCCCGGTTTTCCTTTTTTAGTTGTCACCATAATAACCCCGTTTGAACCTCTTGATCCGTAAATTGCCGTTGCAGATGCATCTTTTAGAACCTCGATCGAAGCAATATCCTGAGGCGCCGGCATGGCAACGCCCGCAAAACCATCGACTACAACAAGCGCATCACCACTTGCATTGATCGAAGTTCCGCCACGAACCCTGATTTTTACAGGAGCGCCCGGTTCACCACCATTATTTGATTGTACCGAAACCCCCGCTGCACGTCCTTGCAAAGCCTGTTCTGCATTTAATAATGGGTAAGCAGTTAATTCTTTTGCGGTAACTGATGATACAGAACCTGTTATGTCGCTCTTTTTTCGGGTACCGTAACCTACAACAATTACTTCTTCAAGATTTTTTGTATCTGGTTTTAAACTTACGTTGATAACGGTTTTGCCTCCTACGGGAATTTCAATCGTTTGATAGCCAACAAAGTTGAAGACTAAAACAGCATTTTTGTCTGAAACGAAAACACTATAATTTCCGTCCATATCTGCAGAACCTCCCACAGAAGATCCTTTAACATAAACATTGGCACCAGGAAGCCCGAGTAAATCTTCGCTGGAAGTAACTTTTCCGGTGATTTTTTTCTCCTGTGCATTCATCATGATATTTGCCAGTAAAAAAAGTACCAGAAAACACCATTTAAGTGATTTAATTTTGAGATTTGTAAACATTCATTTTGGTTTTTTAGGTTAATGTTAGGTAAAATAAAAAAGCAATAAACTCATTCCGATGATGAGCAGCATACAGAGAATTTGCAGCAGCAGGAATTTTGTTTTTTTGATTTTCATATCACAAATGTATAGGGGTAGAAGGATACAGAAATACAAAAAAGGGTATCTAAAAATACAGATACCCTTTTTTAAGCCTTTAAAAATGCGGATTTAGGAATTATTACAGAATTTGCAATTAATTGAAGTTCTTCTTCCTGCAAGGTTTTCAAAACCTTGTAGGTATTCATTTATATTTTTTAAAATTTGAAGGTAAGCGTTGAGTGTAATTATTTCTAACACATAGAAATATAAACACGAATTTCACCAATTGCCACTAATTAGTTCGTGAAATTTGTGTTTAAAATCTATACCTACAAGGTTTTGAAAACCTTGCAGGAATACATCAGGAGATTTTTTCGCTAAATTTGTCAGCAAATTGCGACGGCGTTTCTCCGTACCTTTTTTGAAAACATTTGCTGAAGTATTTCGGATTGTTGAAACCAACTTTATAACTTACTTCAGAAACATTCAATTTGTTTTGTTCCAATAATTGAGCGGCGCGTTTTAATCTTATTTCATGAATAAATTCGTTTGGCGTATAATTCGTCCATGCTTTAATTTTTAAGAATAACATCGTTCGGCTAACGCCCAATTCTGAACAGAAAAGCGGAATATCAAATTGTTCGTTCGAAATGTTTTCTTCCACAATTTTGAATGCTTTTTTCAATAATTCTTCATCCAGAGACGAAACCGTAATTTCTGACGGAACAAAATTGTCTTCGCTGGTAAATTTCTTTTTTAATCTTTCGGTTGAATTTAAAAGGTTTTTGACCCGAAGTTTAAATTCAATCAGATTAAATGGTTTACTGATATAATCATCGGCACCGCTTTCTAATCCTTCAAATTTATAAACCAATGAAGATCTCGAAGTCAATAGAATAACCGGAATATGACTTGTTTTTAGGTTTTCTTTTATTTTGGAACACAATTCTGTTCCCACCATTTCAGGCATAATTACGTCGCTGATAATTAAATTAGGAACGTGTTGCAATGCTTTTTCAAATGCTATTTTGCCGTTTTCGGCTTCAATGATGTTGTATTCTTTTTTGAGTAAATTTTTCATAAAAGTTCTCAAAACTTTATGATCTTCGACTAAAAGAATAGTTTGCTTTTCTCCATCAACCACAAAATCATCAATATCTTCATATTCGGTAATTTCATGCGTTTCAAGTTGAGCCGAATATTGTGCAATATCATCGCTGATTTTAAAATTTTCGATAATTTCATTGTCCAGTAAATGCGCGCGTCCTAACGGAAGCGTGACAGTAAATACCACACCGCCCGTTTCTTTGTTTGTGACTTCAATATTTCCTTTATGAAGTTTGACGATGTTTTTTACGATTGATAAACCAATTCCGGTTCCTTTATTGTAGTTTTTCTGAACATTATTATGAAGCGGAACTTCAAAAAACAAATCGAAAATTTTATCAATGTGTTCATCCGCAATTCCAACTCCTGAATCTTCAACGGCAATAAATAAATTCTCGTGATCGTGATTGATTTTTATGTTGATTTCACCGCCTTTTGGTGTGTAACGAAACGCATTCGAAATCAAATTATAAAAAACACGTTCCAATTTATAACGATCGAAATAAACCAAAATCTCTTCTTCCTGAGTTTCAAAAGTATAATTGTAGCCGCCATCTTTGGCATATTCGATAAAAGACAAAAAGATTTCTTTGGTGAATTTGACAATATTTCCGTTTGCCGATTCCAATTTAACCTGATCGTTTTCGAGTTTTCTAAAATCCATTAAACGGTTGATTAAACTCAAAAGATGATTCGCGCTTCCTTCAATCACCAACAGCTTTTTGTACATTTCATTTGTTCCGTTATAATCGGATAAAATTTGCTGTAACGGACCCAAAATCAAAGTTAGAGGCGTTCTGAATTCGTGCGAAATATTGGTAAAGAAATCTAGTTTGGCGCGGTTGTTTTCTTCAATACGTTTGGTTTCCAGATATTCCAGTTCCAGTTTTTGTTTTAATCTTGCTTTCGATTTCATAATCCATATTAAACCGTATAATGCTGAACCAATGATGATTCCGTATAATAAAAACGCCCAGATACTGCGCCACGGAGCCGGTTTTACAACAACTGTTAAAGTAGTCGGAATGTGATTCCAAACACCGTCATTGTTGGCGCCACGAACTTCAAATCGATAAGTTCCAGGATTCTGAATCGCAAATATGGCTTCGTTATTTTTGGTAATCGTCCAATTATTTTCTAACCCAATTAAACGATAACTGTATTGATTGTTTTTGGATCGAATGTAATTTGGAATAGCAAAACTGATCGAGAAATTGGCTTTGTCGTAATCTAATGTTATGTTTCTGGTATAGCCAATGCTTTTCTCCAAAATTTTATCTTTTCTGTTTGGATTAATGGTCTCATTTTTAATTTTCAAACTTGTAATTAAAACCTGAGGTGCATAATCATTCAAGGAGATTTTTTTGGCATCAAAATAAGTCGCTCCAGACGGACTTCCAAAATAAAACTGATTCGAATCTAATTTTAAAGCGGCATTATCATTAAATTCATTACTTGCCAAACCATCTTTTTGGTCATAAAGAACTAACTTTTTCAGGATTGTGCTGTATTTTATAATTCCCTGATTCGTACTAATCCAAAGATTTTTATCATCATCTTCAAGAATTGAATGAATGGAAGTAATAATCGTGTTTCCTACTTTAAGATTGATTTTGTTGAATTTTTTCCCATCAAAATAATGCAATCCTTTCGCTTTAGTTCCCACCCAAATTTTGTTTTGACTGTCCTTAAACAACGTTAGAATATCATCGCCGGACAAAGCTGAAGCATCAAAAAAGTAATGTTTTATTGTGTATTTATTTTGCTGAAAATCTTTTAGCGAAATGCAATTCAGACCGTTTTGAGTTCCAATCCAAAGTTTATTTTGGTCTACCAAAAGAGTTCGAACAATATTATTCGTCAGGAAATTGGCAGAAGCCATATCGTTCCCAATCACCTGAAAAGTTTTTGAAATCGTATTATAGCGAATCAAACCTTTCCCAAAAGTTCCAATCCATAAAATTCCATTTCCTTCTGTTTTAAGTGAATAAACGCCGCTTTCTTTCAGTAAATCACTTAAATCCGATGCAATTCGGTTGTCTTCAATTTTTTTAGAAATTATGTTGTAAGCAGAAATTCCTTTAGAGAAAGTTCCAATCCAGAGAATATTATCCTCAGAAAGACACATTGATTTAATATCATTTTTATTCGTCTGATTCGTTTTGCTGTTAATGTAACTTACCGCTTCGGTATTTTGGTTAAAAATCGTAATTCCACCGCCTTCCGTTCCAAAATAAATATTATGATTCTTGTCTGAAATAATCGAACTCACCACATCAAAACTCATCGGAATCTTTTTAGAATTCTGATTATAATTAGAGAAATTAACATTCGAAACATCCCAAATATTCACGCCTTTGTAATAACAGCCAATCCAAACCGAACCCTTTTTATCAATAAATACCGATTTTACCTTATCGATTCCGTTGTTATTATTGCTGTTATTTATTTTTTGAATGCTTTTGTCCTTTCCTAAAATATAAATTCCGTCATAAGCTCCAATCCATAAAGAACCTTGATTATCAAAGGCCAGAGAACGAATATCAGAATTAATTTCTTTGTATTTATTATCAGGTAAAAAAGAAACAAATTTATTGTCAGAAGTATCAAATTTTAAAAGCCCTTTGTTTTTAGTTCCAACCCATAAATTTCCGTCACTGTCCTCTTTTATAGATTGAACATTAAGAAGATCAGTATTATTTAAGCGGTAATTTCTAAAAGAAAGCTTTCCGAATTTTCTGCTTTTAACCACACATAAACCTTTTGTGGTTCCAACCCAGATTTTTCCTTTTTTGGTTTTTAAAATAGTAAGGATATTATTGCTCGGTAAAGTAGCATCATCATTATCAGAATGAAAAAAAGAAGTAAATTTTCCTGTATTTCTATTGTAAATTGTCAATCCTTTTGAAGTACCAAACCACATTTCGTTGTTGATTTTCCTGATCGACCAAACAGCATTATTGCTTATTGTATGATTGTTTTTGGTATGTAAATATCTTTTAAAAGTATTCGTAACAGGATCATAACAATTTAATCCGTTGTAGGTTCCAACCCAAATTTTGCCCATATTATCTTCTTCGATTGCCAAAATATCGTTGTTGCTAATAGACGATTTATCAGCAGCATCATTTCTGAAAATGGTAAAGTGACTTCCGTCGTATTTATTAAGTCCGTCGCGCGTACCAAACCACATTTGCCCAAATTTATCCTGATGAATCGCAATCACAGAACTCTGTGAAAGCCCATCTGTCGTCGAGATATTTTTGAGGCGGTATTTATTTTGGGAAAATATATTACCCGAAATAAAGAGTAGAACCAGAAAAGCTATTTTGTATTTCATGGTGGTTTTTTTTAAGGTGCAAAGGGGCAGAGTAACAAAGGGACAAAGTTTTTTTAGCCACGAATTCACGAATTTTATTGTGATTATCTTTGTCAAAGTTTAAAACTTTGACAAAGATTGCGGTGAGATTTTAAAGCTACGAATTCAAGAATTTTTATAATTATTATGCACAATAATTCGTGAATTCGTGGCTATTTAATGCAAAGAAATTAATCTTTAAATCTGTGGCAAAATTATTTTTTCATGCGTCTTTGTAATTGATAATCATACAACGAAGGGACTTTCTCCATCGGCATATTTAAAAACTCAATATAAGCGTCAGGTTCATATTTTACTTCGAATTTTGCATTGCCATTCACGCCAATAATTCTTGCAAAAGGACCGTCTTTCATTCCGTAAAGCAAAACAGGTTTTGTTATTTCAGAAGGTTTTTCAACCTGAACATTCAGATTCCAAAACGTACTGAAAGGCCCGTGAGAAGGTTTCCAGTAATCAGCACCGCCACCGCCAAATAATAGATAACTATTGTTTTTATCCGGACTGATATGCACCGTAATATGATCAAATAAATTTTGATGATTTGCTCCCGAATGCTGGTCTAAAAGCGGATCGGCAAATATTTCACAATTTTGATATACGTTTTTAGTCGCAAATGTATTGAAGCTCAACGGATGAACCGCTTTATTGTAGATTTTCAGATTCTTAACCAAAACATTATGAACACCGCCTAAAGTTACGGTATAATGCGCCATATGATTTCCATCGGTCACGATATCCTGAACGGTTACATTCGAAATTTCTTCGCCTAAAATTCCGCTGTCAGCATTGGTGATCGTGACATCTTTAACCCAACTATTAAAAACACGCGTTAAAAATATCGCATTATTTCCTGGTTCTACGTGATGCGCCACTCTCGGAATATCAGGAAAAGTAAAACGGATATGTTCGATTCCCACTTCGTTTAAATGTTTCCATTCAACCAATTGCGCCTGATAACTTGGCTTTATCGCAATCGTCAACGGCGTTTTTATGGTAATTTTTGAGTTTGAAATTTTAGTGATTTCGACTTGTTGTCTTACGATTGGAAGTTTTGGAAATTTCCAATGATGTGAACCCGGTTTTACTTTTGCACCTTTATATAAATCGGTAATAATTTCGCCGTTTTCGCCCTCTTTATTAAACAATTGAAGCTCGACAATATCACCAACTTTCAATCCTTTTACATCAGAAACCGAAATAATATGTTCGCCCATATTTCCAGAAATGACTTTCGCCAGAACATTAGGAACCGGTTCATATTTATCCAGATACGATTTTACACGTTCGCCAGGAATTTGTGTCCAGATAAACCCGCCCGACCATGCATATTGCGAAAAAGGCAAATCGACATTATTTTCAGGTTCACGTTGTCTTTTATCAAAAGTCGTTAGATATTCGCGAAGTTCTGCCAGCGATTCCGGATTTTTAAGGTACATCATTGGTCGCGGGCAATAAATCTCGGTTCCGTTTTCGCCCGAACCGGCACCGCGAAGTACAAAATTGCTTCTTTCGATATACAAAATATCACTCAGAATAATTCGTCCCGCAGGCAATTGCAGAATCACATTTCCTTCAGTTTCAGTTGCTGCTTTTATGGCTTTCAACAAAGCTTTAGAATCGTCCAAACCGTCATTTGCTATTACACCAAAATCTACAGCATTTATAGTTTTTCCTGTAGCTTCAGGAATTGGACTTTCGCCGAAATGATAGCCAGCGTAACTAAAATCAGGAAGGTAATTTGCTTTTGAATCAGTCAGTATTTTTGGCGTTTGCTGGCTAAATGCGATACTGTTTACAAAAAGGCTGCAACAAATAATAAGGCTTTGACTATTCATGGTTTGTGGTTATTATGATAGTTAGTTTTTTTTTGCCGTTTTGCCACGAAGGCACTAAGGCACGAAGTTTTTTAAGTCAAGAATTAAAGAATTAAAATGATTTTTTCACGCAGATTTTGCAGATTTGAGCAGATTTAAATTTGGATAATTATCTGCGTAAATCTGCAAAATCTGCGTGAAATAAAAACTTTGCGCCCTAGTGCCTTCGTGGCAAATTTTTTATATGGATCTTTTAATCCCCATTTCAAGCCCTCTTAATTCAGCCAAACCTCTCAAACGTCCAATGGCAGAATAGCCGGGATTTGTCTTTTTATTCAAATCATCCAGCATTTGGTGACCGTGATCCGGGCGCATTGGCAATGTGCTGTTGTTTCTTTTTTCTACTTCAAGAATTGCTTTTACAACTTCGTACATGTCCACATTTCCTTCCAGATGATTGGCTTCGTAAAAACTTCCTTCCTCATCTCTTTGCGTACTTCTCAGGTGAATAAAATTCATTTTATCGCCGTGACGTCTTACAATTCCGGGTAAATCATTATCTGCACGAACGCCGTAAGAACCTGTACACATCGTAAATCCGTTTGATTTTGAGTTGTACGCTGCCATTAATTCTGTTAAATCTTCTTCGGTACTAACAACTCTAGGTAAACCCAGAATAGGGTAGGGAGGATCGTCAGGATGAATCGCCATCAGAACACCTTTATTTTCAGCAACGGGAATAATCTGCTTTAAAAAGAAGAAAAGATTTTCCTTCAATGCTTTTCTGTCAATATGGTTATAAGCACTCAAAGTAACCAGAAAATCCTCTACAGAATAGGCTTCTTCGGCACCCGGAAGTCCGGCAAGAATGTTTTGCTGAAGTTTTACTTTATCATCATCCGTCATAGCATGAAAATACTTAGTGGCCTTTTCGATTTGAATAGATGAATATTCTTTTTCTGCGCCCGGTCGTTTCAAAATAAATAATTCAAAAGCGGCAAAAGCATTAATATCAAAACGCAATGCTTTAGATCCATCTTCAACTGTATACGATAAATCAGTTCTTGACCAATCTAAAACCGGCATAAAATTATAGCAAACACATTTAATTCCGCACAACGCCAAATTCCGAATGCTTTCTTTATAATTTTCAATGTATTGCAGGTATTTTCCGGTTTGCTTTTTAATGTCTTCGTGTACCGGAATACTTTCAACAACCGACCAGATTAAGCCCGATGCACCTTTTTTAGGATCGCCATTTTCGTGTTCAATTTCAACTTTCCTTTTAATGATTTCTTCAATAGTCCACACTTCTCCGTTCGGGATATGGTGCAGTGCGGTTACGATTCCGGTTGCTCCGGTTTGTTTAATATCCTGTAAAGAAACCGGATCTTTTGGGCCGAACCATCTTAATGTTTGTTCCATTTTTTATGTTTTTTATTAGTTCCTGCAAGGTTTTCGAAACCTTGTAGGTATAATTATTTATAGTTTTTTAAGGAGCTATTTCCCGCTATCCGTTACAATCTTTTGCTCCATTTCATTACACAAAAGGATTTCCACTTCTATCGGGGCTAGGGCACTCGTTTTCATAAGAAGTATTTTTTATATTATGTCATCCTGAGGGCTAATTTTTATATCGTGTGTCACCTTGAGCGGAGTCGAAGGGCACTCCAATTGGAACGTGGGCTTCGACTTCGCTCAGCCTGACAATACAATATAGAGATATGAGCTATCAAAGAATCGAAATTTTACCGTAAAACAGAATCTTTAAATACTCGTTGCGGCAAATCCACCATCTACTTTTATAATTGTTCCTGTTACAAATTTGGACATGTCGCTGCATAAAAATAAAAGAGCTCCATCAATATCTTCCGGAGTTCCAAATCTTCCCATTGGTGTATGTTCAATGATTTTTTCTCCTCTTGGAGTTAATTTTCCTTCAGGAGTCAATAATAAAGCCCTGTTTTGTTCACCAATAAAAAATCCCGGTGAAATAGCGTTTACACGAATTCCTTCCCCATATTTAGAAGCCAGTTCCACCGACATCCATTGTGTAAAATTATCAATCGCCGCTTTCGAAGCCGAATAACCCACAACTCTCGTCAAAGGCCTTTGTGCCGATGCCGACGAAATATTGATAATAATTCCCTGTTTTTGTTTCGCAAAAAGTTCTGCAAAAACCTGCGAAGGAAGCATGGTTCCGATGATATTCAAATCGATTACCTTTTGTAAATCATCAGTTTTCATGTCATAAATTGCCTGATCGGGCTGAATGGTTGCGCCTGGCATATTTCCTCCCGCAGCATTAATCAAAATGTCAAGACGACCGTATTTTTCAACAATAGCATCTTTGGCTTTTTCCAGTTCTTCTTTGTTTAATACGTTAGCTTGTATCGCAAAAGCTTTACCGCCAATGCTTTCGATGTCAGTAACTGTTTTATTGGCTTTATCAATCGATTGAGAAACAATGCCGACAATTACGTCTTGTTTTGCCAAAACGTTTGCAAAATTGCTTCCCAACACGCCTGCACCGCCGGTAATTAGGGCAATTTTTCCTTCAAGGTTAAATATTGAATTCATGTATTTAGTTTATTTGTGTTGATTAAATTCCAATTTTTTAAATTCCAAATTCCAATCGCAAGCTTTAAAAATTGGGATTTGAAATTTTAAAATTTAATTTTAAGATTGGAATTTGCTATTTAAAATTTGGAATTTATTTTTTAGTTTGGAATTTGGAATTTTAAAAAATTGGAATTTATTTAATCTTTACTTTTATAACAATTTTTTTAATAATCCCTCCGCCAATCATTGCAGCGTGAACATCTTCTGGAAACAGGATACAAAATTGTCCTTCCTGCAATTCAAAAAACGTATCCGGCTTGTCATGAAAAAAACGAACATCTCTTTCATCACTATATTCCCCGTTTGGATTCACACATTTTTCTCTTGGTTTCCAGGCAAAAGTTTCGGGGCCTTTTATAGAATATTGTATGTCAATATTTTGGTCATGACATTCAAAACCTTTTATGCTTTCTTCTCTGGTTGTTCCTTCTCCGGAAATTACAATTACTTTTAATCCTTCTGCAATTTCAAACGAACCAGATTCAAGATTATTCAAATCATTTTGACTTAAATAATCAAATGCTTTTTTAAAATTCGGATGTAAACCTGAATATCTCTTTGCATTATTTAAAATGTCTATAATCATATTTTAAATTTTGTATTTGATTTTTTTATGTGTAATTATTTCAAAAAAGACAAATAATTTACGATTTTGTATGTAAATTATGTAATTTTACGTGTACGCACACGAGCTTTACAAATGTATATAAAAAGTTTTCTAAAACAACTCATCATATCCAAAAAAAATTAATTTTACAGACTTAAAAATCCCCTTTTAACTTAAAAAATAAATCATTATCATAACAATCAAAAAAATAGCAGAATTAGCGAATGTTTCACCAGGAACTGTTGACCGAATAATCCATAATCGCGGACAGGTTACTCAGGATAATGTAGATAAAGTAAATGCTATAATTGAACAATACGGTTATAAACGCAATATTTTGGCGAGTAATCTGGCATTAAATAAAAAGTTTCGCTTTGCCGTTTTTTTGCCTAAGTATGAAAATATAGAATATTGGAAAAGTCAGATTACCGGAATAGAAAAAGCTGCCATTGAATTTGGAAAATTTGGCGTTGTGCTTGATTATTTTTTCTATGATTTTAACGAAGCTTCATTCAAAAAAACCGTTGAAAAAGTATTAGACTTTGATTGTAATGGATTATTGTTTGCTCCAATTTTTTATGAAGAATCCGTTCGGTTTTTAAACGAATATGAAAAGAAAAATATTCCGGTTGTTATGATCGATTCAAATATTTCGAGTAATGATCAACACGCTTATGTGGGACAGGATGCTTTTCAAAGCGGTTATCTGGCTGGAAGACTGATTAGTTTTGCGGTAAATAACGAAAGACAGGTTCTGATTTTTAAAATTACCAGAGAAATAGAAAGTACATCTGTTTATTTACAGCGTATTGATGGTTTTTATTCTTTTTTTAAAGATCATAACGAACTTACTAATTTTAAATTCTCAGAAGTAACTATTAAAGATTCCGGAATTGATCAATTATCGTTGGAAATATTTTCGGGAATAAACAGTGTTTTTGTGCCTAATTCAAGAGCTTATATTGTTGCCCGTTTTTTAGAACAAAACAATATAAAGGGCGTTCGTATAATAGGTTACGATTTATTGAAAGAAAACATAGAATACTTGAATAAAGGAATAATTGATTTTTTAATCAATCAAAGACCTGAAGAACAGGGTTATATGGGAGTTAATTATTTGTATAAAAAATTGGTTTTACAGGAAACGGTAGAAAATACCAATTATATTCCGTTGGAGATTATTTTAAAAGAGAATTATTTTCCTGCGAAAAAATAAAATTTAGATTAACAATCCGTTTTGATAAAATGAATTGTTAATCTAAAATCAAAATTATTTCTGTACTTCTCTGATAGTATTTACAAAAGCTTCAACAGGCTGTGCTCCGGAAACAGCATATTTTCTGTCAAAAACAAAAAAAGGAACTCCTTGAACGCCAATTTCCTGAGCTTCTCTAATATCGCTTTTTACGTCGTTTAGATAAAGGTTTTCATTTTCTATAATTTCTTGTACTTCTTTTGAATCTAAACCGGCTTTAGAGCCTAATTCAACTAATGTCTGCGCATCATTTAGATCTTTTCCATCAGTAAAATAAGCTTTAAAGAAAATCTCTTCCATTTCATCGCCTAAATTTTTGGTTTTTGCCA
Organism: Flavobacterium sp. MEB061; assembly: GCF_000834715.1. Taxonomy (NCBI): domain Bacteria; kingdom Pseudomonadati; phylum Bacteroidota; class Flavobacteriia; order Flavobacteriales; family Flavobacteriaceae; genus Flavobacterium; species Flavobacterium sp. MEB061. The sequence goes on along the minus strand of NZ_JXQR01000057.1, from coordinate 22,389 downwards.
AATGTATAATGCGATGTGCAGTAAGTGAATTGGAAATAATTGCCTTATCAAAATGATAATCCAAACCAACGCTTTTTGCGCGTTCTACAACACCTTTGTGCATTTCTATTGATTGCTCAATAGAGATACCTTTTCTTTCAGCAAGAAACGTGTAAACGTCTTTTCCTGACTGTGGCGTAATAGTTGGGTCAAGTTGAAAACTTTTCCATTCAATTTCAAATTCTCCATCTGGAAATTCAGCTAAAGCTGTTTCCAGTTGTCTTTTTCCGATATAACAAAACGGACACATGATGTCCGACCAAATTTCTATTTTCATAAATACAAAGTTAAGGAAAAAATTTGTTTCAGGTTTTTGTTTGTTTCAGGTTTCAGGTTGAAATGAGGGTAGAGCAACTTTGTCATTTTACCGCAAAGGCGCAAGGTTTTTTAGATTTACTTTGTCCGTAAAAACGCAAAGTTCGCAAAGCTTGTGTTATTAGCTTTGCGAACTTTGCGAAAAACTTTGCGTCTTTGCGGTAAAAATCTGCGAAACATCTTATCACATTTCAACTTGAAACTTGAAACAAAAAGTCCCCAAAATAAAAAACCGCAACTCTTTTGAAAAAATTGCGGTTTCTAGGTATAAAAAATGGTTGGTTAATAGCGATGTTTTTTTTTACAATGATATGTCTTTAATTTGAAACTAAAAAAAATCCCTGTAACAAAAAGAAGTTTTGATGTTAACTATTTAACATTACAGGCATTACCAACATGGTAACGGTTTCTCCTTCTTCTAAGCCATCAACTGGAGTTAAAATTCCAGCTCTGTTAGGCAATGACATCTCTAACATAATCATGTCTGATTGTAAGTTGGTTAACATTTCAGTTAAAAAACGTGAATTGAAACCAATTTGAAGGTCGTCTCCCTGATAATCACAAGTCAATCTTTCTTCGGCTTTGTTAGAGTAATCTATATCTTCTGCAGAAACATTAAGTTCAGCTCCGGCAATTTTTAAACGAATTTGGTGTGTTGTTTTGTTTGAGAAAATCGCAACACGACGAACAGAACTTAAAAATAAAGAACGGTCGATCATTAATTTATTTGGATTTTCTTTAGGAATTACCGCTTCGTAATTTGGGTATTTTCCATCAATTAAACGACACATTAAAATATAATTGTCAAATGAGAAAGTCGCATTTGAGTCGTTGTATTCAATTTTTACTTCAGCGTCAGAAGATCCTAAAATACTTTTTAAAATATTCAAAGGTTTTTTAGGCATAATAAAATCTGCAACCTGAGATGCTTTTACATCTGTACGTGCATATTTAACTAATTTATGAGCATCTGTTGCTACAAAAGTCAAACCTTCTGGTGAGAACTGGAAGAAAACTCCGGACATTACCGGACGTAAATCATCATTTCCGGCAGCAAAAATAGTCTTGCTTACTGCAGTTGCCAAAACATCAGCAGGAACAAGTGTTACAGATGGATCTTCAAGATTTACAGCTTTTGGAAACTCTTCTCCGGCTGCGTATGCCAATGCATATTTTCCTGAGTTAGAGCTAATTTCAACTGTATTGTTGTCTTCAACTGTAAAAGTTAAAGGTTGTTCCGGGAACGTTTTTAAAATTTCAAGCAAAAGTTTGGCAGGTACAGCAACGCTTCCTTTACTTTTAGAATCGATAGATAATGTAGCAGACATTGTAGTTTCAAGATCTGAAGCTGAAACTGTCAACGCATCATTGTCTAGTTCAAATAAAAAGTTATCTAAAATAGGCAACGTATTGTTACTGTTAATTACACTACCTAAAACTTGTAATTGTTTTAATAAGTACGAACTCGATACTATAAATTTCATGTCTTTTGTTTTATTTTTTTGCTCTTTTCTTTAGTTTTTCTTCAACTAAGATAGGTTTTACAAATATATCGTAAACAATCTTAGTTTCGTAATTTTTTTATTAACATCTATTTGCTGTATTTTCTTTTTCTGATGTAAGTAAATACAAGCCCGAATACCAATAAAATTACAATTGGAAGTCCGATAGTTATGAATTGTGTTATGCTGTAATTTTCGTAAACTTTTTCTTTATCCAATAATGGCAGTTCAACATCCTTGCTTCTAATGTTAATAAGTCCTGTGTCATCCAGCAAATAATTGATACAATTCATAATAAAATCTTTGTTGTCATACAGGTTTCCTGTACGCTGATCGTAACCTAATTCAACCGGCTCCCTGTTTTTGTCCAATTGATTTCGGGCCAAATCGCCATCTGCAATTACAATCATTTTATTTGGTTTCCCTTTTTCAATAAAATCATTTTCCTTAAAAGGTAAAACACGATTCTCAAAAGCTGAATGGAAATTTCCTTCTAACAAAACCGAAAGAGGTAAGTTTCCTTTGTTTAAATATTCTTCCGGAGACGTTTTTTCGGTTACAATATTCAAATTTATTTCTGCCGGAGTTCCGATAACTTTTGAATATTGAGACGATTGCAGTAAAACTGTTTTTTTGATTCCGTTTTTTAAAGTATCTATAGGATTTGCAAAATCAAATTTAATTCCGCCCAGGTTTTTTACAATTGGATGTTTGCTTGTTGGATATACCTGCGGAGCAAATTTCCATGTAAAATCCTGATATTGAGTTGCGCTTCCTTGTTCTCCGGTTGCCAGTTTTATTGGACTTCCTTGTTCGTCTTTTACCAAATCAGGATTAATTCTAAAGCCGTATTTAAAGAACATATCGTTCAAATTCAAATCTCTTGGGTAAGCCAGAGTTGCACCGGATTGATTGTAAAGACTATCCATATCGGCTGCAACCTGATCAATTAACCATAAAGTTTTTCCACCGTTCATGATAAATTGATCTAAAACCTGTTTTTCTTCATCAGAGAAACTTTCAGTTGGTTTTGAGATAATAGCTAAATCATACTTTTTTAAAGCTTCTAAACTTCCGGTTGGATTTTTAGCAACAGAATCTAATGTAAAAGGTCCGATGTAATAGCTTTCGCGAATTTGCATCAGCATCTTGGCAATATGAATTTCGTTTATTTCACCGTTTCCTTTTATAATGGCAACTTTCTTTTGTTTGGCTTTTGTAATTTTATTAATAGCATCTGCAATCGAATATTCTAAATGTTGAATTGATCCAATTACTTTTTGTGTTGTCGAAGCGCCCATTATGTTTTTTAGTAATGGAATATTAACTTCTTTATTATCATAAACGGCAATTGCCCACGGAAAAACCATTGCCTGTGATTGTTTACCTTTGTCGTCAACAGTAATATTTATTGGCGTAAGACCTTTTTGGTAAAGTGATTTTACGACTTCCATGCTTTCGTCTTCGTTTTCCATAGGATTTACAAATTCGAAAACAATATTACCGTTGTAAGCCTGAAACTCTTCTAATAATTGTTTGGTTTCCTGTTGTAAACGTCTAAAATCTGCAGGTAAATCGCCCTGCATATAAATTTTGATTGATAGCGGATTTTTAACCTGTTTTACAATTTGTAAAGAGGTTTCAGATAAAGTATATCGTTTGTCTTTTGTCAAATCAAATCGGTGGAAAAATAAACTTCCTAATACATTTAAAACGATTAGAACGAAAACTGTAATACCTAATGCTTTGATATTTTGTTGATTGGATGCTTTCATTAGGCTTTAAATGATTTTAATTGATAAACAGTAAAAGACAAAAATAATACTGTGATGCTTAAAAAATAAATAACATCTCGTGTATCAATAACGCCCCGGCTCATACTTTTAAAATGATCCTGCATACCAAAATCGACAATAATATTGCTGAAACCAGGAATTAATGTTGCTAAACCTTCAAAACCAAAATAAAAAAGAAAACATAAAAAAACGGCAATGATAAAAGCAACTATTTGATTTTCGGATAGGGTAGAAGTGAAAATTCCGATAGCAGAATAAGCAGCTATTAAAAACAATAATCCGAAATAAGAACCAATTGTACTGCCCATGTCAATATTTCCTTCGGGTAAACCTAAATTAGAAATTACTTTTACATATATAAATGTTGGAATAATGGCCAAAACAATCAGAAATAATGAACCTAAAAATTTTCCGTTTACGATTTCCCAAATTGACAATGGTTTGGTTAAAAGTAATTCAAGAGTTCCTTGTTTTTTTTCGTCAGAGAAACTTCTCATCGTTACGGCCGGAATCAGGAAAATTAAAATCCACGGCGTTAAAGTAAAAAACGGAGTCAGATCTGCATAACCGGTATTCAGTATATTGTAATCTCCTTCAAAAACCCATAAAAATAGTCCGTTGCTAATTAAGAATATAGCAATAACCAAATAGCCAATAGGAGAGCCAAAAAAAGATTTTATTTCTCTTAAAATGATTGATTTCATATGTTTTGTTTCAAGTTTTTCTTGTTTCAGGTTTTAAGTTGCTTTACTTTGAACTTTACGTTTCTAAACCTTTTATATTTTAATTATTTATATTGTTTCAAGTTTCAGGTTTCAAGTTCCAGCTTTGCTAACTTTTTGTTTTCTAAACCTTTAAATATTTTCTTTGCGTTCTTTGCGGTTAAATTGTTCCAATTTTCAAATCCAGTATATAACTTGAAACCTGAAACTTTAAACTAAAGAAACAATTTTATCAACACTCCACGCTTCCGGTTTTGCATTGAATAGTTTTTTTGTAAAACTCCAAACGGAATTAAAAAGTTCAGATTGTCTGTAATTTTCTAAATCTGCTTCGGTTTCCCAATAACTATAGGTAAAAAATATACATTTATCATTTTTGTCCTGATACAGTTCTAAAAAACGATTTCCTTCTGCATTTCGTATTTTATATTTCACAGTTTCAAAATTTTCCAGAAAATCAGGAATTTTTTCTTCGTGAAAGCTCATTTTTACTATTCGAACAAACATATAATGATTTTAAGATTGCTGATATTAGATTTTAGATTGAAAAAATCTAATAAGCGGGCAAAAATACCAATTTTGATTGTTCTTTTTATGAAAAAATAAAATATTATAAATACATATTTTTTTTGGATTCTAATGTCTTATCGTATTTCAAATATAGCCCACGGTTTCAACCGTGGGGACACAATGCCTATCATTATGCATTCCCACGGTTGAAACCGTGTGCTATGTTTATAATGCAATAAATAATCTCTTCATTAGTATGATGAAATGAGAATGAATATCAGTGTAAATCTATTCAATCCACAAAATCTGTATTCCATTTAATCTAAAATCTGAACTCTAAAATCAAAAATCCCTACAAGAACTGAATTGTAATCACATCACGATAATTCAACCCTAACAAACTATTTGCAGAACCCACTTTTGAAGGATTGCTTCTAAAAATGGCAATTTCAAGAAATCCGGCTTCATTAAAAATAGCCAGTTTTTCGCCTTCGTAGGTTTTTATTGGATATTTATCAGATGTTGCAATTGCAGAATAATTTGGTAAAATAGTTTTGATGTTTTTGGTATTCATGACAATTTCGTACGGGCGACCACGTGAAATTTCTAAAAATTGTTTTTTCGAAATATTTGTAATTACGTTTCCAAAATGATCGATATAAATTACATATCCTTTTATTGAATTTCCATCACCGGCAACAACTGCCTGTAATTCTGTAACCTCTTTAATAGCCGTAATTTCTTTGCCAATAACATTTAATAATCCGCCTTTTGCAATATGACAGGCTACCTGGATAAAAATATCCAAATCGGTAGATTCTGCGGGGAAACGATCATGAATATTAATGGCAACAATTTTCTCGGGAACAATTTTCTGCGTAAGCATGCTTAAAATTCCATTATCGGCACAAATAAAGTAATGGTCGTTCCATTGCATGGCGATATGCTGGTTCTCTTTATTGCGCTCAATGTCAACACCAATAAGGTGTACAGTTCCTTTTGGGAAACTTAAATAAGATGCTCCAATAATGTAGCTTGCTTCGGCAGTATTAAACGGATCTATATCATGAGAAATGTCAATTATTTGAGCCTCTGAATATTCAGATAAAATCTTACCCTTTAGCGAACCAACAAAGTGGTCTTTTAAGCCGTAATCAGTAGTAAGGGTAATTATTGACATAATTTTGTTTATAACTATTGGTAGTTTTTAAATCTAATTTTCATTAAATTTGAGATATGCAAATCTAGTAATACTAAATGCAAATTGAAAGAAACAAAAGACAATTTGCATTTAAAGATATAAACAACCCGACAGCAATAGATTTACAAAAACAAATTTATTTTTAATTTAAAACTACCTCATTTGAACGAAAGAATAATCGAGCTCATAGACATCGCTCCAAAAGACTTTTGGGGCGCTCAGGACACTCATCTTGAAATAATTAAAAAGTATTACCCAAAGCTTAAAATCGTTGCGAGAGGTACTACTTTGAAAGCATTTGGCGAAAAAGAAGTTTTAGATGAATTCGAGAAAAGGTTTCAAAGACTAATGCTTCATTTTACGAGATACAATAACATTGACGATAATGTTATCGAACGTGTCATTATGAGTGATGGTCAGGATGAAAGAAAATCATATGATCATGACAAAATTTTAGTGCACGGTGTTGGCGGTAAAATAATTAAAGCCATGACGCCCAACCAGCAATTACTGGTAGATACCATTAAAAAAAATGATATGGTATTTGCAGTTGGTCCCGCTGGAACAGGAAAAACGTATACAGGTGTGGCAATGGCTGTTAAAGCACTTAAAGAGAAAGAAGTAAAAAGGATCATATTAACGCGTCCGGCGGTAGAAGCAGGAGAAAATCTTGGTTTTTTACCCGGCGATATGAAAGAAAAACTAGATCCGTACATGCAGCCTCTCTATGATGCTTTGCGCGATATGCTGCCAAATGAAAAGCTCGAAGATTACATTTTAAAAGGAATTATTCAGATTGCACCATTAGCATTTATGCGTGGGCGCACACTTGATAATGCTTTTGTAATTCTTGACGAGGCGCAAAATACAACCCATTCACAAATGAAAATGTTTTTGACCCGTATGGGAAAAAATGCAAAATTCATGATTACGGGTGATCCAGGACAGGTCGATTTACCACGCAGAACTATTTCTGGTTTGAAAGAAGCTATTTTGGTTTTAAAAGACGTTGACGGAATTGGTATTATTTATCTCGATGATAAAGATATCGTACGCCACAGATTAGTGAAAAAGGTAATCGATGCTTATAAACAAATTGAAAATCACGATTAATACTAAATTTAAATATTTGATTTAATCGTAACTGTTTTTTTGATGTTTTAGTATTCGTTTTATGCATTTTTTTTAAAAATGCATAAAACGAATATTTTTTTTTAAGTAAAACTTTACAAGTTAAGTTAAAATTACTTATAAATTAATTTTTTTTAAATAAATAATGATTCTTCCTTTATAAATTTGCAGGTACTTTTTAGCACAATAAAAAAAGTTATGCGCCGATGAATCAGCTAGATGAATTTTATTTAAACCAGGAAGAACCTGTAAAAGGAACACTAATTGCGTTGCGGGATATTATTTTAAGAAGAGACCAAAATATTACTAATGTAATAAAATATGGTATGCCATTTTTTTACTATAAAGGTAAAATGTTTTGCTATTTATGGATAGATAAAAAACGCAAGAAACCTTATATTGGAATAGTAGAAGGATCTTATTTTAATGAATCTTTTTTAGTTCAGGATAAACGTTCTCGAATGAAAATTATGCTGGTCGATTCTAATGAAGATCTGCCATTAGACAGAATCGAAATTATTTTACAAAAAGCCCTTAACTTATATAATTCAGGAGCTGTAAGGATTTAAAATAGGATAATATAATTATTTAACCAAATAGTTAAATAAATAATAAACTTGCCCGTCTTTGGGCTTTTATGCTTGGTAATCTTTGCTCAACTGTTGTTAAAATCGTAGATTTGTATATCATAAATACTTGATTTTAATATGACTTGTAAACTTAAGAATATAAAAGTTGTTGTAAGTGACTTAGACGGAACCTTACTCAACACACAGCACAGAATATCAGATTACACTAAATCAATTTTTCAGGAGCTTCACAATCAAAATTATCTTATAGTTGTAGCCACAGGACGTCACCATCTTGACGCAATGGCTATTATTGAAAAACTGGAAGTACCGGTTTATTTGGTAAGTTCAAACGGAGCGAGAATTCATTCTCCGGAAAAAGAAGAATTATTCTCTTTTAATTTAGACAGCGATGTTGTAAAAGCTGCTCTAAATGTTGAAATTGATCCCGAAATTACAGTTGTTTTATTTAAAGAAAATGTTTGGCAAACAAACAAAGTAAGTGAAAAATTAAATGCTTTTCAGGAAAAATTAAACTACCGCCCTGAATTGGTCGACTATAAAAAACTAGAAGACTTTGGCGCCATTAAAATTTTCTTTTCCTGCGACAACCATGAAAAATTAGTAAAATTAAAAGATGATATTTTAGCTAATTCTTCTGAGCATTTGCATCACGCATTCAGCTTACCAACTTGTTTAGAATTTATGGATAAATCTATAGATAAGGCAGTTGCAATTGAAACGGTATTAGAAAAAGAAGGTTTTACATTAGAACAGGTTGTTTCTTTTGGTGATGGTTTTAATGATGTTCAAATGTTATCAGCGTCAGGAAAAGGTTTAATTATGGGGAACGCTCCGGCATTATTAAAAGAAACTTTGCCGGAATTAGAAGTTATAAAAACCAATGCCGAAGATGGCGTTGCAAGATATATTTCATCTAAAATACTAAATAAAGAATTTGTAATTGATTAATATTTAAATAATTAACCAATTGATGTATTGCCCATTGATACTAAATTTTTAATTTTATAGAAACTTATCTGATTTTTAGATAAGTTTTTTTTTGATATAAATTTAATCTGCAATACCATGAAAAATTTTTTACTTCAGGTTCAAAGAAATTGTATCTCAGGAATTATTCTTTTATTGCCATTGGTTGTGTTTTTTATGATCCTCGAGAAAGTATGGGGATTTTTTAGAAAGTACGGAGACAAATTTGCTCACTTTTTGAATATCGATAAAGTCTTAGGTACAATTGGGAGCGACATTATTGGTGGAATATTTTTAATTCTATTGATTTATTTCAGTGGTTATCTAATGCAATTTTCTTTCTTAAAAAAAATCGCAGACTGGATTGATGATAAATTAATGTTTTTTTTGCCGGGTTATGAAAAAAATAAAAAGCTGGCAGAAGAAAAACTGATTAAAAAAGTAAATAATCCAAATACAAATTTGCCTGTTTTATTGAAGTTTGACGCCTATTGGCAGCCTGCTTATTTAATTGAAGAAAATACAGAGGGCAATGCTGTGGTTTTTGTACCAACAGCTCCCGCAAAAGATCAGGGACAAATTTATATTGTAAGCACTGCTGATATAAAACGACTGCCTGATACAACTTTGGGAAATTTTGATGCTTCAGTAAAAACATTAGGCAAGGGAATATTGAGTTTCAAATAGTTTCTTTTTGTATTATAAATAGCAGATAATTAATACGTTTATTGGAATATTATTTTTTTGAAAAGATTATAATTTATAAAATATCACATTTCTTGATGATCTCTGTCTTTTCATTGTGTAACTCTGTGAAATAGTTTTAAATTTGCATTCATAAAACAAAACACAACTTAAGGATAATGAGCAATACAATCACAACTACAAATTTTAATTTCCCAAATCAAAAATCAGTTTATCGAGGAAAAGTTAGAGAAGTTTACAATATTAATGATGAACTTTTGGTAATGGTGGCAACGGACAGACTTTCGGCTTTTGATGTGGTTTTACCAAAAGGAATTCCGTACAAGGGGCAAATTTTGAATCAGATTGCTACAAGATTCATGGAGTTAACAGAAGATATTGTACCAAACTGGTTGATTGCAACACCAGATCCTAATGTTGCTGTAGGGCATTTATGTGAGCCTTTTAAAGTAGAAATGGTAATTCGTGGATATGTTTCTGGTCATGCTGCCCGTGAATATGCAGCAGGAAGAAGACAGATTTGCGGAGTAACTATGGCCGAAGGTTTAAAAGAAAATGATAAATTTCCTGAACCAATTATTACACCAACTACAAAGGCAGATAATGGTTCTCACGACGAAGATATTTCTCGTGAAGACATTTTAGCAAAAGGAATTGTTTCTGAAGAAGATTATATTGTTTTAGAAAAATACACACGTGATTTGTTTCAAAGAGGAACTGAAATTGCTGCAAGCCGTGGTTTAATTTTAGTTGATACTAAATACGAATTTGGAAAAACAAAAGACGGTGTAATTGTTTTAATTGATGAAATTCATACTCCAGACTCTTCTCGTTATTTTTATGCTGATGGATATCAGGAAAGACAGGAAAAAGGAGAGGAGCAAAAACAATTATCTAAAGAGTTTGTTCGTCGCTGGTTGATTGAAAATGGTTTCCAGGGTCAGGAAGGACAACAAATTCCAGAAATGACAGATACTTATATAGAATCTGTTTCTGAAAGATATATTGAATTATACGAGAATATTTTAGGAGAAAAATTTGTTAAGGCAAACATTGACAATATCGATGAGCGAATTGAAAAAAACGTCGTAGAATATCTCGCTTCTAAAAAATAGTTATTTTATCTTGTCTTATAGAAATTATCTGTAATGCAAGCTTGAGAATATTTAGCCACAGATTACATGATTAATTTGATTTTAATAATCTTTTGATCATGTAATCTGTGGCTTTTTGTTTTGTCTCTAAATCTTCAATTGTCTTTCACACTTTTTATGATTTTTTTCCTTTTTATGAAGTGTGTTTTAAGTTAAAATACAGATTTAAAAACTCGCACAAATTCAATTTATTGAAAATAATGTTAAAGAAACGCATTGAAATCAGATGTATTTTCTTTCTTTTTAGCTTTTCTTTAAAATTGACGTATTTAGATTGTTAATTTATATTTTACTCGCTATTTATTTAGTTTTTATTTAATTCTCGAGCTTTTTTTGCACTTCCTTTTGAACTAACGTTAAAAAGATAGAGGATTGTTTGTTCGTTTTCTGAATATTTCACGAATTATTTTTCAGAAAATATTCAATTAAGTGTAACATTTTTACTTTTGCAGCGTCTATTATATGGAAACGTCAATTAAACGCTCTTGTCATTATTAGTTTATTAATTAAACGTTAAGAATTAGTTAAAACAAAGTACCTTGCAATGCAATATACTGGAATTTAATTTACATTTGTATAGAATTTAACAACAACCCATTATCAATCAAATATTTATCAATCAATTTAACACACAAATCATTATGAAAAATTCAGTTATTTATTTAGGACTAGCTTTAGTTGCATTTGCAAATGTTTCAATGGCTTCAAATCAACAAGTAGTAGTAAAACAACCAGTTGAAGTTTCAGCTTGGGATGCAACTCCACTAAACGTTGCTGTTAGTAAAGGTGACATCGAAGTAGTTAAAAAATTTATTGAATATGGTGCTAACGTTAATGAAAAGTCAGACGATATGTCTCCTTTAATGACAGCTGCACGTTATAACAAAGTTGAAATTATTAAAGTTTTATTAGCTAGCGGCGCTCGTCCTGGTGACAAAAATGAAAAAGGATATACAGCTTTAAAATATGCACAATTATCAAATGCAACAGATGCAATCGCTCTTTTGAAAGATTTGAAATAAGAGTTTAAAAAAAAGTTTGAGTTAGTATACAAAAAAGATCTTCTTTGAGCAGAGGGTCTTTTTTTTTGTGGTAATTTGAAATTGATTATTATCGAGTAGTTATTTACCGCAGAGTTCACAAAGATTGTACTTCCTATTAGACAGAAAGTTCGCAAAGCTTAATCAATACAAAGCTTTGCGAACTTTGTGTTTTTTATAAAAGGCTAATAGTAAAAAATCTTTGTGAACTCTGCGGCAAAATTCATTTTTTTGATCTTAAAAAAGCCTTAAAGCTTAAAATCAAAAAAGCACCATTAATAATAATGATGCTTTTCTTTTTTAAAACCAAGTCAAATTAATCAAACCAAATTAATTTATTTTTAAAACACTATTCAATAGGAACGTGCTTTTTTCGATTGAATACCCAAAATATAATTGGGAACACTAATAATGTTAAAATTGTTGCAGTAATTAATCCTCCAATAATTACAATTGCCAATGGTTTTTGTGATTCAGAACCAATTCCTGTTGAAATTGCAGCCGGCATTAAACCTATTGAGGCCATAAGTGCCGTCATGACTACAGCTCTTGTTCTGGCTTTTACTCCCATAAAAATAGATTCTTCGAGAGATAGTTTTGCTTTTAGATTATGGTGGAATTCAGAAATTAGAATTACACCGTTTTGAATACAAATCCCTAGTAAGGCAATGAAACCAACACCGGCAGAGATTCCAAAATTCATTCCTGTAAGATGCAAAGCCATGATTCCCCCGATAATTGCAAACGGAACATTCGCCAAAACAAGTAATGAATCCTTAATATTTCCGAACAAAATAAACAACAAAACAAAAATCCCGATTAAACTGATAGGAACTACCTGAGCCAAACGCGCACTGGCACGAACCTGATTTTCAAATTCTCCTGTCCAGCCTACAGTATAGCCATTTGGAAGTTTCATTTTTGCCACTTTTGCCTGAGCTTCTGCAATTGTGCTTCCTAAATCACGATCACGAACAGAAAATTTAACTCCAATAAAACGTTTGGTATTATCTCTGTAAATAAAAGCGGGACCAGTAACGGTTTTTAGATCGCAAATTTCTTTCAATGGAATTTTGATTCCGCTAATTGTTGGAACTTTCAATTCAGCAATGTCATTTTCATCTTTACGGTATTCTTTAGAAAAACGAACCCTTACATCAAATTTCTTTTCATCTTCATATTTTTGAGTGGCTGTTTTTCCTCCAAATGCAAGTTCCAGAACAGCCTGAGCATCACTTAAAGTTACTCCATAAGCGGCCATTTTATCTCTGTCAAGAATTACACTGATTTCCGGTTGTCCAACGTTTCTTAAAATTCCGGCATCTTTAATACCCGGAATATCTTTTATTTGAGCTAAAACTTCATTTGATAATTCATCAAGTTTGTCAAGATCATCACCATATATTTTTACTGCATTTGAGGCTTTAAAACCAGCAACAGATTCAGCAACATTATCAATAACAGGCTGCGAATAATTATAAGTAATTCCCTGATGAACTTTTAATTTTTGATCCATTTCATTAATCAAATCATCCATCGTAATTTTTCGCGTCCATTCTGATTTGGGTTTCAAATCAACCTGAAGCTGGATAAATCCAAAACCATTGGGGTCAGTTCCGTCATTACTTCTTCCGGTTTGAGATAAAACATTTTTTACTTCAGGAAAAGTTTCCAGATCTTTTCTAATCATTGCGGCTGTTTCTACACTTTGCGGCAAAGAAGTACTCATCGGTAATTCGGCCGTTACCCATAAAGCGCCTTCGTTTAATTGAGGTAAAAATTCAGTTCCTAAAAACGTAGCCGAAAAGAAAACAGTTACTAAAATGGCTGTCGAAGCGATTAAAGTTTTTACTTTATGCTTAAATGTCCAGGCAAAACTTTTACTTACTATTCGATCCCAGAAATTAACAAAAGGATTGTTTTTTTCTTTTACATTTTTATTTAAAAGTAAATGTGATAAAACCGGAACTAATGTTAAAGTAAAAAGCAATGCGCCCATTAAAGCAAAACCTAAAGTATAAGCCAACGGAGAGAACATTTTTCCTTCCACTTTCTGGAATGAGAAAATTGGGAGTAAAGCAGTTATAATGATTAATTTAGAAAAGAAAATAGCTTTCCCCATTTCTGCTCCCGTTTTTTTAATCAAACTGCCTTTTGCAATTTTATTGTATGCCGTCATTCCTAATTGATGTGCACGGTGGTCCAATACCACAAATAATCCTTCGACCATTACCACCGCACCATCAATAATAATTCCGAAATCGACTGCACCTAAACTCAACAAATTGGCACTCATTCCCATCATTTTCAGGCACAAAAAGGCAAACAATAACGATAACGGAATAACTATAGAAACTGTAAAAGTTGTTCTCCAATCTGCCATAAAAAGAAACACGACACAGGTTACAAGAATAATACCTTCAAATAAGTTATGCATTACTGTTTCTGTCGTGAAATTCATCAAATTATCACGGTCATAAAAAGTTTCTATTTTAATGTCTTTTGGAAGAACATTGTCATTCAAATCCTTTATTTTGGCTTTAATCAATGCCAATGTTTCCTGCGGATTCTCACCTTTACGCATTACAACAATTCCTTCAACGGCATCGTCATTTTTGCCTAAACCGGTTTGTCCAACTCTCGGCATTGAACTTTCATAAACAGAAGCTAAGTTTTTTACTAAAATCGGATTTCCGTTGGCATCATCTACAATAATATTTTCAATATCCTGAATCGATTTTAAAAGCCCGACACCGCGTACAACAAATGCCTGTCCGTTCTTTTCGATAATATCTCCACCAACATTTAAGTTTCCTGCATTAACAGCATTATAAACCTGCAGCGGCGTAATGTTGTATTTTGCTAATTTTATTGGATCAACACCAACTTCATAAGTTTTAGTCTGACCTCCAAAAACATTTAAATCGGCAACACCAGGAACAGAACGAAGCTGTTTATCAATAACCCAGTTTTGATAAGTTAATAATTCTCTACTGTCTCGACTGTCACTTTTTACAATATATCTGAAAATTTCACCGGTTGGTCCATAAGGTGGCTGAACATCTGGTTCTACATCATCTGGTAACGAGACATTTTTTAATAAGTTGTTTACCTGCAAGCGTGCAAAGGTATCATCGACACCATCATCAAAAATAATTTTAATAACAGATAAACCAAACATGGTAATACTACGAACACTGGTCTTTTTTTGTACCGAGTTCATAGAGATTTCTATAGGAGAAGTAACAAAACGTTCTACCTCTTCAGCACTTTTTCCATTCCATTGTGTAATGATAATAATTTGAGTATTCGTTACATCCGGAAAAGCATCGATTGGCATATTTTTGAAAGAAATAAATCCTGCAACAGCCAGTAATCCTACCCAAAAGAAGGTGAATGCTTTATTCTTAAGCGAAAAAGCAATAATATTTCGTATGAATTTGTTCATGTCTTATTCGTTTAAAGCGCGATAAATAAATAACTCATTGTTTGTAATAACTTTCTCGTTTTCTTTCAAACCATTCGAAATGTAAGTGACATCACCAACTACACTATAGACTTCAACTTGTCTGGTTTCAATATTATGACGATCTTTAAATACCATTACGAAATTTTTACTTTTATCAAAAACAATTGCTTTACTTGGTACTGCAATCATTGATTTTCCTTCATTATAAGATAATTTAATGTTTGCATTCATATCCGGTTTTAGCATAAAATCCGGATTTTTCAATTTTATACGTGCTTGCATAGCTTTTGTTTCAGGATCAATCACGTTAAAGATTTTATCGACTTTACCTTTAAAAACTTTATCAGGGTAACTTAAAGTTGTAACGTCAGCATCAATTCCTAATTTTACTTTATTAATATCGATTTCATTAATATTGGCTAATGCCCAAACTTCGCTAATTTCAGCTATATCAAAAATATTTTCAGAGCGGTCGTTTCTTAAAAGCATATCCTGATTGATACTTTTTTGGATGATAAATCCACTAATTGGAGCTGTAACTTCATAAATAGACCCTGCTTTAATATTATAAATTTTATAAGTTTCCTGAATCTTGCTTAATTGAGACTGCGCTTTATTTACTTCTGATTTTGCTTCAAAAACATCACTTTCAGAATTTAATTTTCCGTCGAATAATTCCTGAGCTACTTTCAACTTATTTTTGGCTACTAATAAATCGCCTTTTGCATCGATAGATTGTTTTTCAAAATCGGCAACATCAGTACTTCTAATAGTTGCCAAAACCTGACCTTTGCGAACATAATCTCCAAGTTCTACATTTACTTTGATTACATTTCCACCAACAAGGGGATAAACGTCAATCATTTTATTATTGTCAGCTGTAATTTTCCCATAAAAACTCAATTCATTTTTTACAGGCTGAGTTTGTGCCACAGCCGTTGTAGTAGTTTTTAGCATTGCATCGCTTAATGCAAAAGAGGTATTCGTTTCAGGGTTTTCAACTTCTTTTTTGCAGCTTGCAATTGATAGACTGACAAGAGCAATTCCTATAATTAGTTTATATTTCATTTTATTTAGTTTTAAAATAAGTCTTTGTTGATTGTACTATTTAATTCTTCCCCGGATAGTGCTACTCTTTTCTTTAGTTCGTTTAACTGAACAGCAGCCTGATTATAACTTTCCATGAAATCTGTAAACTCCAGTAAACTGATATTTCGTTTTTGAAAATTGGTTAAAATACCATTGTAGACAGCCTCAAAATCTGAATTTACTGTTGGTTTTATAACAATGTAGTTTTTACGGGATTCGTCCCATTTGTTCCATGCCGATGTAATTTCGGTTTGCAATTGCAAATCAAAATTTTGTTTTTCGACTTTTGATTGCTCTAAAATGGTTTGGGCATATTTGATATTTCCTTTGTTTTTGTTCCAAAGCGGCAAAGGAATTCCAAGTGTAAGATTAGCTTCTTTGTTAAAAGCACCGCTTCGTTGATCGTAAGTGGCACCAACCGTAATATCAGGAACAGAAAGTGATTTTTGCCATTTAACATTTAGTTCATTTGCTTCGATGTCTTTTTGTTTGGCCAGATAATCAGGGCGATTTACAATGGCTTCATCCTGAAAGTTTTTAAGATCAAAAGGAATTTCTTTTAGATATTTATTAAATTCTTCTTTAGAAATTTGAGGAACTATATTTTCTTGTGAGTTCAATAATAATTTCAGGTTTCCCTGTTCTTCAATATTATCATTTACAACTTCCATTCGTTCGTTTTTAAAATTTAGGTATAACGATTGCAAACGAACAAGATCTCTTAAAGGAATATTACCTTTTTGAACCTGAACAGAATAGGAGTTGATTAAATCTTCAATATGAGTTAACTGATCGTCAGTCGTTTCAAGGCTTTTTGTATTGTAATAAACGGTATAGAAACTTTTGCGTAATTGTAGTTTTAATGTCCTTAATAAATCATTAAATTGTAGCTCGGCTAATTTCTCATTAGTTTGCGCCAATTTAATTTCATTACGTTTTTTCCCACCTAAATAAATTAGCTGTTCGATACCAAATGCCTTTTGCCCTTCTTTTCCAATATCAAAATATTGATTTCTTTCAGGATTATAAGCGTTTAACTCTGCAGTAATTGTTGGATTTTCCCAAATTTTGGACTGAATTGTAAGTGCTTTTGAAGCATCAATATTGTATTGAGATGCAAGCAGGAAAAGATTGTTTTTTAGAAATTGACTTTCGCACTCTTCTAAAGTGAATGGCTTTTGTGCGAAACCTACCGGATGTATTAAAATCAATAGTAGTATTGCAAATAACTTTTTCATTGTATCGGTTTTATTTGATACAAAGATGCTATCGTGAGACTTTAAGACACCTTAAGAAAGAACTTAAAAAGAACTTAAAAATTTAAGTGAATTTAAGTTGAATGAAAAATCAACTGAAATAAGTTGGTGTTTTCAAAAGGGACATTATATATAACTTTGGCGTTATGCAGTGTTAAAATACGGTTTACAATGCGTAATCCAAGCCCAAAACCTGCAGTTCCTTTTGAGTTTTCGCCACGCATAAAAGGCTGAAAGAGATTTTTTTGTTCGTTCTCCGTTAAAGTCTTTCCAATATTAGAAATTGAAATAATAAGGTTATCGTTTTCAATACTAATTTTTACAATAGCTTGTTTGTTATCAGAGTAAACACAAGCGTTTTTTAGAACATTACTTATAGCAATTTCCAGCAGATTTTTATTTCCTTTTATTTCTAAAGCAGTATCTAGATTTTCATTTTCTTCCATTTCAAAAAGGATAACAAAATCAGGAAAGCTTTTATTTAAATTCTCAATAGCAGAAAATAAAATCTCATCCATTCTTTGAACTTCGTAATTCTCATGATTTTTATTGTCTATTTTAGACAAAATCAATAACGAATTAATTAATTCGGTTAATTGGTTCACATCAGATAAAATAGTTTTTAAAAAGCTTTTACCTTTTATAGATGTTGCCGAATCTTCAATAGTGTTTTCAATTTGCGATGTAATTCTGGACAGGGGAGTTCTAAGCTCGTGCGAAGCGTGTGCGGTAAATTCTTTTTGTTTTTGATACGATATTTCGATGCGATCCATCATGAAATTAAATTCATTTGCAATCAAATCAATTTCATTTTTATTGCTTTTAGAAGCAATACGAGTATCAAGATTATTCTCGTTTATATTTTTAATTTTTTGATGGAATATATTTAAAGGACTCATTGCCTTTTTAACCATGAATGAAGTTAATACCCAACAAATACAAGTAAAAAAGATATAAGATATAATTAAGGTGTATCGTAAAAAAAGTAATTTTCGTTTACCATAATCATCTGTTGCAGATATAAGGGCATAAAAGTCTTTGTCTTTAGTGTCATAAAAAACACCATAAACTTCATAATCGCCCTGTTGTTTAAAAAAAGTTTTATTTTTCTTTAAATATTTTAAATCATCAATAGACCAGTTAATTTTCGCATCATCAATACTGCTATAAATAAGTTTAAAGTGAGAATCAAAAACCAATGTCTTTTCATCATACAATTTATTAATGGAATTTTGATCAATCATTTTCAAAAGCTGATCGTCTACTTCTTTAACGTTTACCAGTAATTTAATATTAGAAAGTGCTTTTATTTCTAATCGATCACGGAATTCTTCTTTTCTAAAATTAGAATATAAAACAAATATCAATGTAGAAGCCAACCCAAAAAGGATTGTAAATAATAAACTTACTAAAAGTGATATCCGGTTTTTTAAAGTCATTCCTGATTGCTTAAATAATAGCCGTAGCCAATTTTGGTTCGAATCAATTTTATTTCGTGGTCTTTATCTATTTTCTTTCTTAAAAAATTAATGTAAACCTCAATCGTATTCTGATTTGTTTCTATATGATAATCCCAAAGTTTTTCGGCAATAAATTGTTTAGAAAGCACTTTTCCTTTGGCATGAGCCAAAATCAAAATAAGTTTAAACTCTTTTGGGGTTAATTTAATTTCTTCGCCAGAGCGAAAAACTTTCATGTCATCTTCGAATATTTCTAAATCTTCAATAGAAATTTTTTTCTCAACCTGTTGCGGAATCTCTTTTCTTCTTAAAAGAGATGAAATTCGGGCATATAATTCTTCAAAATGAAAAGGTTTCACCAAATAATCATCAGCTCCATTATCAAAAGAAGTCAGTTTATCTTCAATTTCACTAAAAGCAGTCAACATTATAATAGGTGTTTTTTTATCGACTTCCCGAATACCTTTACAAACATCGATCCCATTGATTCCGGGAACATTAATATCCAGAATTATTAAATCATATTCATACGGAAAATATTTTTTCAATAATAATGAACCATCATAATAAGGAATACACTCGAATCCTTTTAAAGTAAAGAATGTTGAGATTTCTTTGGATAAAGTAAAATCGTCTTCGAGTAGTAAAATTTTCATATTGTTTTTTTATTTGTCAATTCGGTCATTAATAACAGAATTGACGTTTAAAATTATTTTTTATTTGAAATAAGAAAAAGTCTCATTATTTTCAATTTTCAATAAAGATTCATAAATCAATTGAATAACATTTTCAACATCTTCCTTATGAACCATTTCTACAGTAGTATGCATATAACGTAAAGGCAGCGAAATTAAAGCCGAAGCCACACCACCATTACTGTAAGCAAAAGCATCAGTATCTGTTCCAGTGGCCCTTGAAATCGCACTGCGTTGAAACGGAATTTTATTTTCTTCGGCAGTATCTATAATTAAATCTCGCAATTTATTTTGTACAGCCGGTGCATAAGCAATAACAGGACCTCTTCCCATTTTAAGGTCGCCTTCGACCTTTTTATCGATCATAGGAGTAGTTGTGTCATGACAAACATCAGTTACAATTGCAACATTTGGTTTAATAGTTTGTGCAATCATTTCGGCACCACGCAAACCAATTTCTTCCTGAACAGAGTTTACAATATACAATCCAAAAGGTAATTTCTTTTTATTTTCATGCAATAAACGGGCAACTTCGGCAATCATAAAACCGCCCATTCTGTTATCTATAGCGCGACAAACAAATTTATTTTCGTTTAATATCATAAATTCATCAGGATATGTAATCACACAACCCACATGAACACCCATCGCTTCAACCTGTTCTTTGTTTTCACAGCCTAAATCGATAAAAATATTACTCAGTTTTGGAGTTTCTTCCTTGTCACGCAAACGAGTATGAATTGCAGGCCATCCAAAAACTCCTTTTACAATTCCTTTTTTAGTATGAATGTGAACCCTTTTAGAAGGCGCAATTTGATGATCAGAACCACCATTGCGAATTACATACAATAAGCCATCATCAGTAATATAGTTTACATACCAGGAAATTTCATCAGCATGTCCCTCAATGACTACTTTAAAAGGAGCATCAGGATTAATAACTCCCACAGCAGTACCATAAGTATCCGTAATAAAAGTATCAACGTAAGGTTTTAAATAATTCATCCAAAGTTTTTGCCCTTCACTTTCATAACCAGTAGGAGAGGCGTTATTTAGGTAACTTTCCAGAAAAGCAATAGAGGTATCTTTTAAGATAGATTTCGTACTCATAAAAATATTTTTGCGCTAATTTATAAATTTGGTATTAGAGTTGTATATAAATATATAATTTTACATTTAAATTATGACTCTATGAGATTTACCTACATTATTTTGTTTTTTATATCGGTTTCTTTTACAACTCAGGCTCAGGTTACTCCAAAAGAAAATCAGGAAATGGGATATATCCTTACCGAACAAGATTCTATCTTAAACGATACAATCGAGTTGCCAGAGATTATAATATCTAAAGAAAAGCTGGACCCCGAAGCGCAGAAACAATTTTTGATTCTTCAAAACAGAGTTTATAAAACCTATCCGTACGCAAAATTAGCATCAGATAGATTGACAGCTTTAAATAAAGGAATGGCACGTTTAAAAACAAATCGTGAGAAAAAGAAATATTTTAAAATTGTAGAAGATTACCTTAATAACGAATTTGAAGAGCGACTTAAAAAGCTCTCTAGAAAACAAGGTCAAATTTTGGTAAAATTAATTCATCGTCAAACCGGAATTACAACATATGAATTAATCCGAACTCTAAAAAGTGGTTTCAAGGCATTTGTCTCAAATACCACGGCCAATTTATTTGACATAAGTTTAAAAACAGAATATAAGCCTTATGAAGTCAATGAAGACTATTTAATAGAAACCATTCTTGTCAGAGCATTTGAATCCGGTCGATTAATAAATCAAAAACCTGCAAATCCAGTTAATTATAATGATTTGATGGAGCATTGGGAAGAAAAGGCAAAAACACTCAATAAAAAATAATATACCTATATATAGTAATAGAATTTAATTTCTACAACCCGACAGTTTTTGAAAACCTGTCGGGTTTGTTTTTTGCTACCTATTATATATAAGGAGAAACTTCTTTAATTAGATATGTATAGTTTATCCTGCTGAACTGAAGCCGAAACGCCACTGATTGGAATTTTGGAGTTTGAAGAATTTGGAATTTAGTTTTTAGAAGGAGCTATTTCCCGCTATCCACTACAATCTTTTGTGCCGAACCCCGGCACAAAAGGATTTCCGTTTCTATCGGGGCTAGGGCAGTAGTTTTCAAGAAAACATTTGGATAAAGAGAGGAAAATTCAGGAACAAAGAAGAAAACTTAGCGCCTTTGCGACTTTGCGCGAAACAAAAACCAGCCCAAACCGCACTCTTGTGACTTTTCCATCCCAATAAAAAGAAGTAAAACAAAAATCTTGGGGCCTTAGTGCCTTGGTGGCAAAACCATCCAAACTCATAAAAAACGCTACAAATTCAGAAAACCCCAATCCGATCAAAAAAACTTTGGATTGTAAAAAACGCAAAACCAGTGATTTATAAAAAAGATTGAAATTATATAAAAAAAAGGCTTGTAAATGTAAATAAAGGTGCTACTTTTGCACCCGCAACAGCGACAGACGTTCTAAGAAATACTGACAGGCATACGGATTTTGGAAAGAAAAATTTTTTCAAAAAAAGATTCAAAAAAGCTTGTGAGATTTAAAAACAGAAGTTACATTTGCACCCCGCAAAACAGGGAAAGTTCATTGACAGATTGGTAAATAAATGAAGAAAAAGGAAATTAAAATTTCTTAAAAAAAACTTCAAAAAACATTTGCCAGTTAGAAATAAGTTTTCTACTTTTGCACCCGCT
>NZ_JXQR01000056.1:0-304 GCF_000834715.1 Flavobacterium sp. MEB061 | reverse complement strand
TCCCAAAACAACTCCCGTAGCAGCGCATGAATTAACATCGGCTACAGCCGTAACATTCGACGGACAAGTAATTGTTGGTTTTTGGGTATCGTTAACTGTTACTGTTTGTGTAAACGTTTGCGTATTTCCTGCAGCATCTTTTGCTGTCCAGGTAACCGTAGTAATTCCGATCGGGAAACTTGATGGTGCATTATTAGTAACTGTGATTGTGCCTGTGCAGTTATCAGTTGTTGTTGGTGTTCCCAAAACAACTCCCGTAGCAGCGCATGAATTAACATCGGCTACAGCCGTAACATTCGACGGA
>NZ_JXQR01000055.1:0-313 GCF_000834715.1 Flavobacterium sp. MEB061 | reverse complement strand
CGAGGAACCATCTGGATTCATAGGCGCCGGACAATCCTTCTTTGCAACGTCCAAAGCTGGCGGAACGGTAACCTTTAACAATGACATGCGACTTGGAGCTGCCGATAACACACAGTTTTTCAAATCCGCATCAAAAGAAACTACTGATGCACACCACGTATGGCTGAATATGACCAATACAAAGGGAGTTTTCAAGCAAATGCTGGTAGGTTACGTGCAAGGGGCAACCAATGAATACGAGGACCGATACGACGGGGTGAGTTTTAATGCCAATCCGTATGTTGATTTCTATAGTGTTGACAACGGAAACAAT
>NZ_JXQR01000054.1:0-394 GCF_000834715.1 Flavobacterium sp. MEB061 | reverse complement strand
TGTTGAAGAAGTTACCTTGATGGTTTTGTCTTTTACAGAAACCAGAAGTCCGTTTTCAATATTTTCAAAATCTCCTGTTCCAAGTGTTTTGTTGGTGTAACGCAATACCAAACGATCGGTAAAAGTTCCTTTCTCGGTAGTAAAGGTATAATCGCTTGTTGTCAAATCGTATATTACCCCGGTTTTCTTGTCTTCCAGATAAATGGCATGGCTGCTCAAATCACCATCGGTCTTATCAATAGAAATCGTAAAGTCTCCGGTTATCGTTGTATTGTACCCCAAAGGAACCTGATCTGCATCTGTAAAAGGCAGGGCACGTCCCTGGATAACATAATTGTTTCCGTTGTCAACACTATAGAAATCAACATACGGATTGGCATTAAAACTCACCCCG
>NZ_JXQR01000053.1:0-2696 GCF_000834715.1 Flavobacterium sp. MEB061 | reverse complement strand
TCGCCGTATTTACCGAAACTTCGTCTTCTGCTTTGTTTTTTATCGTTTTTAATTGTCTGATGTTTTCTGTTTTTTCAGATAGTAAATAATTTACACTATCCAATAAAACCTTTTGATACTCTGTAGTAACAATTTGTTTTAAAGTATCAATCCTGCATCGTAACGAATCTGTTTCAGTAAGATAACTTTTAAAATCACTTTCTGAATTGGTTTGAATTGTTTTTCTGGCGAGACTTTCAGTTTTATAAACATTCGAAAAAAGTTTGCTGACCCTTAGAATTTTTGTTTTTTCGAAAGCAATCTTGCCTTCAAGTTTATTGTACACCACATTCTCTGAATACAAAAACCATCCAACAGTAACAACTAATCCCAATAAGGCAATATAACTGAAGAGGACTTTTATTGCAGTGTAACTTCTTTTGCTCTCCATAGGCTGTAATTGCTGGTATTTTTAAATTGAAAGTATTGCAATTTATTTAAAATTTTCTGATTTTCAAGTATAAAATCATATCAATATGTTATATAATTGTAATATGAATTTACAAAAAAGCCATCTATTTTTGCCGATTAACAAAGTTGAATCTGCAAAAATAGATGGCTTAATTTATTTATTTAATAGATTAAAGCGTTTCGCTCAGCCATTTAAAAAATTCTCCCTGCCAAACCTGAGCGTTTTGTGGCTGTAAAACCCAGTGATTTTCTTCTGGGAAATAAACCAATCTGCTTTTAATTCCGCGAAGCTGCGCAGCCTGAAAAGCTTCTTGTCCTTGTCCTATTGGTACACGGAAATCTTTTCCTCCCTGAAAAATTAAAATCGGTTTATTCCAGTTTTGAACCAAAGTTGCCGGATTAAAAGTAGTGTAAGCTTTTTGAGCCAGAGCATTATCTTTTTCCCAATAAGCACCTCCAAAATCCCAATTGTTAAAGAAAACTTCTTCTGTAGTACCTAACATACTTACCGTATTGAAAACTCCATCGTGAGCTATAAAAGTTTTAAAACGGTTGTTATGAATTCCGGCTAAATAAAATACCGAATATCCGCCATAACTTGCACCAACACAACCTAAACGACTTTTGTCTACATAATTTTCTTTGGCAACATCATCAATCGCAGAAAGGTAATCATCCATAACCTGTCCGCCCCAATCTTTACTAATTTGTTCGTTCCATTCAACACCGTGACCTGGCATTCCGCGACGATTTGGCGCTACAACAATATACCCTTTTGCCGCCATTAAAGAGAAATTCCAACGGAAAGAATACGATTGTGTCAAAGCACTTTGTGGTCCGCCCTGACAGAATAATAAAGTCGGATATTTTTTTGAAGCATCAAAATTTGGAGGTAAAATTACCCAAACCAACATTTTTTTGCCATCAGTTGTTGTAACATAACGTCTTTCGGTTTTGCCTAACGCCAATGTTTTATACGTTTCGGTATTTACATTTGAAAGTTGTTTCCAGGTATTTTTCTTCAAATTATAAGAGAAAATTTCCGGAGCGTGATTCATATCATTTCTTGTTACGATAATATCATCGCCAGAAAATCCAACCAAATCATTTACATCAAAATCACCATTTGTAATTTTACGAACCTGAATTGCAATTCTTGTTAAACCCGGAAAATTGACAACAAAAAGTTGTTTTGTACCATCAACAGGAGCAACAAAATAAACATTTTTGCCATCTTTGCTCCAGATAAAATTATCTACAGTTCCGTCCCAATTTGCCGTTAGGTTCGTTTTGATTCCTTTAAACTCAACAATAATATCATTTTTGTCAGCTTCGTAACCGTCACGTTTCATTTGTAACCACGTTAGATTTCCTGTTGGAGAAAATTGCGGAGCCGTATCGTAACCCAGATTATCTTCGGTTCTGTTAGTCGTTTTTTGAGTTTCTAAATTGTACTCATAAATATTCGTGTTTGTAGAAACAGCATATTCAGTTCCCGCTTTTTTCTTGCACACATACAAAATGCTTTTTCCATCAGGAGACCAGATATAATCTTCATCGCCACCAAAAGGTTTTTGCGGAGAATCAAAAGTTTCACCTTTTAAAATATCAATTCCTGCTGCGCCTTCTTTATTTTCTTTATAAAAAACGTGGTTAAATTTTCCTTCATTCCACGTATCCCAATGACGGTAATCTAAACCATTATAAATCTGAACGTCAGATTTTGTTAGGTTAGGATAATAATCTTTACCTAAAACCTTGTCAATTTTCACCTCTTCATTATACACTAAAAATTTTCCGTCAGGCGAAATATTTTTGTCTTTCAAAACCTCTTTAGTATCTTTAATTTCAGTTGCATTTCCACCATTTACAGGAATCGTGTAAAATTTAGAATGCGATTTGTTTTCTTCAACAGAAGGAGTTGAAACCTTAAAAACAATATTTTTTTCATCTTTCGAAAGCCCAAGTGCCGACACTCTTCCTAACTTCCATAACAATTCCGGTGACATTACATTCTGTCCGATAGCATTTAAACTCATCATTATTAAGGTTGTAAATAATACTTTTTTCATAATAAAATTCTAATTTTTGTGGAGCTAAAAGTACGGATTTTAAATTCCAACTTTTAAATTCCAAATTCCAATTTAATGTTAAACTTACCATCTTGCACACCTTATTGTCACCCTGAGCGTCCCGAGACTTCGGGAGAAGGCTTAAGTGTATGAAAAGGGCTTCTCCCGAAGTCA
>NZ_JXQR01000052.1:0-335 GCF_000834715.1 Flavobacterium sp. MEB061 | reverse complement strand
GGAGCAAGATTTGCAAAAGAATTAGATGTTTGTTTAGCAATAATTACCGGAGATGGAGCAATAGTTTCGTATTGTAAAGTTCCAACTCCATTTGTAGCTGTTAATGTAACAGTAGTAGTCGTAGCTGTACAAGTTACCGCTGCTGCTGCAAAAGTTAAATCTGTTGGTGGGTTTAATCTCAATAAAGTTCCTGAACCAGAAATTGTACATCCTTGTCCGTCTCTTACTGAGTAAGTATAAGGTTGATCTGCACCATTGTCATTTAATGTCAATGTATTTGAATTTCCAAATCCACCACCATTAAAACTGTATTGGTAAGGAGTAGTTCCTGTTCC
>NZ_JXQR01000051.1:0-160486 GCF_000834715.1 Flavobacterium sp. MEB061 | reverse complement strand
ATACAGGAATTATCAAATTGTTATTTCGGCAACGTTAAATTGCTAATTCGATGATTTTGATATTAAAATATTGCTGTTTTGTTATTTTAAAAAAGTAAGCATAAAAAAAACTCGTTTCAAATAATATGAAACGAGTTTTTTTATAACAAAGAGATAAATGATTATCTTCTTTTATCTCTAATCTTAGCTTTTTTACCAGTAAGTTCTCTGAAGTAGAAAATTCTAGCTCTACGTACAGCACCTTTCTTGTTGATTTCAATTTTTTGTAAAGCTGGTAAGTTTACCGGGAAGATACGCTCAACACCAATAGCACCAGACATTTTACGAATAGTAAAAGTTTCTGTGTTACCAGAACCTCTTCTTTGAATAACAACTCCTTTGAAAAACTGAGTTCTTGTTTTTTCACCCTCTTTAATTTCGTAGAAAACTGTGATAGTATCTCCAGCTCCAAAAACAGGGAAATCTTTTTTAGCAACTAATTCGGTTTGAACGAATTTCATTAAATCTGCCATGATATCTTAAATTATGGTTTTTTATAATAGAGCAACATTCACGGATCTCGCCAGAGGTTAGTCTAATTCGGGTGCAAATGTAGTTAAATAAATTCAAATTCCAAATTTTTAAAATTCCAAATTCCAATGCAAAACGTCAAATTACAATATAAGTAAAATTCCAAATTCTAATCTTTTAACTAGTTGATCAATTGGAATTTGGAATTTTAAAAATTTGGAATTTATTCTAACAGATCCGGGCGTCTGTTCTTTGTATGTTCATACGCCATATCTTCACGCCATTTGTCAATTTTGGCAAAATGACCGCTGGTTAAAACTTCCGGAACTTTCCATCCTTTATAATCTGCGGGTCTTGTATATATAGGTCCGGAAAGTAAATTATCCTGAAAACTATCTGTCAATGCCGAAGTTTCATCACTTAAAACTCCTGGTATTAATCGAATTAAAGCATCAGATAAAACCAAAGCGCCTAATTCTCCTCCGGATAAAACATAATCACCAATCGAAATTTCTTTGGTAATAAAATGATCACGAACACGCTGGTCTACACCTTTATAATGTCCGCATAAAATGATAATATTTTCATACATTGACATTGTATTCGCCATTTTTTGGTTTAAAGTTTCTCCATCTGGCGACATATAAATGATTTCATCATATTGACGCTCACTTTTTAAATGAGTAATACAAGCATCAATTGGCTGAACGGTCATCACCATTCCGGCGCCTCCGCCAAACGGATAATCGTCTACACTTTTTTGTTTGTTAGTCGTATAATCTCGCAAATTATGAAAATGAACTTCAACCAAACCTTTGTCGATGGCACGTTTCATAATCGAAGCCTCAAACGGGCTTTTTAATAATTCCGGCAAAATCGTAATAATATCAATTCGCATTTTTCTTCAATATTTTCTAAGCGGCAAAGATACAAAGTAATATTTGAGAACTTTGAAAATATATAATATTTGAATTTTGAACGTAAATATTTTGCCGTTAATTTCATCTAATCTTTGTTATCTGTTAATTATGTAGTCCCTACGGGACAAAATCGTGTTGCTTAAATACTTTTTTTGCTACCAATATTTTGTTCCTAACGGAACATGTTTTTCATACGATCTGTGAGAGAATGGTCTTTGCTTATGTTTTTGCTACCAATATTTTGTTTCTAACGGAACATGTTTTTCATACGATATGTTAGAGAATGGTCTTTGCTTATGTTTTTGCTACCAATATTTTGTTTCTAACGGAACATGTTTTTCATACGATATGTTAGAGAATGGTCTTTGCTTATATTTTTTTAATCACCAATATTTTGTTCCTAATGAAACATGTTTTTCATACGATCTTTGAGGACAAATGTTTTGGTTTTAATTTCTTTTTTGGATCAATATTTTTGGTTGTGATGGAACATACTAGTGAGATGCTAAAAACAGCAATAATTTAGTAGTTTTATTCTTTCAAATTAAATATATTTGCAATCTAATCTACCAATGAGCATAAAATGATTTTTTATAATTCAATATTCCGCTAGGAATTATCTATTGGTAGAAAAAAAAATAATCCGATCACAAATTGTCCCGTAGGGACTACATATTATGGCAAATACATACACTCAAATTCATATTCATTTTGTTTTTGCAGTAAAATTTCGGCAAGCTATAATAAGTAATGATTGGAAAGATGAACTATACAAATACATAGCAGGAATTATAAAAAGTAACAATCATAAACTTTTAGCTATAAATGGTGTTGCAGATCACATCCATATATTAGTTGGAATCAGACCTGCTCAGTCAATTTCTGACTTGATGAAACATATTAAGCAAGATTCTTCAAAGTGGATTAATAAAAACAATTTTTTAAAAAATCATTTTGAATGGCAGGAAGGTTATGGTGCATTTTCATACAGTAAATCTCAATTAAATGCCGTTGTAAATTATATTCAAAATCAAGAATTACATCATCAAAAGAAAACATTTAGGGAAGAATATATCGATTTTCTAGACAAATTTGAAATAGATTATGATGAAAGGTTTATTTTTAAGGAATTAATCTAGAAGACTCTATTTTTATAGAAATTATGATTTCAAAAAAAACAAAAATTCTTGCAATAACCGGCAGTACCAGAAAAAATTCAAGCAACTACAAAATTTTAAAATACATTTCGGAACATATAAAATCTGAATTCGAAGTTGAAATATTTGAAGAGCTGACTGAAATACCACATTTTAATCCTGATTTGGATAATGAGAATCCACCAGAGAATGTTGCTTTTTTTAGGAATAAAATAAATGAGGTAGATGGCGTACTAATTTGTACTCCCGAATATGTTTTTAGTTTACCGGGAAGTTTAAAAAATGCTTTAGAATGGTGTGTTTCGACTACTATTTTTTCAAATAAAAATATTGGATTAATAACCGCTTCGGGTTCTGGAGAAATGGGGCACAAGCAATTATTGCTTATAATGAAAACGCTCGAAGCTAAATTTCTGGATAATACACAACTTTTAATTCAGGGCATCCGTGGAAAAATTAATGAAGAAGGAAAAATTATAAACGAAGAAACAGAAGTTGCGCTTCAGGATTTTATATGTAATTTTGAAAGTCAATTTAATTAAAAATTTTATTTAAAAGATTATTTTTACTTAAAAAAGATAAGATGATTTCCAGAAGAACTTTTGTTATTAATTCCGGTTTAGCTACTGCAGCAGTTTTAGCGATGCCATCTTTAGCTTTTACTATGAACAAAAAAGAAATTGGTTTACAATTATATACATTGCGAGATGAAATTTCGAAAGATGTAAAATCTACCTTGCAAAAAGTAGCTGCTGCGGGTTATACAAATATTGAAACTTATGGATTTTCTATAAAAGATCAGTTTTGGGGAATTTCGCCAACAGCACTTAAAAAAATCTTAGACGAAAATCAATTAAAAGCCGTAAGCGGACATTATAATTTAGGAAGTTTTTTATATGATGGAAACACCATAGAGCTTATTGCGGCAATTGAAGCAGCAAAAGTTTTAAAAAGCGAGTATTTGACAATTCCCTGGGTTGATGAGCCATTTAGAAAAGATTTTAAAACAATAGCGTCACGTTTAAATGAAGCAGCAAAAATGTGCAAATCTTCAGGCTTAAAATTAGCGTATCATAATCATGATTTTGAATTTCAAAAACAGGATGGAATTACCGGATATGAAATCTTACTAAAAGAAACTGACAAAGATTTAGTGTATTTTGAGTTGGATTTATATTGGGTTGTTCGTTCAGGAAATGATCCATTAAAATTGTTTAAGGAAAATCCCGGACGTTTTAAAATGTGGCATGTTAAAGATATGGACAAATTAAATCAAGCTTTAAATACCGAAGTTGGTTCAGGTTCAATTGATTTTAAAACTATTTTTAAGGAAGCAAAACAATCAGGAATGAAGCATTTTTTTGTTGAACAGGAAAATAATTACAATCCAAATTCTTTTGAGTCTATAAAAACCAGCTATGATTTTATTTCCAAAGAATTGCTTTAGAATAATTCATTTAGAAACCTTATTTTTGTAGGAATAAAACAGAAATAATATGCAAAGTTTCGGAACAAGTAAAGAATTTATAAAAGGCGATGATATTGAATGGGAAGTAGTTGGTGAAGGAATCAAACGCAAAATACTGGCTTATGATGATAAAGTAATGCTGGTAAATGTTCATTTTGAAAAAGGTGGAATAGGTGTTTTACATGAACATTATCATTCTCAGGTAACTTATGTTTCAAGTGGTAAATTCGATGTTACAATTTCTGGTGTTACTCAAACATTAAAAGAAGGTGACAGCTTTTATATTCCGCCACATGCAATTCATGGTGTTGTTTGTCTCGAAAGCGGACTTTTAACAGATGTATTTAGCCCGATGCGGGAAGATTTTATGAAATCATAAAGTTTTAAAAATCAATATAATCTTTAAAATCAATCTCTGATTTGATTCTGAATTTGAAAATTTTTTACAATTTTTAAAGTCTTGGTTAAAATTAGATTGGTATTTTTGCAAAATGAATTTATCCAAAACGAATGTCTTATTTATGGCAGTTTGCACTGGACTTATAGTTGCAAATCTTTATTACTGCCAGCCTTTAATTGTTTTAATAGCCAACGAATTTAAAATTCCGGAAGCCAATGCAGGGACCATAACATATCTTACACAAGCCGGATATGCAATTGGTTTATTTTTCATGGTTCCGTTAGGTGACAAAATCGAGCGTAAAAAACAAATTTTGATGACCACTTTTGCGTCGGTAATAGCCTTAATTTTAGCTGCAACAGCAAAGAGTTTCTTTCTTTTGCAAATAGCTTCTTTATTAATAGGAATCACTTCAATAGTCCCACAGCTTATTTTGCCATTGGCGGCTTCATTAAGTGCGCAGGAACAACGAGGAAAAGTTGTTGGAACTATTATGAGCGGCTTATTGGTCGGAATTTTACTTTCAAGAACTTTAAGCGGATTCATTGGTCAGGTTTTGGGTTGGAGATCGATGTTTTATATCGCAGCCGGAATTTGTCTTTTGATCTTTTTTGTAATTCAGAATAAATTCCCCATTAATAAACCTCAGTTTCAGGGAACTTACGGACAGTTAATTCAGTCACTTTTTACCCTTATAAAAACCCAGCCGGTTTTGCGCGAAGCTACCATGATTAATGTATTTAGTTTTGCACAATTTGGTGCTTTCTGGACTACAATGGTATTGCTGCTTTCCGGAGAACCTTTCCATTTTAATAGTGCAACAATTGGTTTATTCGGAATTGTGGGGGCTTCAGGAGCTTTAGCGGCACCTTTAGTGGGGAAATTAGGTGATAAAGGAGGTTCAAGAGTAGCTGTGGGTTATGGGTGTTTATTAATATTGATTAGTTTTATAATCTTTTATTTTTCAATAGAAAGCGTAATTGGTATTGCGATCGGAATTGTATTTATTGATGTAGGAATTCAAGGCGTTCATATCTCAAACCAAACCCGTGTTTATTCTCTACTTCCAGAAGCCAGAAACAGACTGAATACCGTATTTATGTCGTTTAGCTTTTTAGGAACGGCTGCAGGATCTGCATACGGATTATTATTATGGAAATTAGGAGGATGGCACGCCGTAAGTATTGGTTGTGTTGGTTTGTCTTTATTGGCCTTTACAGTTTACGGACTTACTTATAAATCATCCCGACGCTTCGGGACTAAAAAATAGAAAGCACAAGTTGATACAGAATTAATTTGTAAATTTGCAATCAAAATTAAAAATTACAACATGGAAAACGGAATATACGCTAAATTCAATACTAGTAAAGGTTCGATTTTAGTAAAACTTACACACGACTTAACACCAGGAACCGTAGGGAATTTTGTAGCTCTTGCAGAAGGAAATATGGAAAATAAAGTAAAACCACAGGGACAAAAATTCTATGACGGATTAACATTTCATAGAGTAATTCCTGATTTTATGATTCAGGGTGGATGTCCTAAAGGAACAGGAACTGGAGATCCTGGTTATAAATTTGATGATGAATTTCACCCAAGTTTAAAACACGATCGTCCGGGAGTTTTAGCTATGGCAAACTCAGGTCCTGCAAGTAATGGTTCACAATTTTATATCACTCACGTTCCAACTTCTTGGTTAGACGGAAAACATACTGTTTTTGGTCACGTAATCGAAGGTCAGGACGTTGTTGATGCTGTTGCTCAAGGTGATAATCTTGATGCAGTAGAAATCATCAGAGTTGGTGAAGAAGCTGAAAAATGGAATGCTATTGAAGCTTTTGTTGGTTTAAAAGGTGCACGTCTAAAAAGAGACGCTGCCTTAAAAGCTGAATCTGAAGCTAAAATGGAGCAATTAGCTGCTGGATTTGACAGAACAGAAAGCGGATTACGTTACAAAATGATCAATAAAGGAGACGGTAAAAAGGCAGAAGCAGGTAAAACAGTTTCTGTACACTACGAAGGTTCATTAGAAAACGGAAAAGTGTTTGATTCATCTTACCCAAGAAAAAAACCAATCGAATTTAGATTAGGTCAGGGTCAGGTTATTGAAGGATGGGACGAAGGTATCGCTTTATTACAAGTTGGAGACAAAGCTCGTTTTGTAATTCCATCTGATTTAGCTTATGGAGCTGCAGGTGCTGGAGGTGTAATTCCACCAAACGCAACTTTGATTTTTGACGTTGAATTAATGGACGTAAAATAAGAAGCTTAAAAACAATTTAGTTTTGTTTTAAATAATAATCCCATTCGCCAGCCGAGTGGGATTTTTTTATATTTACTCAAAAATTAAAGCAAAATAATGAAAGCAAAAATCCTAATCCTAACCGCTGTAACTCTACTTTTAGTTTCATGCGGAACTAAAAAATCGGTTCCTGCTGTAGCAACTACACCTACGGTTACCGAAACTAAAGCCACAGAATTAACACCTGAATTGGCGGAAGGAAAAAACCTTTATGATAACAGTTGCGCAAGATGCCACAAACTTTACGAGCCAAAGAAATTTAGTCAGGAGGAATGGAAGCCAATTTTGACAAGGATGCAGAAGAAAGCACATTTAGATGATGTTCAAATGGCTTCGATATCAAACTATATTACATCCCAATTATAAGTGTATTTAGAAAGGCATTCTTTAAACGGGATGCTTTTTTTATTTTAGTTGAGAACAAAAAAAACACCTTCACAAATGAGGTGTTTTAAAATTTAAGAATGATGTACAGCCGTATTGTCTACATCAATTATTTTTAAAGTTTTTATTCCGGCAGGCAATTCCCAATCGACTTCGTCATTTTCCTTAAAACCAATAATAGCAACACTTAAAGGTGCTAAAATTGAAATTTTTCCCGATTTCACATCAGATAAAGAAGGTAAAACAATTTGAATTTTCATTTGTTTTTTTGCCTTGACATCTTCTATTGTAACATGCGAATTGATTCTGACAACAGAATGATCTAATTCGCTTTCTTTACTTATAACTGCGCGATCTAATTCTTGTGAAAGCTGATTGGCTTCTTTTGTGTTTGTTGAATTTTTACTTTTTAGTATCAGTTCTCTTAGAAACTGATAATCTGTTTTACAGAAAGTGGGTGTTGGTTTCATAATGATATGTATTATTTATTGAATTTTAAACTTGAATAATTGATTGATAGGCTGATAAAGCTTAAATTGTTTTCAAATGCATATTGCATCCGAGATAGGCTAATGAATGTTGTGAAAAATTTTAATTGAAAGAACCAGAAAATTATTTGAGAGAGAATTTACTCTTTCAAATAAAATAAATGATTCGTTTTTTGGTAAAAATCCTCCGCCTGAAAGAAGAAATTGAAATAGACGGAGGCCTAATTAATAAAGGCCTTACTATGTGAAATAAATGCAGCAGCAAGCGGTTTTCTTTTCAAAGAAAACAACAAAGATGTAGCTGTAAATATATTTATAGTACTCACAATGAGAAATGTTTATTGATCTGCAAATATAGGAAAAGTTTTCTAAAAAAGCTAAAATTTTATTTCCACTTAATACTACAGCCAATACTTGGTTTTTGAGTTTCGTTTAAACTTCTGTTGTAAATAAGGGCATCAATGGCGCTTCGTAAATCACTTCCACTTAACGGAATTCCGTTATTAGGTCTTGAATCGTCAAGCTGACCACGGTAAAATAAGCGATCTAAATTATCAAATAAATAAAAATCGGGTGTGCATGCGGCGTCATAAGCTTTGGCAACTTTTTGACTTTCATCAAATAAATAAGGAAAATCTATTTTATTCTGAAAAGCAAATTCTGTCATCATTTCCGGGGAATCCTGCGGATATTTTTTTACATCGTTGCTGGAAATTGCAATTACTCCAATTCCTTGTACACGATAATCATTAGCGATCATAATAATTTCCGGTAATGCATGATGCACAAACGGACAATGATTGCAGATAAAAATCACAAGTGTTCCTTTTGATCCTTTTACATCTTCAAACGAATAAACGTTATTAGAATTAGTATCTTTTAATTTAAATTCCGGAGCAAAAGTTCCAAGCGGAAGCATATTTGAAGAAGTTTGTGCCATTGTGTAAAAGTTCTTTATTCAAAAGTAAATTTAAAATCTGAATGTTGAGGACAAACATAAGTTTTTTTGTACTGCTGGTTGTTTTTAACCGCAAAGTTCGCAAGGATTTTTCTATTAGGTTTTTATAAAAAAGGCAAAGTTCGCAAAGCTGTATGTTGATTCAGCTTTGCGAACTTTAATTTTTACAAGATCACATACAGATAAAAAATCCTTGCGAACTTTGCGGTTAATTTTTTTCAATTCTATTTCTCAACTTTTCAAAAAAAATATCCAAAGAGACATATTATTAAAAATAGCTCTTTGGATATTGTATTTAGGAAATGATATATATAGAAGATTTTATGAATTTAAGAAATCCAATAAATCTGAGTTTAATTTGTCTTTGTGTGTGTAAAACAATCCGTGTGGAGCGCCTTCATACACAATATATGTATTTTGACGGATGGCCTCTGCTGTTTTCTTAGATGTTAAATCTATTGGAACAATTTTGTCATCATCGCCATGAATAATTAAAGTAGGAACTTTTACAAAATCCAGTTCATCTCTAAAATCAGTATAAGAAAAAGATTCAGCACATTTTAAAGTCGCTCTTGGAGAAGCAAAAGAACACAACATTCTGTAATATTCCATCAATGGCGTACTTAACGGTTTGTTGATAATATTTACACCAAAAAAGGTTTTTCCAAAATTATCTACAAAACCTATTCGGTCCTCTTTAATTGCATTGGCTGTATTATCACTTTTTTCCTTTGGATGTCCGTCTGGATTATCAGTTGTTTTTAATAAAAATGGAACAACAGAAGAAATCAATGCAGCTTTTGTAACACCTTTTCCTCCATATTTGCTAAAATAACGAACAACTTCGCCACCACCCATAGAAAAACCTACAAGAGTAGCATCTTCTAAATGTAATTGCTCGATAATTTCTTTTAAGTCATCTGTCAGAGTATCATAATCGTAGCCTTCCCAAGGTTGAGAAGATTTACCAAAACCACGGCGATCGTAGGCAATTACGCGAAAGCCATTTTGCACTAAAAAGTCGATTTGGTATTCCCACATTTCATTAGAAAGCGGCCAGCCGTGAATTAAAATTACCGGTTTTCCTTTACCATAATCTCTTACATATAATTTTACATTTGGATCTGTTTCTATATACTTATCGGTACATTGTACGGAAATATCACAATTTAAATCTCTAAGAGACGGGCTGCTATTCGTTAAAACATTTTCCATTTTATATTTTTTTAATGTTAGCTTTATTCATTTACATTTGTAAAATTAAAAGCTTCATCGACAAAAAAAGTTATAGAATTTGAGTCAATACTTACAACATTAATATCTTAAAATAATGGATTTAACCTGGAATGAATTTGAGAGAACCGATATGCGCGTAGGAACCATCATTGAAGTAAATGATTTTCCCGAAGCCAGAAAACCTGCTTATCAACTCACAATTGATTTTGGTGCCGAAATTGGCATCAGAAAATCATCTGCACAAATTACAGTACATTACAAAAAAGAAGATTTAATAAATAGACAAATTATATCGGTAGTCAATTTTCCAAAAAAACAAATTGGAAAATTTATGAGCGAATGTCTTGTTCTTGGTGCAATAGGCAAGGAGGGAGACGTAATTTTATTAGCTCCCGATTTTAAAATAGAAAACGGTTTGCGTATTGGTTAATTAGTTTAGTTTGCCACGAATTTCACTAATTTTTCACGAATTAATTCTGCTTAATTTAACCGCGAAGTTCGCAAAGGTTCTACGCAAGGTTCGCAAAGTTTAATAACATAAGGCTTTGCGAACCTTCCTTTTTTTTAACTTCAAATGTGAAAATCTTTGCGAACTTTGCGGTTAAATTTATTGACCTATTTTAGAAATTAATTTCTGCAGAATCAATTGTCCTTCTTCCCAATATTTTAAGTCAGAATCAGAGTTAATGTGACCTTTTTGTCCTACGTTTACAAAATCACTTCCCCACATTTCAGCAAAATATTGTTTTCTTTCGAAAGACGCGTAAGGATCATTTTCACTTGCTACAACTATTGATGGAAAAGGTAATTTTGAAATGGGCATTGGAGCAAAATTTCTAATAATCTCCGGCGTGTGTTGAGGTGAATCTACATCGGCGGGGGCAACCAAAAGTGCACCAACAATATTTTTGTTACTGTTTAATGCCGCCCAATGGTTTACCAATGAAACTGCAAGACTATGCGCAACCAAAATAGTTGGTTTATCCAATTTTGCAACTTCCTCATTCAATCGTTGAAGCCATTCTTCGCGAACAGGCTCGTCCCAATTGTCCTGAACAAGGCGGGTTGAATTTTCGAATTTTTTATGCCAAAAAGTTTGCCAGTGTTTGTCACCAGAATTTCCCAGTCCGGGTAATATTAATAAGTTTGCTTCCATTGCCGTGGATTTTTTTAAATTATTATTTTTTGATTTGTTTCTCTTTCAAAATACGATTTATTTCATTTACAAGCAACGGAAATGCAGGTTCTGTCATTCCGTGACCATATCCGTCTAATTCGTAAAGCTTCGTTTCTTTATGTCCCACTAATTTCATCATGCGTGCCATATATGCGTTTTCTTCGTAACGCCCTAACATTTCTAATTCACGATCTCCGGTAATTAATAAAAGAGGAGGAGCATCGGCACGAACATGAAAAAGAGGTGCAAATTCGTCAATTGTTGGCTGTTTTTCGGGAATTCCGTTTTCTCTTCTAATTTCAAAATGGGTAATGCACTGACCGCTAAACGGAATTAAGCCTGCAATTTTATTAGCATCAATTCCTTCTTTTTGAAGATATTTTTTATCCAAACCAATCATCGAGGCTAAATATCCTCCTGCAGAATGCCCTGAAACAAAAATTGCGGAATTATCACCGCCATAATTAATAATATTATTAAATGCCCATGCAACAGCGGCAGCGGCATCATCAATGGCTCTTGCGGCTTTTGCTTTTGGAGATAATCTGTAATTAACGCCAATAATAGCAAAACCTTTGTTTTTTAAAGCTTCCGGAATTTCTTTGCTTCCGCCAGTTAAACCTCCACCATGAAACCAGACAATTGTAGCAAATCCTTTAGTATTTTTTGGGTAATAAATATCCAAAACACATCTTTCATGTATGTAATTGTCAGATTTGTTGGCTGCAGCATTATAATATTGAATATTGGTTTTAGTTTCATATTCTGCTTTTTGGGCAAAAGAGAAAACTCCAATAAAAAAACAAAGTAATACGGTTATTTTTTTCATAATCTAAATTTTTATTCCACTTTAAAATCACCTTCCAGACCATTTTCAGCATGTGAAGCAATCCAGACTTTAAAGTCGCCAGATTCTGTTTTAAGTTCCATTTTATCATTATAAAAAGCAAGCTCAGAAACGGGAATTGAAAATTGAACCGTTTTAGATTCTTTAGGTTTTAATTCGATTTGTACAAAATCTTTCAGTTCTCGAATAGGTCTCACGATACTTCCGGTAATATCACGGATGTATAATTGAACTGTTTCTGTTCCTGTATCATTTCCGGTATTCGTAATTACAGCAGAAACGTTTAATTTTTCGGTATTATTATTTTTAAGAACTGCTTTTTCGATTTTTAAATTTTCATAAGAGAAAGTGGTGTAGCTTAATCCAAATCCAAACGGATATTGAGGTTCATAGCCTGCATCAAGATAATGAGAATTATTTCCCAGAGAACTTTGCCAGGCTTCAATTGGAATATCCTGAATAGCCACAAAAGTTTTAGGATCTGCAGGTCTTCCGGTATTTGGGTGATTGTAATAAATAGGAATTTGTCCCACTTCTTTTGGCCATGTTACAGGCAATTTTCCTGACGGATTTACAACTCCCAAAAGTACATCAGAAATTGCAGGGCCAGCCATAGTTCCCGGATGCCATGCCATGATTAAGGCATTTACTTTTGGTAAAACCGCACCTAATGTAATAGGTCTTCCGGACATTATTACCAATACAATTGGTTTTCCTGTTTTTTGTAATTCAGCAATTAATTTTTCCTGTAAACCCGGTAAATTAATATTGGCTCTTGAATGTGCTTCTCCGGAAAGAATAGCTTCTTCTCCTGCAAAAAATAAAATCACATCTGATTTTTTAGCTTCTGCAATTGCGGCTGCAAAACCTTCTTCAGACAAAGATCGACTATGAGATAGTCCGGCGGAATAAAATACATTATTTGCGCCAAAACTATTTTGTAACGCTTTAAGCGGAGTTTGCGAATCTTCTTTATTTCCGTCAAAAATCCAGGTTCCTAATTGTTCTCGCGAGGCATCTGCCAAAGGGCCAATTACAGCTATTTTTTGATTCGATTTTAGAGGTAAAATCTGATTCTCATTTTTTAATAAAACGCTGCTTTTGCTTGCGGCTGTTTTTGCAGTTTGTAAAGCATCGGCACTTAATAACGAAAATTTTTCGCGGTCTTTAAAATACGGGTTTTCAAAAATTCCCGCTCTAAATTTTATTCGTAGAATATTACGAACCATTTCGTCCAGTTGCTTTTTAGAGATTTTCTTCTCAGCAATCAGCGTTTTTAAATGATGGGCATACGATAAACTGGTCATTTCCATATCAAGTCCTGCTGAGGCAGATTTTAATGCAGCATCTTTTTCATCGGTTGCAAAACCATGCGGAATCATTTCAGTAACCGAATTCCAGTCGCTTACCACAAAACCATCGTATTTCCATTCTTCTCGCAATATTTTTTTAAGTAAAAAAGGATTTCCAGAAGCCGGAACTCCGTTTACGTCGTTAAAAGAACTCATGAAAGTAGCGGCTCCAGCTTTTGCTGCGGCTTCAAAAGGTTTTAAATATACATTTCGAAGTAAAGATTCAGACATGCTTACGGTGTTGTAATCTCGTCCGCCTTCTGCAGCGCCATAAGCGGCAAAATGTTTGGCAC
This sequence comes from Flavobacterium sp. MEB061, assembly GCF_000834715.1. Taxonomy (NCBI): domain Bacteria; kingdom Pseudomonadati; phylum Bacteroidota; class Flavobacteriia; order Flavobacteriales; family Flavobacteriaceae; genus Flavobacterium; species Flavobacterium sp. MEB061. The sequence continues at coordinate 146,994 of NZ_JXQR01000051.1, read as the reverse complement.
AAGCTAAAATTTGTCCGGGTACAGCAGGATCATTTCCCTGAAATCCTTTTACATAAGCAACTCCCAATCGTGATGCCAATAAGGGATCTTCACCTGGCGATTCTGCAATTCTTCCCCAGCGGGCATCTCTGGCAATATCAACCATTGGTGCATACGTCCAGTTAATGCATCTTGAATACGATTCGTTAGCGGCGATTTTTGATATTTTTTCGACCAAATCCATATCCCATGAAGCAGCTAAGCCTAAGGGAATCGGAAAAATGGTTTTATAACCGTGAATAACATCTCTTCCAAATAATAACGGAATATGATTGGGACTTTCTTGGACTGCAATTTTTTGTATTTCAAAAACAAGATTTGGATCTGTAAGATTTAAAATAGCACCTACTAAACCCTTTCGAACATCATTTTTAAGTTCTTCAGATAAACCTTTACTTCGGCTTGAAGTTCCTTTAAGGCATGCCTGACCAATTTTTTGTTCCAAGGTCATGTTTTTTATGATGTTGCCGATTTTCTTTTCAACATTTAAATCGGTTTTTTGGCTGTAGGATATTGATATTATGGAGAGAAACAATAATAAGCAATAATGTGGTTTTGTGGTTAGTGTTTTCAAGGTTAGCTTTTTTTAAATTAAATATATAAAAAAAGTCCAAAATGCAGGACATATTGGACTCGTACTTTTTAAAAAGTTATATTGGACTAAATATCGTCAAAATCGATATCTGTAAAGCTAGATCTTTGGCCTTCAGGTTTATCAGAACCATATTCTTTTTTAAAATCTTTTTGGTGTCTTTCAGAGATTACTTCTTCGCCTTTGTGGTTCAAGACATATGAAGTCATTTCCTCTAGTATTTCGGCAAAAGCACCAAAATCTTCCTTGTACAAGTAAATTTTGTGTTTTTTAAAATGAAAAGAACCATCTTCTTCGGTAAATTTTTTACTTTCTGTAATCGTGATATAATAATCGTCTGCTTTAGTAGCTCTCACATCAAAGAAATAAGTTCTTCTTCCTGCTCGTAATACTTTAGAAAAAATCTCTTCTTTTTCTAACATGTCATTTTCTCTCATAATACGTTCTATCATTTTTGGAATTAATAGTACTCAAAAATCATAAAAATTTATCTATTACGCAACAATTAAAGTAATTCTTTTTCCGAAAGTTGTTTTAAATATAACGATGCATAATATCCTTCCTGATTTATTAATTGATTATGAGAGCCTTGTTGGATGATTTTGCCATCTTCCAAAATGATTATTTTGTCGGCATTTTTTGCTGAAGATACCCGATGACTTACAATAATCGTAGTTTTATCCTTGCAAATTTCAAATAAATTGTTCAAAATCGTCTCTTCTGTTTCAGTATCAACGGCAGACAAACAATCGTCAAATAGCAGAATAGCAGGATTCTTAATAATCGCTCTTGCAATAGACACACGCTGCTTTTGTCCGCCCGAAAGCGTGATTCCTCTTTCGCCTAAAATAGTGTCATATTGTTTGTTAAAAGCAATGATATTGTCATGAACCACAGCATTTTTTGCGGCTTCCATAACTTCCTCGTCGCTCGCATTTTGATTGCCAAATTTGATGTTATTTTTAATGGTATCCGAAAATAAAAACGCATCCTGTGGCACAATCCCGATATTATTTCGAAGATCATTTAGGTTTAAAGTGCTTATTTCATTTCCATCAATTATAATTTTTCCTTCGGTAACATCATATAAACGAGAAATTAAAGATAATATTGTTGATTTCCCCGAACCCGTTTTTCCTAATATAGCAAGCGTTTCTCCTTTTTTTACTGTAAAAGTCACATTTTTTAAAGCTTCAATATTGGTATCTTCATAAGTATAACTTACATTTTCGAAAGAAATCGAGCCCTGAATAGTAGATGGATTTTCGTTGTTGTTTTTAATTTCCGGTTCAATTTTCAAAAATTCATTTAAACGTTTTTGAGAGGCTTCTGCTTCCTGAACCATGGATGAAACCCATCCTAATGAAGCAACAGGCCATGTTAACATGTTGACATATAAGATGAACTCTGCAATTGTACCAATATTTTTAATCGTTCCGTTGATGTACATAACACCTCCAAAATAAATGACAACCAAATTACTAATTCCGATTAAGGCAATCATCAAAGGCCCAAAAAGTGATTGTACTTTTGCTAAATCTAAACTTTTCTTTTTGCTTTCATCGGCAAGAGCTACCATATTATTTTGATGCTGATTTTCTAAAGAATATGCTTTTATTACGCGAATTCCGGAAAATATCTCTTGTGAAAAACTAGAAACTTTTGATAAATATTGTTGAAAAGTGGTGCTTCTTTTATTGATTTCTGAACTCAGTTTAAAAATACAATAAGACAGAATTGGCAATGGTAAAATGGTGTATAAAGTAAGCAAAGGCGAAACGTTATACATATATAAAATTACGATGGCAAAACGAATAAACGTATTTATGCTGTACATCACTGCCGGACCAACATACATTCGAACTTTAGAAACATCTTCGCTAATACGGTTCATTAAATCCCCCGTACGGTTTTGTTTGTAGAAATTTTGAGAAAGATTTTCATATTGTTTAAAAACTTCATTTTTTAAATCAAACTCAATATGTCGCGACATTACAATTAAAGTCTGGCGCATCAGGAAAGTCAGGAAACCTGCAACAATTGCACTCCCAATGATTAACAGCACGTTGTGAATTAAATCCTGCTTGTAAGAATTAATTATTATGGAAGATTTTTGATCGGCATCAGACAATTTTAAAAATTGCTCAATAACATTAAAAGAATGACTGACAAGCTTTGGAGTGAATAAGAAAAAAATTTGTGCGATTATGGTTATTAAAATTCCAAAGGAAAAACTGTATTTATATTTAATAAAATATTTGTTTAAATAGCTTAATTCTTTCATTTTTTTAAGAGATTCAATATTAAGTATGTTTGATTTTGTGAATTATCCCTAATTAAAAGTATAATAAATTGTAATTAAATCAAAATAAAAATATTGTGTAATTGTTATTTTAAAGATAAAAAATTAGCGCAAGTGTATTTTTTGATTAAGTTTGAGAAGTCTTTTTGACAAATTCATAATTTTAACAAATAAATAGTAACGCTATGGATGCAACTTTCGCAACTGGAAAGGAACTTCAAAAAATGGATCCTGTTTTTGGTCAGTTATCTTTTGACGATCACGAACAAATTGTATTTTGCAATGACAAAGATACAGGTTTAAAAGCAATTATTGGTATTCATAATTCGGTTATGGGTCCAGCTTTAGGAGGTACTAGAATGTGGAATTATAATACCGAATGGGAAGCTTTAAACGATGTTTTGCGTCTTTCAAGAGGTATGACTTATAAATCTGCTATTACGGGACTTAATATTGGTGGTGGTAAAGCTGTCATTATTGGAGATGCTAAAACGCAGAAAACACCAGAATTGATGCGTAAGTTTGGTGAATTTGTTCACTCTTTAAGCGGAAGATATATTACTGCCGAAGATGTTGGAATGGAAACAAAAGACATGGACACGGTAAGAGATGTAACGCCTTATGTTACGGGTATTTCTGAAGAAAGAGGCGGATCTGGAAATCCTTCTCCTATTACGGCTTACGGTGTATATTTAGGAATGAAAGCGGCTGCAAAAAGCCAGTTTGGTTCTGATGTTTTAGATGGTAAAAAAGTTCTGGTTCAGGGAATTGGTCACGTTGGTGAAGCTTTGGTTGAATATTTAACTAAAGAAGGAGCGATCGTTACAATTGCTGATATCAACGAAGAAAAATTATACGAAGTAGCTCAAAAATACAACGCAACAATTTTTACTGGCGAAGATTTATATACTGCCGATGTTGATATTTACGCGCCATGTGCAATGGGAGCTACAATTAATGATGATACAGTAAACAAAATTAAAGCGAAAGTAATTGCTGGTGCTGCCAACAACCAATTAGCTGATGAAAATGTTCACGGGCCAAGATTGCAGGAAAGAGGTATTTTATACGCTCCTGATTTCTTGATTAACGCTGGTGGAATTATCAATGTTTATGCTGAATTAGAGCACTACGGTAAAGCCGAAATCATGACAAAAACCGAAAATATCTACAACACTACTTTAGAAATTATCGATTATGCTGTGAAAAACGGAATGACAACGCATAAAGCTGCCCTTACAATTGCTCAAAATCGTATCGATTTGAGAAAAATTGAAAACAGCAAAAAATAATAAAGACAAGTTTTATTGTTGAGAGTCTCAGTCTCAGTCACAGTTTTTTGATATATCAAAGGCTGCGACTGAAAACTGGGACTTTTTTTATATCGATTATGAATTACAATTTTGAGATATTTTTATGGAATTAAATTTTAATATCGTCTCTTTAATTCTTATTTTTGCAAACTAATTTTTAAATGTTCTTACAAGGTGGTAAATAGAAGACACATACGCGTTAAAGTAATGCAATCCATTTATGCAATGCATCAAAGCGGTTCTGATAATATGGAAAAAGAAGAGAAGTTTCTTTTTTACAGCATTGATAATATTCAGGACTTATATCTTATAATGCTTTCTTCATTGATTGAAATTTGCAAAAAAGAATCTGTTTTTTTACATCTTTCAAGCAAAAAACATCTTGCAACTGCTGCAGAACGTAATCCGAATGAAAAATTTATCAAGAACAAAATTTTTCAGCTTCTTGCCGAAAGCAATTCACTTAGTATTGCTTTAGAAAATCGTAAAATCAACAACTGGTCTTTAAATGACGATTATATCATTTTACTTTTAAATGATATTAAAGCGAGCGATTTGTATGCAAAATACATGAGCACAACAAAAAATACTTTTGAAGAAGACAGACAATTTATAATTGATTTGTTTGCAGAAGTTATTGTTCCGAATGAGAAATTATATGAGTATTTAGAAGACGATAAATTAACCTGGGTTGATGATATTCCGGTTGTAAATACACATATAATTAAACAATTGAAAGCCATAAAAACCGAAGATCCTGACGATTTTAGAGTGCCAAAATTGTATAAAGATGTTGAAGATAAAGATTTTGCAAAAGATTTATTTAGAAGAACAGTTTTAAACGAATCTATTTTTGCAAAAGAATACGACGATAAAACACCAAACTGGGACAGCGATAGAATTGCTGAAATTGATACAATTATTTTGAAAATGGCAATTTGCGAATTTTTAAAATTCCCGTCGATTCCGGTAAAAGTTACTCTTAACGAATATTTAGAAATTGCGAAAGAATATTCTACACCAAAAAGTAGTATTTTTATCAACGGAATTTTAGATAATTTGGTAAAAGAACTTGAAGCCAACAAAAAGATGGTAAAAGTAGGAAGAGGGTTGATGTAAAATTTTAAAAGAAATTCCAATCTTTTGAAATTCCAAATTCCAATGCCACTCTGAGCTAAGTCAAAGAGTTAAAATAAAATATTAATAATAAATCAAATCAAAAACAGAAATTAAATTATGGGACAATTAACTCAATTTGCGCCATTTCTATTAATGTTTGTAGTGATCTATTTCTTCATGATCAGACCACAACAAAAAAGAGCAAAAAACGAAAAAGAATTTGAAAGCAGCCTAAAAGTAGGTGACAAAATAATTACTAAAAGTGGTTTTCACGGTAAAGTTGTTGAACTTGCAGAAACAACTGTTGTAATTGAAACAATGTCTGGAAAATTAAAATTAGAGCGTTCAGCTATTTCTTTAGAATTGAGCTCTGCTTTGAATAAAAAAGCTTAACGCTTTTTAAAATTCCAAATAAAATATAAATCCCAAATTTCAACTGGAATTTGGGATTTTTTTTTGTCTTGAAATTAAGCGCATTGAATTATCTTTGCGAGGAACGAAGCAATCTCACGAAGTACTTCCACAAGAATAACTACAAAGTATCCCCAATCTTGTCATCCCGAGGAACGAGGGATCTCCGCAAGAAGCTCCATACAGTAATTCTTCAATCTTTGTCGAGCTACTTGCGGAGATCCCTCGTTCCTCGGGATGACAAGATTGGGGTTACGTTGAGTATAGACTTTTGTCGAGTTATTTCGTGAGATTGCTTCGTTCCTCGCAAAGACGCAGCTTGTGTAAATAAAAAACCTTTGTCAAAGTTTTAAACTTTGACAAAGGTTGGAATTTGGAATTTTCTTATTTGAAATTTCTAAAACTTACCTGTATTTATCATTCAACCCAACATTCCCTAAAATCATCGGAATCACTTTCTCGATTCTTGATAGTTTCGTTTTCTCTTGTTTGGCTGTTTCAATGTATTCTAAAAACTCATATTGTTTATAAGGTGCGAATTTTTGAAAAGCTTCTGCTAAAGCCGGATTCAAATCCATTTCCTTTTGCAGTAATTCAGAAACTATGGCTTCTTTCTTTGAAGGTTTAATAATTTTTCCCTGCTTTTCGTTTTCAATGGCTTCCAGAATATATTCTAAAACTTCTTTTTCGTTTACTTGTTCTTTTGAAGTAAATCGCCATTGACGCATCGATTTTGTTTTGTCTTCCTGAGCATTAATGAGTCTCTTTTTCTTGTCTTTTAAAAATACTCCATTAAGAAACCAAATAGCAAAATAATCTTTAAAACCTCCAATCCCGATAATATTTCTCTTGTTGTAAACATAAATAGGAGCGCCCCATTTTATGGTTTCAACGAGTTCGGTTTTGTCAATAATTGATTTTAGGAAAAGAAGTTCTTCTTCCCATTTATTGACTTTGTCCCAAACGTGTTTTTTATCAGAAATTGGTTCCAATTTATTTTTTGCTTTTAGGTTTTTCAGTTACATCAAAAGCACCCTGAATGGCTGTTAATTCCGCAATTTTTACAATTACTTCGGTTGCTTTCTGGATACTTTCTGCAGGAACATATTCGTATTTTCCGTGAAAGTTATGTCCGCCCGCAAAAATATTCGGACAAGGTAATCCCATGTAGGATAATTGAGATCCGTCAGTTCCGCCACGAATAGGTTTAATGATCGGTTTGATGTTTAGTTCTCTCATTGCTTTTTCAGCAATGTCAACAATATGTTTTACCGGAAGCACTTTTTCTTTCATATTATAATACTGATCTCTTACTTCAGTAGTTACAATATCTTCACCAAATTGTTTGGCGAATTTTTTGTTGATTTTCCTGGCAATTTTTCCAATTAAATCTTTTCTTTTTTCAAATTTAACTTTGTTGTGATCACGAATAATCAATTCTAAAACTGTTTCTTCAATGCTTCCTGTTAAATGATGAACATGAAAAAAGCCTTCATAACCTTTAGTTTCCTGTGGCGTTTCTCCTTTCGGAAGTTCGTTAATGAAATCATTTGCAATCAACATCGAGTTGATCATTTTTCCTTTGGCATAACCTGGGTGAACGCTTTTTCCTTTAAAAGTAATTTTGGCTCCGGCGGCATTAAAATTTTCGTATTCTAATTCACCAATCTGGCTTCCGTCCATTGTATAAGCCCATTGAGCACCAAATTTTTCTACATCAAAATGATGAGCGCCACGACCAATTTCTTCATCAGGAGTAAAACCAATTCTGATTTTTCCGTGTTTAATTTCCGGATGCTGAATTAAATATTCCATAGCAGAAACAATTTCTGTAATTCCCGCTTTATCATCCGCACCAAGCAAGGTTGTTCCGTCTGTTGTGATGATGGTTTGTCCTTTATATTGTAATAAATCTTTAAAGTAATTTGGAGATAAAACAATGTTTTTCTCTGCGTTTAAAACGATGTCTTTTCCGTCGTAATTCTCAATAATTTGAGGCTTTACATTTGCTCCGCTAAAATCCGGAGAGGTATCAAAATGTGAAACGAAACCAATTACGGGAACTTCGTGATCTACATTACTTGGCAAAGTTGCCATGATATAGGCTTTATCATCTATAGTGACATCTTGTAAACCAATTGTTTTTAGTTCTTCAACTAATTTATTGGCAAGATTCCATTGTTTTTCTGTACTTGGAGTAGTTTGTGAGTTTGGGTCTGATTCTGTATCAATTGTTACATAACTGATAAAACGATCTATAATATGCTGCATTTCTTTAATTTTTAGCAAATATAAGGAAAAAGAGTTCGCCACGAATTGCACAAATGTCTACTAATTTATGGTTGAAGGGTGAGATAAAAAAGTTCGCCACGAATTTCACGAATTAGCACGAATCATTTATAATTTAAAAATCCAATTTCACGAATTATATTTCATGAAACTGGATTTAAGTTTTATTTGTAGACACTTCTAATTAGTGAAATTAGTGGCAAAAAACTTTACTGCACACATCTAAAACCAATATGATTTGCCGGAGATTGATAATCGCCTTTACCTCGTGTACCAACCATATATCGGGAACAATATTGATCTGTACATAAAAATGATCCACCGCGTTGTACCTTTTTCAGTAGGCCAGGATCTGCGGGATCGTATGATTTTTCAGCACCTTTTGGGTTTTTGGTTACTTGTCCGCTTTCGCTTAAAGTGGCATAGTAATCAGGAGTATACCAATCATTTGTCCATTCCCAAACATTTCCTCCAATATCATATAAGCCATAAGAGTTTGGTTCAAATTGTGCTGTTGGCGCTATACCAATATATCCATCTTCGCCGGTATCGCCTTTTTCAATAGGGAAATGTCCCTGATAAATATTTCCCTGAAACTTTCCTTTAGGTTTTAATGTATTTCCCCAAGCATACAATTGCCCAGATTTTCCGCCACGAGCTGCAAATTCCCATTCGGCTTCGGTTGGTAGTCTTTTACCGGCCCATTTTGCATAAGCAGCTGCATCAGCATAAGAAACTTGCACAACAGGATATTTCTCTCTGCCAATAATGGAACTCATTGGACCTTCGGGATGTCTCCAGTCGGCACCACCAACGTAGCTCCACCATTGCATATAATTATTTAAATCTACAGTTGCCGGAGTAGGGGTGAAAACTGCCGATCCTGCTATTAAATTTTCTAATGGAGCATCAGGATATTCCTCGTGTGTTGGTTTTTTTTCAGCCAGCGTTACATAACCTGTGGCTTTTACAAAAGCAGCAAATTGCTCGTTAGTAACTTCAGTTTGATCCATATAATAGCCATCAACATAAACCCTGTGAATTGGCGCGGCATCTTTTGTAACACCTTTTATGCTGCATAAGCTTTCGTCTTCGACGTTACTTCCCATAGAAAATTCTCCTCCCGGAATCCAGACCATGCCTTTTGGTGCTTTGCCGGTAGGTTTATTTTTATTTTCAATGGTGGGTTTAAAAACAGATTCGCCAGTAGCATGCGGAGTTTCGGCACAATCTTTTGCTGCGGCTATTTCATTTTTTTCTTTTGGAATAATCTTAGTATAACCAAATGCAATAGAAATAATTGAAAGGGCTAGTATTGCAAATATCCAATAGGTTTTATTTTTCATGTTAGTCAATTTTAATTGAAAGTAATTGCCGGAAAACAATCTGGTCAAAGTTAAATAATTATTCTAGTTATTCTATAGGGTTAATAAAAATAAATATTTATTATTTATCTTCTTCAACCTGAACAACTTCGTATTTATCTTTTCCATCAACTTGTACGGGTTGGTAGTAGGTTTCTCCAAATTTTACATATTTTACATCTCCTATAGTGACTTCTTCACCGCCTTCGGGCAAGTTATCTACTAAAGTTCCGGCTGTTGGTGCAACAACTTTATAGGTGCTGCCGTCTTTTTCATAATACGTTCCACCGTAATAATAATTATTGACAGTTCCGGTATTTACAGTTTGGGCACCACTCGGAATATTATTTACGGTTCCGCCAACCGGAGCTGGTACAGCGGTATAACCACCACTTGTCGAGGTATACCAAACTCCCTGATCATAATGATATTGTGTGCTTTCAACGCTTACTACAATCGCTGTAACAGCCAAAGTTGCTACAAAAAATCCCCATGGATGCCAAACCGGACCCCAATAAAATGGTCTGTATGGATGAAAGAAATAAGGATTGTAAGCATGATATCTATAGCCGCCATAAACGTAAGGAGGGCGTACATAAGGTCTTGGACCGGGTCTTACAACAGTATTACGGTTGTTGCGAACATGTACACTATTGTTTACATTAATGTTTACATTGTTTCTGTTCACCGTATTACCACTAATATTGGTATTTCTGTTACCACTATTATTGATATTGTTTCTGGTTGCTGAGTTTCTGTTGGTAGTTGTATTTCTATTTCCAGCATTTGTGTTTGAAGTATTGGCAGGTCTCGTAGTTGTATTGGTTGATTTTCTAACACCAGAATTATTAGAGCCTGGCCTTGTTTGCGTTGCAGGTCTTTGAGTTGCAGGCCTTGTTTTTACAGCTCCACCAGCTCGCTTTGTGCCGCCGTTGCCGCCCACTCGTCGTTGTGCTAAACCATCAATAGAAATTAAGAAAAATGATCCAGCCATACATAGTAGTGCCGCTTTTTTTAGTGTTTTATTTATACTTTTCATTTTCAGTGTTTTATGGTGTATTAAAATTATTAAAAAAAATAAGAATAATCGTAAAAATTAAAAATCATTTTTAGTTTTTGTTTGTGCTATGTGATTGTAAATAAGTTAAATGCGAATTTTGTTTTGTGATTTATAGCGAAATATCCCATTGTATTCTAAAACGCCAGCCTGCTTCTAACGGCAGGGTTTTATCCTGAAAACTAAAATAGCTAAACTCTGATGTAAGCTTGTTTTTATGGCCTTTAAAAAACCAGTTGAAAGCAATGGTAGTTTCATCCTGCAAATTTTGTCTAATTGAGTTGTCAGGTCTATAGGCGGCATGTCTTCCTGCCATTTCTAAATGTTTTGGCCACCATTCAAAAGCATTGTGAAAAAAATAACCAAGCTGAGCATAATAACCTTTCATCGTAGTGGTTTTGTTATTGTCCAGTTTATCAATAATTTCTTTAGTATGCCATTCGCTTTGCCACGAAAATCCACGATACATAAATGCAGTTTCAAAATTCCATTGGTTAACGCGATATTGTCCCGGAGCTCCGTCCTCAAATCCGTCTAAATAACCTCCGCCAGATTGCGAAAACCTCGTATAAGGACTTCGGTTTGTAATGGCAGAAAAAGCAATAATTGGTGTCGGTTTTTCGTGAAATTCTAAATCACTTCCTTCAAAATCAAGAAATCTTCCGAGAAAATTCCATTGAGCACGACCAAAATACATAAGGTTGTTATCATCATTTGAAGTATTTCCTCTTCCGGTTCCTGTTAAAGCTGCTGCCCAATAATTAAAATCAGCAATTCCTTTTCCTTTCAGATGTCCGTACAATTCAACTCCCATTTGCCTGTCTACCGTAAACGGGCGATTGATTAAAGACCGGTCTACAGTTTGCTGTTCGCCGCTGCTAATAAAACGTTCACGGGTAAACTCAACTTTCCATTGTCCTACTTTCAAACTAAGCCATTTGTATTTTTCGACCATTATTCTAAAATCAAGCAAATTCGACTGACTCAATTCATATTCCCAATAATAATTGAGCCAGGGTTCAAAAGCATGACCGCCCACTTTTAACCTCGCGCGATTGATTTTAAAAGTCGTTTGTTTATCCTGACTATAATCGTCATATGTTAACGGATCCTGATCATTTGGCGTAGAAAACCGAAATTGTAAACGACTCTGAAGCTGAAAAAGAAATTTATTATCGTTGGTTCGTAATTCGATTCCTTTTTCGCCATATCTAAAATGAATGAGTTTGGTTGTATCTTTTATTTGTTGTGATAAGCCTGAAATACTCAATAATAACAGAATAACCGACAGATATTTTTTGAAATGGGGTATGATGTACATAAACTAATGGAGTTTTACATTCTTAATCTATTTTGTATAACTTCGAATATCGCAAACAAGATCTTTCTTAATATCTAATAAGTCCTTCAAAATTAAGTATTAAAACTGCCAAAAAGCTGGCTCAAAGTCGCTACATTGTTTCATTTTATAACTTGCAACGTTAAATATTGATTTTAGGTTTCTTTAAAAAGTATCACGATTTTTAGCCGTCAAAACTTATAATTAATTGATTATAATGTTATTGTGTTTTTATAAGTTGGTTTTAAATCTCTTATTTATTTGTTTTTATAAAAAAGAGCCATTTTCAAGTATTATAATTAAATTTGCAACCGAAAAAACAACAACACAACTCTTATGTATAAATTGATAATTCGCCCAATACTTTTTTGGTTTGATCCGGAAGAAGTACATTATTTTACTTTTTCATTTGTTAAATTTATTTCAAAAATCCCAGGAGTTTCATCAATTATAAAATCAATTTACGAAGTAAAAGACAGTCGTTTAGAGCGTGATGTTTTCGGAATAAAATTCAAAAATCCGGTTGGACTTGCTGCAGGATTTGATAAAGATGCAAAGTTGTATAAAGAACTTTCAGACTTTGGTTTTGGTTTTATCGAGATAGGAACCGTAACTCCTGTTGGTCAGGAAGGAAATCCTAAAAAACGTTTGTTTCGATTAAAAGAAGATCAGGCAATTATTAACCGAATGGGATTTAATAATGGCGGAGTTCTTGAAGCTGTTGAACGTTTAAAAAAGAATTCAAATGTTTTAATTGGTGGAAATATTGGAAAAAATAAAGTAACGCCAAACGAAAATGCCGTTGACGATTATATCATTTGCTTTGATGCATTATTTGATCATGTCGATTATTTTGTGGTAAATGTGAGTTCGCCAAATACGCCAAATTTAAGAGCTTTACAAGATAAAGAACCTTTGACAGCCTTATTACAAACTTTGCAGAACAGAAATGTAGAAAAGCAAAAAACGAGCACTCAAAAAATAAAACCAATACTTTTAAAAATTGCCCCGGACTTAACAGACGAGCAATTATTAGATATTATTGATATTGTAAAAACTACTCAAATTGCAGGTGTAATCGCTACAAATACTACTATTTCCAGAGACGGGTTACAATCTCAAAATCAATCTGAAATGGGCGGATTATCAGGAAAACCGCTAACGCAGCGTTCTACAGAAGTGATTCGTTTTCTTTCTGAAAAAAGCAATAAAGCATTCCCGATTATTGGAGTAGGAGGAATACATTCTGCAGATGATGCTATCGAAAAATTGAATGCCGGAGCAAGTTTAGTGCAATTATACACCGGATTTATTTATGAAGGCCCGGCGTTGATAAAAGCAATAAATAAAAAAGTTTTACAGCAATTGTAATAACAAGGCCTGTACAATAAGTCCGAGAGTGATAGCGACGCCAAAACTTATTAAAGTACCAATTAAAACATATTCGGTAAGTTTTCTGTCTTTGGCTTCTTTTAGATCTCCAAACCTAAAAATAGATTTAGCAGCCAATAAAAAGCCAATTGCTTCAAAATGTCCGGTTAGTATAAAGCAAAATACAAATAAGCGTTCTAATATGCCAATGTAATTTCCTGCATTGGCTAGTGAATTATCCTGATTACTATCTTGACTTTCCGGACTCCAGATAGAAATAATGGTTTTAATAAAAATAGAAGTTGGTTTTGTAATAAATAAAAATCCAGTTATTAAAATCCAGAATTGATTATCAAACCAAATAAAATTGATGGTTTTGTTTTGATAGAGTAATACGATCGCAATTAAAACTAAAATATGTGCAATTTGATCTGCAATAAACCAAGTGCGTTTTGTTTTATTTTGTTGAAAATTGAGTTTGATTAAATCAATGATTCCGTGCGAAATTGCGATTAAAATGGCATAAGGAATAAAAGCAATCTCCCATACTAAAACCGCTGCCAGAATACCGTGTAAAAGAATATGAAAATATAAATAAATACTCTTATGTTTTTTAGTTTCTTTATCTGCAACCCACGAATTTGGCTGCCATATAAAATCGCCTAATAAATGTGCTAAAAGTAGTTTTATAAATAAAATCATGACGTAAGTTCTTTTATTTGTGTTCTAAAATATCGATCTAAATTCATAACCAAATCAAACTGAGCACGTTTTTGTCTTCGACTTACAGCAGCTTGATTAATGCCTAATTTTTGTCCCAGTTCTTCTTGCGACAAGTTTGGGTTTTCTATTGCAACAGCAACAAATTGAGCCGGTTGCGCAAGCCAGTTATCCATAAAAGTTAATGCCAGACGAAGCATTAAATTCATTTTTTCATCAAAAACAATATCTCCGGTTTTAAGAGCTAGAGTCACCTTTTGTTTTTTTAAAGTTTCAAAAAGTTCTCCCGAATTTATAAAGGCAGTTCCATTACTTTCGGATATTTTTTCGGCGTTATGCGTTTTATCTCCAAAACCAATACTCATTCTTGCATCAGATTTTAGGGCTCTTAGATGTGCTTTTATTAAAATAGCAGTCAATAAAGCTTCTTCAGGATTTTTGATTTCTACCTGAAATTCATCTCCTCTGTAGATCTCCCATTGAGCAGGCATTTCTCCAAACTGCGACAGGATTTTTTTTAAATCCTCTACCCAATGTTTAGACTTTTGCTGTCTAGAACCAATTATATCTCCTGTAATTACGCTTGTCATATTCAAATATAATTAAAAATTAATTAACTTATATATTACAAATATACGTAATAAATATTAATATTACTCTTTTTGGTAATATTATATATAATTACAATATTGTGTAATTATCTAAAGCCACTGAATATAGATTTTAGAAAAACTCAAATGAAATGCCTTTTTAAAAGTATGGCAAATCTATGTTTCTATGTATTTAACTGGACTTTTACGATTGCATTCAATGCTTAAGAAAATTATAACTTTTATTTCTTTAAAAAAGAAACTAACTTAGCCTTCACAAAAGAATAAACTTTGAATAAAGAAATCAAAATTATCGAATGTCCACGTGATGCCATGCAGGGTATCAAAACCTTTATTCCTACCAAGAATAAGGTTTCATACATACAAGCTTTGCTTAGAGTGGGTTTTGATACCATTGATTTTGGAAGTTTTGTTTCTCCCAAAGCGATTCCGCAAATGCAGGATACAGCCGAAGTTTTGGCACAGCTTGACTTGTCACAAACTACAAGTAAACTGCTGGCTATCATTGCCAATACACAAGGCGCTGCAATGGCATCAGAGCATGAACCTATTCAATATTTAGGTTTTCCTTTTTCTATATCCGAGAATTTCCAGATGCGAAACACACATAAAACCATCGCAGAATCTTTGGTTACATTGGAAGAAATTCTGGAAATTGCTGATAAAAAAAATAAAGAAGTTGTAACGTACCTTTCAATGGGTTTCGGAAATCCGTACGGAGATCCGTGGAATGTTGAAATCGTAGGAGAGTGGACAGAAAAATTGTCGACAATGGGTGTAAAAATCCTTTCACTTTCTGATACCGTTGGAAGTTCAACGCCGGAAGTAATCACGTATCTTTTTTCGAATTTAATTCCGAAATATCCTCAAATTGAATTTGGGGCGCATTTGCATACCACTCCAAATAGCTGGTTCGAAAAAATAGAAGCAGCTTCAAAAGCCGGCTGTACTCGTTTTGACGGTGCAATTCAGGGTTTTGGAGGCTGCCCGATGGCTACAGATAAATTAACCGGGAATATGCCTACCGAAAAGTTAATTTCCTATTTTACTTCAAATAAAAAAACAACAGGACTAAACTCTTTAAGTTTTGAAAGTGCTTATAATGAGGCTTCAAAACTGTTTGGACAATTTCATTAGAATAAAAAGTAGTATATTTATTACTCAATTTATAATAAGTTACATCAAATTAGCGTTGTTTCTTATTATTTAATCTACTTTTTATGGAAATACCACACTCAATCAGAAGAATTCATATATTCTTAGGCTTGGCATTTTTATTCTCTTCATGCGCAAGCGATCTGGATATTGATCAAATCAATAATATCAAACTCGAACCTGTTTTTGTAGCTAACCTGGCTTTTTTTGATGTACCTGCAAATAAATTCATAGACGATGGGAATGCCCATGAAATTGCAGTTGATGTTCAGCCTTTTAAAATTTTTAAAGAAAATCATTTCAAGGATAATCTGGTTAAGGCAGAACTCAATTTCGAAATAGAAAACACTATAAACAGAGCTTTTAGTATTGATTTTGTGCTTTATGATAAAAATGACGCAATCATCGAAACCATAACTTTTGAAGTTCCGGCATACACAGGAAGCCCGAATGTCATAAAATTTCCCACAGAAGTTTTCGAACAGGCAAGACTAGAGCTTTTAAAAAAAACAGTTGAAATTGGTTTTACTGTTAGAATAGCTGCAGGTCCACCCTTAAATGAGAATAGTGTAGGTAATTTGAAATTACGATCGAGCGCAACCGCATATATGGAAATCGAATGAGAAAAGTATATCTGATAATACTGGTTGTTTTCCAGTTTGGTTTTGCGCAAAATAAGGCGTTACTATATAATTTTACTTCAATTCCACAAGCTTCTTTAGTCAATCCTGGTGCCGATGTTTCGTATAAATATTATTTTGGAATTCCGTTATTATCCGGAGTTTCAGCTAATGTAGGTTCGAAAAGCTTCTCTGCGTATGATTTATTTGCTAATGACGGAGTTGATTTTACCGAAAAAGTTCGAAATATTATAAACAAATCATCAGCCAATGATAAAACCCATGTTAATGAGCAAGTCGAAGTGTTTTCCGGAGGTTTTAGAGTTGGAGGAGAAGATAGTCAGTCGTATGTGTCATTTGGAGTTTATCAGGAATTTGATTTTTTGATGTATGTGCCCAAAGATTTAGCAATATTGGCATTAGATGGAAATCGGGATCACATGGGTAAATCCTTTAATCTTGCTGATTTAAATGTTAGAGCCGAAGCGCTTTCGGTGCTTCATGTTGGATTTCATAAAAAAATAAGTGAAAAATTAGTGTTGGGTGGCCGCGCCAAACTTTATTCAAGTGGTGCAAATGCAACATCAACAAATAATTCGGGGTTTATTTATACAGACGAAATTGAAGGTACGCGTAATATTTATACCCAGGTAATTTCTTCAAATTTAGAACTTAAAACTTCAGGTATTTCTACTTTTACAAAAGATGAATACAGAGGGAGTGAGACTGAAGATATTATACATAACAGTTTTTTTAACGGAAGTTTAGGTTTGGGGGTAGATGCAGGAGTTACCTATTATTTTAAGGATAATCTTCAGTTTACAACAAGTGTTATAGATTTGGGTTTTGTGAGGCAGTCTAAGGATATAGAAACACGAACCTATAAAGGAAGTTACACTTATAATGGAGTAAATCCTAATTTTGATGATATAGATGGACCAAGAAATGTTTTAGGAGAATTTGATAAAGCTATTCCGAGAGATACACTTTATAACAAATACACAACCTGGAGGCCAACAAAATTCTATTCTTCTCTTCAATATTCGTTTGGAGAATCAAGATATGGTGAAAAATGTGATTGCAGAGCCCAAAGCAAGCGCGGATATGCAAATTCTATTGGAGGTCAGTTGTTTATAATGAGTATGCCAAAAAAACCTTTTACAGCTTTTACTGCTTTTTATAAACGCAGTATTTTCGAAAAATTAGATTTTAAAGCTACTTATACATTTGATACGTTTTCGAATACAAATTTGGGATTAGGACTTTCCGGAACAATTGGAAAATTCAATATTTATGCTCTGGTCGATAATGTTTTTGAATATAAAGACGTCACCAAAGCCAATAGTATAGCGTTTCAATTTGGTTTAAATTTTATTTTTCCAGATTCAGATTAATTTTATAAATTCCAATACATAAATTCCAAATTCCAAACCTTTATTGCTGCATATTTTCAAATGGAGCAACAAAATTGGAATTTGGAATTTTTTATTTGGATTTTGAAGATCACGAATGTAGTACCTTTCTTATAGAGATAAAATTAAGAAAAACTTAGTATTCAAGTTTCCAATTTATTCACTATATTTGCACGCAATTCAACTAGAAATTGCACCATGATAGCACACAACTCCAAGATTATCGGCGAAGGTTTAACTTACGACGATGTATTATTAGTACCTAACTACTCGAATGTGCTTCCTCGCGAAGTGAGTATCAAATCAAAATTTTCCCGTAATATAACACTAAACGTTCCTATAGTATCAGCTGCTATGGATACCGTTACCGAAAGTGCAATGGCAATTGCTATGGCGCAAGAAGGCGGAATTGGTGTTTTGCATAAAAATATGACCATTGAGCAACAAGCAGCGAAGGTTAGAAAAGTAAAACGTGCTGAGGCAGGAATGATTATCGATCCGGTAACATTACCAATGACTTCAACAATTGCAGATGCAAAAAATGCCATGAAAGAATTCGGAATTGGCGGAATTCCAATTGTTGACGAAAACAGAATCTTAAAAGGAATCGTTACAAATCGTGATTTACGTTTCGAAAAAAACGGAGCGAGACCAATTATAGAAGTAATGACCAGTAAAAACTTAGTTACTGTTGCAGAAGGAACTTCATTAGAACAAGCCGAAGTAGTTTTACAAGGCCATAAAATAGAAAAATTACCGGTTGTAAATGCTCAAAATGAATTAGTTGGACTAATTACTTTTAGAGATATTACAAAATTAACTCAAAAACCAATCGCTAATAAAGATACTTTTGGTCGTTTGAGAGTTGCTGCCGCAATTGGGGTTACTGGCGATGCAGTTCAAAGAGCTGAAGCGTTAGTTGCTGCAGGCGTAGACGCAATCATTATTGATACAGCACATGGACATACAGAAGGTGTTGTAAACACATTGAAACAAATAAAAGCAAAATTCCCAAACATTGATGTAATTGTTGGAAACATTGCTACTCCGGAAGCGGCTAAATATTTAGTAGAAAATGGAGCCGATGGTGTAAAAGTAGGAATAGGACCTGGTTCTATTTGTACAACGCGTATCGTAGCAGGTGTTGGTTTTCCTCAATTTTCAGCCGTTCTTGAAGTAGCTGCGGCTATCAAAGGAACTGGAGTTCCGGTTATTGCAGATGGTGGAATTCGTTATACAGGAGATATCCCGAAAGCAATTGCTGCAGGTGCCGATTGTGTAATGTTAGGTTCATTATTAGCAGGAACAAAAGAATCTCCGGGAGAAACTATTATTTTTGAAGGAAGAAAATTCAAATCTTACCGCGGAATGGGTTCTGTTGAAGCTATGCAAACAGGTTCTAAAGACCGTTATTTTCAGGATGTTGAAGACGATGTAAAAAAATTAGTTCCGGAAGGAATCGTTGGTCGTGTTCCTTACAAAGGAGAATTAAACGAAAGTATGCTTCAGTTTATCGGAGGTCTTCGTGCCGGAATGGGATATTGTGGTTCAAAAGATATTCCAACTTTACAGGAATCTGGACGTTTTGTTAGAATCACGTCAAGCGGAATTACTGAAAGTCACCCACACAACGTTACTATTACAAAAGAAGCTCCGAATTATTCAAGATAATTTTCAGCTTTCACTATAAAACAAAAGGCATAAGATTTAATTCTTATGCCTTTTTTGATTTTTATTGAATAATCGAAATCCCATTATTCAATTCATCAATTATACCTTGATTTGGTTCTATCGCTTCGGCCTGAGCGCCGTATTGCATTTGTATAGAACCACCTTTTCCGTTGTAAATAAAACCTTGGTATTTGTATAAAATATCATTGTAATCTAGCTCACACTCAAAGTAATTAACGGTAATATCGTTTATTTTCTTTTTATAGATTTTCAGGTTTTTGATCTTTCCGAACTCTTTGTATTCATCCTGAATAGTACTTTTGAGATTTTTATCAGTAATAAAATAATCATATTCAATAAAGTACGCGTTTACTAAATTATACTTGTCATGAAATTGTGCATCCCAGTCTATAGAATCTGTATTTTTAATCCAATGATCAGGATTGTATTTAATTTGATAAATTTCTTTTCGGCTTGTATAAGTTTCTAGTTTTGAATTCTTTTTTGTTTGCCCTATCGAAATAAAACCCGATAGTAAAAATAGGAAAAGTAGATTTTTTGACATGTGATATTTAAATTTTGGCTAATAATATGAAACGAAAGTAGCAAATAAAAATTACTTAGGATAAAAATATTTAAGAGATTTTTTTCACGCAGATTTTGCAGATTTGAACGGATCTTAAAATATTAATTAGCTACACAAATCAGCTAAAATCTTTTTAAATCTGCGTGAAACAAAAAACTTTGTAACTCATCTTTACTTCAAAATAAAAAAGCTAACACAATTTTTAAAATTGCATTAGCTTTTTCTGTGTAGAAATATATAATTTTTAAGGCGAAACAGCTTCTTCTCCTGCTCTTACTTTTTGATTATCTAGTATTTTTTGAATAAAAGGCTGTGTTTCTTTTTCAATATCAGATTCAGAAATATCCAATGCTTTCGGATCGTTAACTAATTCATACCAAGGTTTTGGCCCATCAAAATTATAGCTTCCAAAAACAATAACAGGAGTTCCCTTTACTTTTACGTTTTCTTTATCTTTCAAAATCCATTCATCTGCCCATTTATATAAATATTTTGCATCTTTTTCGAGCAATCGCAAACAAGAATGAGAGGCAGGATATCCCGGTAATTCATACTGATGAAAACCAACTCCGAGTTTATTCTCGATATTAAAATTCCATTTTAAATCCCATTCGTCGTTAAAAGTACTCGTTGTTTGTTCTGCTTTCCAATTGGTAAAAAATAATCCGGTTGGTGTTGGATCTTTTTTTCTTCCCATATTTGTTGGACCGGTATAAACTAATTCTCCATTTTCGTAAGCAGCAAATGTTTGCGTTGGATAAGAGAAAATCAACACTTTTTCAACCTCTTCTAAACTCGAAACGTGAATAGGAAACGGAAGATAATAAGGCAAATCTCCACTAAAATCTGATGGAATCACAACAGAGTCCATTTTAGCAAAATTGGCTTTGTCAGTTCTGTTTATGGCGTATGCAATATCTAGTTTAGTCGAATCACTTTTATTGGTTTCAAGCCATCCTTTTGTTTTTTCAAAATGAAAGCTAACAGATGACGCAGGTTTTTTATATTCAATTGTTTTATGCGGTTTTGCTTCTTCCTCATTCGTTCTTGTAGTTTTGCTTTCCTTACAAGAAACTATTAAGGTTAAAATTAATAGAAGCAAAATATTTGATGTGTAATATAACTTTCTCATAATTGGGATTTTTTAGTAGAGTAAAGTTATTTTTTTTAGAGCTCAAACGAATTACAGAATTTTTGGAATTGTTTATTTTATTAACATTTTATTTTTTATAGATCTGAAGTGCATATAATTTTAAAAATTATTAAACCACATTACATTCCGAATATATACTTTTTAAAAAAATTAACCTTGACTAATATTTTATATAAAATTATAAATAGAACTTCAAGAATAATAGTTATGAGATAAAATTTAATTAAAGATTGCGTTCCTACTAAATACTTGGAAATTAAGATTGGTAAAACATGCCATAGATAGATACCCAAAGAGTTTATTCCTAACCATTGAATCGATTTAGATTCAAATAAGGAATCTGTCAGGGCTAGTTTTAAGCAAAAATTTAAAATTAAAAGATTTAATAGAAAGAAATTTAGAATTGATAATATCACACTATCATAAAAAAATAAATAAACAACAAGGCCTAGAAAAATAAAAGGGGTTATAATTTCAATTAATCTTAATTTTTTTATAGTTTTATTTCTATAACTAATTCCAATAAGAAAAAATATATAAAAATAAGGTCTGAAGGTATATATGAGAATTGAAAATATTCTATTCAAAAAAGGGATTTGTGTATAGATTGAGGAATACTTATATAAAATAAAGAAGGTTATCGATATCAAAAGGCCTAAAATCAATATAATATTATAATTTGTGAAAAGTTTTTTAAAAAGCCATGTTAGTAGTATCCAGCTTAAAAAACCAGGAATAAACCATAAATGATAGAAGGGATAAATGATAGAATTTTTAAATTTTGCAATAGAAAATAAATTCGTTCCTAAAATGCAAGATATTATATAGTAAGATATAAAAGCAATAATCCATGGTAGTATTATTCTTAAAAAGTATTTTTTGAAGAGATCGTACAGATTTAATTCTGAAATTGTATTAATGTTTAGGAGGTATCCGGTTATCCCAATAAAAAGAGGCATATGAAAACTATAAATTAGAGTTCGCCAAATTGATTCACTTAATGCTCCCTGAATTACGTGCCCTATTATTACTAAAATAATTAATATACCTTTTAATAAATCAATATTTTTAATTCTTGTATTTTTTTCTCTCACTATAATGAGTTTTTTATTGAGGTTAAGTTAAGTATGTAAGTATATTTAAATCAGCCCTTTTATTTTAGCATGCTGCAACAACATAATAGTTTTAGCATCAGTAATCTCACCAGATTCAAACATTGCATAAGCTTCATCAAAAGTATATTCCAATACTTCGATATTTTCCTGTTCAGCATCTAATCCACCGCCATCGTTTACTTTCATAGTTTCATCATATTCACCAACAAATAAATATAAAATTTCTGTTACAGATCCCGGAGACATATAAGTTTCAATAACTTTTTGAACTTTGTTTAAGCGATAACCCGTTTCTTCTTCCGTTTCGCGAATAACTGCTTCCTCGGCATTGTCCTGATCCAAAAGTCCGGCACAAACTTCAATCATCATTCCGGTTTTATTTCCGTTAAGGTAAGTTGGCAAACGAAATTGTCTCGTTAGAATTACTGTTTTTTTCTCGGTATTATATAATAAAATAGCGGCGCCATTTCCTCGGTCATAAACTTCACGAATATGCGATTCTACATTGCCATCTTTCTTTTGGTAATCAAAAGTTACTTTGTTTAATACATACCAATTGTCTGATAATAACTTAGTTTCAGTAATTTTAATTTCTGGATTTTTCATGTGTGAAATGTTTTGTATAAAAAAACGCTCTGGTTATCAGAGCGTTTAGATGTATTATTTTGTTATTGTTTGCTTTCTGTCTGGTCCAACAGATACAATCTTAATTGGTACACCAACTTCTGCTTCAATAAACTCGATATATTCTTTTAGCTCGATTGGTAATTGATCATAAGTAGTCAATCCTGTTAAATCAGCTTGCCATCCTTTAAACTCTTTATAAATCGGAGTAACATTTTCAGGCTCGATGTTGTAAGGAAAGTGAGAAATGATTTGTCCTTTATAGTTGTATTCAGTACAAACTTTTAAAGTTTCCAAACCAGAAAGTACATCACCTTTCATCATCATCAATTGCGTAACTCCATTTACCTGAACAGCATATTTTAAAGCCACTAAGTCTAACCATCCGCAACGTCTTTGTCTTCCTGTAACAGATCCAAATTCGTTACCAACTCTTGCCATTGTAGCACCAACCTCGTCAAAAAGTTCAGTTGGGAAAGGTCCGCTACCAACACGGGTAACATACGCTTTAAAAATTCCGTAAACTTCTTTGATTTTGTTAGGAGCAATTCCTAAACCAGTACAAGCTCCTGCAGCAGTAGTATTTGATGAAGTTACAAAAGGATAAGTTCCAAAGTCAACATCTAATAAAGACCCCTGAGCTCCTTCGCATAAAATAGATTTACCCGCTTTTTGAGCCTGGTACATATATTCTTCACTGTCAATAAAATCTAATTTTTTTAATTCTTCAATAGCTTCAAAAAACTCTTTTTCAAGTTCAGCTAAGTTATATTGAATCGCTACATCGTAAAAAGCAATCATTGCCTCATGTTTATCAGCTAATGCTCTGTAACGTTCTTTGAAATCTTCTAATTCAATATCTCCAACACGCAAACCGTTTCTACCGGTTTTGTCCATATAAGTTGGGCCAATTCCTTTTAATGTAGAACCAATTTTTGCTTTTCCTTTTGATGCCTCAGATGCTGCATCTAATAAACGGTGCGTTGGTAAAATTAAATGCGCTTTTCTTGAAATGATCAATTTGTTTTTGATGTCAAGGTTAAATTTCTCTAAACCTTCAATTTCTTTTTGAAAAACTACAGGATCAATTACAACCCCGTTTCCGATGATATTTACTGAATTTTTATGAAAAATTCCAGAAGGAATGGTTCTTAAAACGTGCTTAATTCCGTCAAATTCTAATGTATGTCCTGCGTTTGGTCCTCCTTGAAAACGTGCAATAATATCATAATTTGAGGTAAGAACGTCAACAATTTTTCCTTTACCTTCATCTCCCCATTGTAATCCTAGTAATAAATCTACGGTCATTCTGTTTTAATTTGCGTTGAGGCAATCTAAGTCGCCCTACTGATTAATGTAGTTAATTTTCTTTTTTTTTATTTTTTGAATAATTCCTTTCCGGATTATTGTTTTTGTTTTTTGTTTCCGTAGAAATAAAGTGAATGATTCGTGATTTCGATATCAAATATTTCTTCGATTGTTTTTTTGATGGTTTGAATTCTTGGATCACAAAATTCAATTACTTCGCCAGAATCAGTCATGATAATATGATCGTGCTGTTTGTCGAAATATGATTTTTCGTAGTAAGCCTGATTTTGTCCAAATTGATGTTTTCTAACCAATGCGCAGTCTAACAATAACTCGATCGTGTTGTATAAAGTTGCTCTACTCACACGATAGTTTTTGTTTTTCATTTTGATATAAAGGTTTTCTATATCAAAATGCTCTTCGCTATCGTAAATTTCCTGAAGTATAGCATAGCGCTCAGGAGTTTTGCGATGCCCTTTTTGTTCAAGATACATTGTAAAAACGTTTTTTACAATTTCTTGATTTCTAGTGTTGTCAGTTGAAATGAGTGTCATATCCGGCAAAGATAATTTTTTATTTTTAATGAATAAAAGTTTCGGGTTTAAAGTTTAACGTTCAAATCTATATTCAATTATGTATATCACATTAAATACAAGGTTTTACAACGATAAATTTTAGAAAGTTCACAAGAACTTAATTAACATAATTATTTTTATTTATGATAAAACTAACAAATTTTTAGTTGGTTTTGGACATATACATGAACCAGTTCCATTCCCAGTTTTTTCCTTTGTCATCAGACATTGCCTGACTCCAAACCGGATTGTTTTCATCTCGTGCATCCCATCGAAATACCTGGATTACATTTTTTCCTTCAAATACATCTTTCGAAAAAAAATGCCCAACTTTATTTTCAAAAGAACCTACAACAGGTTTATCTAAAGTTCCCGAAGTCGAATCTGCCCAATAAATACTCCACAATTTTGTTTTTGGATTAAAAAGACGAACCGTCATTCCTTCAAAAGGTTCTCCGTCAAAAGTGGCCAGGAAATTATCAATATTTCCAATTCCGTTTAAAATCTTGTACATTTCCTGGGTCGAAGGGAATTCAATCCATTCGTTAGAATTCGCAAATCTTTTTTTTAATTTTTTATTTCTAATAACAGATTTTCCCTGAAAAAAATCAAAATCATCTTTTGAAGAAGATTCAGAAGCGACAATTATAAGTTCGCCATTTTTATCAAAATTTAATTTCGGAATTTCTAAAGAATCTGTTTTCATAATCATTTTTTAAAGAATAAATTTATGTTCTGTATTCACGAGTGACTTTATCAACGCCATCTACTTTTTTAATTGCGTTGATCATTTTCTTCAAAATAGTATTATTTTTCACAATAACCGCAATCTGACCATGAAAGATTCCCGCGTCAGTACTCAGCGAAATACTTTGAATATTAACGCTCATATTGTTCGAAATCACTTTTGTTAACTGATTCGTAAGTCCCAAAACATCCATTCCTGTAATGTTGATAATGGCTTTGAATTCTTCCTGAGAAGAGTCAATCCATTTGGCACTCATAATGCGATATGCATAATTAGATTGCATTCCAATAGCATTCGGACAGTCTTTTTTATGCACTTTTATTCCTTCATTGATGGTTACAAATCCAAAAACATCATCACCCGGAATTGGGTTACAGCATTGCGAAAGTTTGTAATCAAGTTTGTCATGTTCGGTTCCAAAAACCAGCATGTCATAATTACTGCTAATGACCGGTTTATGAATGTCTTCGGCGGCAGTTGTATCTTTATTTCGCTTAATTTTATTTTTAAAGAAATTGATAATCGTATTGCCTTTTTGCGCAGCATAATCTTTTAATTGCTGATTTTCGATAGCACCAATTCCAACTCTATAAAATAAATCTAAACTTGTTTTTAGTTTGAAAAAGTTTACCAATTCATTGATAACCTGTTCGCTGATTGTTATTTTTAGATGTTTAAGTTTTCGCGTAAGCAGTTCTTTTCCTTCTTCGGCAATTTTTTTAGTATTCTCATTAAGAACGTTTTTAATCTTATTTTTTGCCCTCGAAGTCGTAACATATTCGAGCCAGTTTACAGTTGGTTTTTGGTTGGCCGAAGTAATTACTTCAACCTGATCACCACTTTTAAGTTCATGATTTAAGGGAACCAATCTTCCGTTTACACGCGTTCCTCTGGTTTTAATTCCAATTTCAGAGTGAATACTAAAAGCAAAATCCAGCGAAGTAGCACCTTTTGGCAATGACTTAATTTCTCCTTTTGGTGTAAAGACGAAGATTTCTTTTGAATATAAATTCATTTTAAAATCTTCAACAAAATCTACCGCATTCGTTTCCTGATTTTCAAGAGCCTCGCGAAGTAAATTCAGCCAGACATCTAAGCCGCTTTCTTCGGTTGCTCCGTTTTTGTATTTATAATGAGCAGCATAACCTTTTTCGGCAATTTCATCCATACGCTCACTTCGAACCTGAACTTCGACCCAGCGGCCTTTTGGTCCCATAACGGTAATGTGCAAAGCTTCGTAACCAGTTGATTTTGGAGATGAAATCCAGTCGCGTAAACGACTCGGACTCGGTCTGTAATGATCTGTTACGATCGAATAAATTTTCCAGGCCACAAATTTTTCGTCATGCGGATCTGCTTTATAGACAATTCTAAGGGCAAATTTGTCATACACTTCATCAAAACTTACATTTTGAGCGCGCATTTTTCTACGAATAGAATAAATAGATTTCGGACGGCCTTTTATGATATAATCAATCTCTTCCTTATCCAAAGATTTTTTCAAAACATCAGAAATATCCTTGATATAAGCATCCTGTTCTTCTTTTGTTTCCCTGATTTTGCTTACGATATCATCATAAACGGCAGGTTCAGTGTATTTTAAGCCAAGATCTTCCAGCTTGGTTTTAATATTGTAAAGTCCCAAACGATGGGCGAGAGGGGCATAAATATATAAAGTTTCAGAAGCTATTTTGGTTTGTTTGTATTCCGCCATTGAATCCATGGTTTGCATATTGTGCAAACGGTCGGCCAATTTGATTAGGATAACACGCACATCATCGTTCAAAGTCAGAATCATTTTCCTGAAATTTTCGGCCTGCATCGACGCATTCAAATCCTTTTGAACCATCGAAATTTTAGTCAGACCTTCAACCAATTGTGCCACTTTTGGGTTGAATAAACGTTCAATATCTTCAACCGTCATGGGTGTATCTTCAACAACATCATGCAATAAAGCCGCAGCAATAGAGGTCGCTCCCAGACCAATTTCTGAGGCAACAATTTTTGCAACTGCAATAGGATGAAAGATATAGGCTTCTCCAGATTTACGACGCTGCTCTTTGTGCGCATCAACTGCAACATCAAAAGCTTTTCGAATAAGTTTTTTGTCAGTTGGGCTTAAAGTTTGGTAGCTAATTCGGAGTAATTCTTTGTATTCCTGCGCAATTGCTTTGTTTTCTTTTTCAATATCTATTTCTATCATAACGGCATAGTTCAAGTACTAAAAATAAGAATAAGTTCCAACATACACAAGGGAATTGAATTGTAGATTTATGATATTAGATTTTAGATTTTTAGCACGTTAAAAAGGACTTCAACTCAACTCATTCTGACATATGAAATTAAATTCGAAGAATTTAATTTCATAAAATCTAAAATCTAAAATCTAAAATCTAAAATCTAAAATCTAAAATCTAAAATCTAAAATCTAAAACCCTCTCTGACGTTTCGCTTCAAAAATTAAAATCGCAGCAGCAACAGAAACATTCATGCTGTCGATTTCTCCCTGCATCGGGATAATGATGTTTTGTGTTGCGGCGTCACGCCATTCCTGAGTTAAACCTGTGGCTTCTGTACCAACAACTAACGCGGTTGGAGTGGTGAAATTTTGAGTATGATATGAAGTTGAATTCTGTAAAGTGGCGCAATAAAAATCAATCTTTTTTTCTTTTAAAAAAGCAATAATTTCGGCTGTAGTTCCCGTTGCAATTTGATTGGTAAACAAACAGCCAACGCTTGAACGGACAATATTCGGATTGTATAAATCGCTTTTTGGGTTTGCAATCAAAACAGCATCCAGATTTGCAGCATCTGCAGTACGTAAAAGTGCGCCAATATTTCCCGGTTTTTCTGGTGCTTCAGCCACTAAAATTAATGGATTTGCTGATAATTTTAAATCTGATAATTGCATTGATTTGGTTTTAGCTATTGCCAAAACACCTTCGGTAGTATCACGGTAAGCCAGTTTTTGATAGACTTCTTTATTGATTTCTATCATTTGAATTGGTGAATTCACCAATTTATTAATTTCAATTTCTGAAACTAATTCCGGTAAAAATAAAACCGTTTCTATTTCGTAACCGCCTTTTATAGCTAATGAAATTTCACGTAATCCTTCAATCAAAAAAGTTCCGGTTTGTTTGCGGGCTTTTGCTTTTTCCTGCAGTAAAACAAGTGATTTTATAAACGGATTTTGAATTGATGTGATTTGTTTCATTTTTTTTAAGGCTCAAAGTTGCAAAGGCTCAAAGGTACAGAGGTTTTTTTCTTCCTGCAAGGTTTTCGAAACCTTGTAGGTTTTTAATAGGATGGAGGAAAAAAACAGCCACGAATTCACGAATTTTTATTAAAAAAAACAAATATAATTCGTGAATTCGTGGCAAAAAAACTTATTTTTCAAAGACTTCTTTAACTTCATTAGCAACAGGATGTTCTGCAGTAAAAGTATATCCCATAATTTTTGCAATCGTCTGCGCAAATTGTTTTTGGTACAATTGAGAATCTGTTTTGATTTCGCCTTTTGGAGCAATTTCAGGACCAATTGCAGCAAACCAAATTTGAGATGCGCCCGCAATTTTATCACCGTGACTTGTCCATTCAGATTTTACTTTGTCGCCACGACCGTGATCTACAGTGATTAGTAAAGTCGTTTTGTTTTTATATTGCGGATCGTTTTGTACAAAGGTCCAGATTTCCTTAATCCATTTATCCACTTGGTTTGCAGCATCGAGATACGATCTGTAATGTCCGTGATGTGCCCATTCATCGGTTTCACCATACGAAATATAAAGTACTTTTGGTTTGTTGGTTTTGAGTTCGTTCAACGCTTCATAATGCGTAAAAACGTCCAGACATTCATCTTCATGAAAAGGCTTAAACGAATTGTCGCGCATTTCATTTAATAATTTTTGAATTTCAGTTGGCTTATTTCCACCCACTTTATCAAATGCAGAAATTACAGGAAAACCACTTCTTTTTTCATTCAAAATGCGATCAAAAGCATCCCAGGCTCCAAAAGCTGCAACTTTACCTTTAATTTTAGATTGTTGATTTAAAAACTCCAAAACATTCACATTCGGATTTGGTTTGTAATCGTTGGAGTTGACAGCAATATCTACATTGCCCGTAAATATCTCGCTATATCCCGGATAACTAAACCAATACGGATTTGAAACATCAACTTTATTCCCTAAATCGCGATTGCCATAAATTTGACCTTTCGCAGCAATTTCAGACCATAAAAAAGGCATTAGTTTCTGGCGGCGTTCTTTAAAATCACTGCTTCCATATTTTTTATGAATGTAAGTGCTGTCGCCCTGATTGAAGTTTTTATCATTGGCAATTTCAGCATCCATTCCTTTAAAAACTTCCTGCCATCTAAAACCGTCTGTGGTAATAACTATGATGTTTTCTGTTTTTTGTGCGTGCGATAAAAGTCCAAATAAAATAATGAGAATAGAAAATGCTTTTTTCATATGTTTTGAGTTATGAAGGTTCAGAGAAACAAAGATTCAAAGATTTTTGCTCATTCTTACATTTAGATTATGAAATTCACAACTTAGTAATACTCATTTTACATTTTCACAACATAACATTTCGCATCTTACAAAATTCCTCTCGCTTTAATCTCCAAATATTTATTAATAGCATCCAAAGTCAGATTTTCAGGCTGCGTTAAAACCGAATGAATTCCGTATTTCTTCAATTCATTGGCGATTAAGCGCTTTTCGAACATAAATTTTTCAGCAATTACTTTGTCGTAAACTTCCTGAATTGTGTCGGTTTTTTTATTGATGATTTCGTTTAGTTCCGTATTGCTAAAGAAAACAACAACCAATAAATGACTTTTTGCAATTCCCTTTAAGTAGGGCATTTGGCGGTTTAAACCGTCCATTGTTTCAAAATTGGTGTATAGAATAATCAAACTTCTTTGGTTGATATTCTTTTTGATATCAACATACAAACGGCTGTAATCACTTTCAAAAAAATCTGTTTTGATGTTGTATAAAGTTTCGAGGATTTTTTGCATTTGCGAACCTCTTTTTTCGGCAAAAACTCTGTTTTCGACTTTTTTCGAGAAAGCAAAAATTCCGGCTTTGTCTTGTTTTTTCAGAATCACATTTGCCAGAACCAACGTCGAGTTTATCGCATAATCAAGCAAACTCAAACCATTAAAAGGCATTTGCATCACGCGGCCTTTATCAATCGCCAAATAAACCGATTGTGATTTTTCGTCCTGAAACTGGTTCACCATCAAGGCATTTTTCTTCGCTGTGGCTTTCCAGTTTAAAGTTCGAAGATCATCGCCCTGAACATATTCTTTAATTTGCTCAAATTCCATTGTGTGACCAATTCGGCGAATTTTCTTGATTCCGTATTGGTATAAATTATTCGAAAAAGCCAGTAAATCGTATTTTCTTAACTGAATATAAGATGGATACGTTGGCACCATTTTATCTTTATCAAAAGTAAATCGTCTTGAAATCAGTTTTAAAGGCGAAGAAACATAGATGTTTAAATTTCCAAAGTAATATTCTCCACGTTCTGTCGGGCGCAAATCGTATCCAATTTTATCCTGACCGGAAGCTTTTATATTCCTAATTATTTTGAAATCACGAACCTGAAACTGAAACGGAATTTCGTCAATAATTTTAATCGAAATTGGAAAAGTATAGTGGTTTTTGATCGAAATACTAACGGGATTTAAATCTCCGTTCGAAAGTTTTTCAGGTGTTTCCCTTGAAGCTTCAATTCCGGTTTTGGCCAGATATAAAATTAAAAGATCAAGTGCCAGAAAAGTGATTAGTACCAAAATAATAAACCAGACTCCGTTGTATAAATTCGGAAAAATAAAAGCACAAACAAACAATCCTATAATGCCCAAAAGCACATAGAAAAAGAAGTTGTTGAGATATAGACTTTTTATGAATTTCAATTTAAAAGAATTTAAAATTTTATTTTATTCCTGTATTTTAGTGAAACTAGAATAACCGAAACCATCTAAAATAGCTATTTTCCAGATTCCATTTTCCTTAACTGCCGTTACTTTATATTTAGGAGTTTCTTTCCATTCTGTCCACGTCCAGAAAAAAGTAGCTTTATTATTTTCAATTTTCAGGTTGTTTACTTTCAGGGTTTTCCAAAACTTCTCCGGATTGTCCTGACAATCACACCACGGATTACTGTCATTACCATAGGGTGGAAGTTCGCCCACAAAATATTCAGCTTTATTGGTTTTAAGATTGTCGCCAATTTTTAACCCAATTTTATTATAATTGTCGATAAACTGCTGCGCAAAAAAGTTCGATTTTTTAAGTTCTTCGACTATTTTGTTGTGTGTTTTTACATTTAAAGCAACATATTTATCGCCTTTTTTGTTGGCAACCACATCAAAATCATTTTGTGTTTTTTTAGTCTCAATCCATTCATAAGCTTTTCTTATTAAGGTTTCGATTTGTTGTTTATCACTTTCGAAATAAATCTTTTTTGTTTTTTCAGCCCCATTTACAGGCTTGAAACCCGCAAGTAAAATCCAAATTAAGGATATAGAAAATAGTTTATAAAATTTCATTTTTAATCTGGTTTTCACAATTAATAATTAACAACTCATAATTAATAATTACCTCGGAATTTCTACTGTTTCAATAATCTGTTTGATAATTTCAGCACTTGTAATTCCTTCCATTTCACGTTCGGGAGCCACAATAACACGGTGTTGTAAAACCGGGGTTGAAGCTTCTTTAATATCTTCGGGAGTTACAAAATCACGACCACGAATGGCTGCGAAACCTTTGGCAGCGTTTAAAATTGCGATCGATGCACGAGGCGAAGCTCCTAAATATAAAAAGGCATTTTCTCTGGTGTTTACCACAATTCTTGCAATATATTCCAACAGATTTTGTTCTACCCTGATTTGTTTGATTAAAGCCTGATACCCTTTTATTTCCTGAGCAGAAAGTATGGTTTTTATTGCTTCTAATTTTCCATGATCCTGCAATAAATGCTCTCTTTGAATAATCAGGATTTCTTCGTCTAATTTTGGATAATCAATCGTTATTTTGAATAAAAAACGATCTAATTGGGCTTCCGGCAAACGATACGTTCCTTCCTGCTCAATTGGGTTTTGTGTAGCAATTACCAAAAACGGGGTTTCCAGCTGATATGCAGAACCGTCAATTGTAATCTGGCGCTCTTCCATTACTTCAAAAAGGGCGGCTTGGGTTTTGGCAGGCGCGCGGTTGATCTCGTCAATTAAAATTAGATTCGAAAAAATTGGTCCTTGTTTGAATTCAAATTCTGAACTTTTTAAGTTGAAAATCGAAGTTCCTAAAATATCCGAAGGCATTAAATCCGGCGTAAACTGAATTCGGCTAAAACCAATATTAAGCGTTTTTGATAATAATTTTGCAGTAATCGTTTTGGCAACCCCCGGAACACCTTCAAGCAAAACGTGTCCGTTTGATAAAATGGCAACCAAAAGCTGGTCGATCATTTTGTGCTGACCTACAATAACGGTTTCAAGCTCTTTTTTGATGCTGTTAACATGCTCTAAAAGTGGAGCAAGGTTTATTCTTGTTTCAAAATTCACGTTTTCGTTTGTGATTTCTGTTTCTGGTGTATTAAAATCGTCCATGTTTTGGTCTTTTTCTTTTGGGTTTATTTTTTTTGCCACAGATTAAATGATTTCACAGATTTTAAAATCATTTTAATCCTTAAATCTGTGGCAAAATATTTTTTTATTTAATGTAAAACTTTCTCGATTGCATTATTAATTCTGATTAAATCTTCCTCGAGACTTCCGTGATAACTTTTTCGATGTTCGTTGATTAAAAATACCAATTCGCGAATATCATTTTCGTCTTTTCCTGATTTGTGATGCAATTTATTAATGAAATCGTCATCCAGTTTTGTTGTATCGATTAAATATTCATTTCGAATTCTTTCGAGGAAATAAATGATTTTTTTATCGATTATATTATCGTGATCGCCTTCCTGATAATATAAATTTCCAATTGTTTTTGTAAAATCCAGCGTTAAATTAGGCAGCGGTTTTACTATCGGAACAATTCTTTGTTTTCGTTTGGCATTAAAAATAATAAAAATCAAAATTCCGATTAAAAATAAATACCAAGCCCATTTTAATGCCGGTTGGCTCATAATATAGCGCAAAGGCGAATCTGAAATAGATTCATTATTTTGCCCTTTGGTGTACCAGTAAACATTTCCTTTTGGAACATACGAAAGTACACTTTCTGCATACTCATAATGGTCTTTTTTTAATAAATGATAATTTGTAAAAGCCACAGGTTTTGTATGCAAATAAAAGTAACCATTGATATAAGGCACTTTTATAAAATCAATTTGCTTTTTATTTTTATTTCCCTGATATCCCAAAACGGTTGTCATCAGAGTATCAATTTTCGAAAAATAATAGTTTCCCATTTCTTCTTCTGTTATGGAATACTTTTTCGGATTTAGTTTTTTATTGGCCATCCAAACCGAATTCATTTTTTCGTTTGGATAACTGGTGTTTATTTCGATTTTTAAACTGTCTAATAATGATTTCGGGAAGTTTTTCATGCTCAAAAAAGCATTATTTCCGTGTGAAACAAAATAGAAAAGTTCGGTAATCGACTGATCGTCAATTTGGCTGTATTCTGAAATATTAAAAAACGTGCCTTTTATTTTGTATTTTCCTGCGGTTGTATCAGGAACATATTTTGAATCTAAAAATTCATAAGGTGTTACGGCAGAAACTCTTTCAATTTTCTGATTTTTTAAAAGACCATTTATTTCTTTGTCAAAAACATACAATCCAAACGGAATTTTATCATTGACAGAATAGGTTGGTCGCCAATCGATTGGTTTTTGCTTATCGTGATCTGCTATTAAAATGATGACGAAAACTAAAATCAAAATAGCAATATAAATTTTAATGGATTTACTCATTGCTAAATGTTTTTAAAGATTTCTTAAATCGGTTTTCGGCTTTTATAAAAGTGGTTTCATCGATTTCAAATTCGCCATACCAAATATGGTTGTATAAATAAGATAAATACATGAATTCTTCTCTGTGTGCGGGTTTTTGAAGCTCGTACAAATAATCAGAATTTGTTTTTTCAATATCCCATTCTATATAATGATTTTGCGCCATGACCTTTAAAAGCCAAAGATAATAATAGCGGACAGCGATTCTTTTTTCTCCGGCTGCAATACTTTCTTTAATTAATTTTTCGAAATCAAGAAGATGAATATTCTTTTCGATATCAGAATAATAGATTGTTTTTTTGTGTGCATTTTTTCCAAAAATCCATTGTCCTTCTTTGGCTATTATTGCTTTTACAATCAAATAGATTACAAAAATGATAACTAAAGCGGCAATGACTTTCAATAAAATAGCAACAAAGTTTAGCGATGCTTCCGGATTACTAAAAGTGAACAATCTTCTGAAAATACTGGCGAGCCATTCTTTAAAATAATCCCAGGCACCTTTTTCGGGTGCTTTATATTCGTAAACGAAATCAGCGTCTTTGTATTTTTTTTTGAAATCTTGTTTGAAGTTTTTTGCTTCAATAGTATCTGAATCGACATGAATATCTTTTTCGGTATATTTTACAGATTCGACTTTTGGCGGATCAACCGTAGCCGAAGAATCCTGCGCCTGCGAAATGCTGCAATAAAATAGAAAAGATAAAACGAAGAAAAATTTGTTCATTACTGGTTCCTGATTAATTCAATTTGGCAGATAGCGGTTGTGTTTTTTTGTATACAATAAAAGGATAAACCAAATAATAAAATGAGATGATGCCAAGTGTAACCAGAATGATTAAACTGCTTAACCAATTGGGCATATCAATAGAATATCGGGTAATAAAACCTTCAAGAAATCCGGCACTAATCGTGAATGGAAATGTGCTCAGGAATATTTTGAAACTGTTTTTGAAACCTATTTTAAAGGAATTGATTCTCGAAAAAGTTTTTGGAAAAAGGATTGAAGCTCCTAAAATAAATCCGGCTGCTGTTTCGATAACGATGGCAAAAATTTCCATAGAACCGTGAATCCAGATTCCGCGAACACTTTTCCAGAAAACATTCTGGTCGTAAAAAAAGTATTGAAAAGCACCCAGCATAATACAGTTTTGCAGGGAAATATAAAAAGTTCCCAGACCACCAAAAATACCATAAATGTAGCATTTTGCGCCCACATATAAGTTGTTCATGGTAATGCCAACAAAACTTCCCCAATTGCTTCCGGAACCATAAACGGCCATTGGATTTCCTTTTTTGATGTTTTCCAAAGTCATGTTTACATATCCATCACCTAAAATTAAGCGAACGAAATTTTGATCGTATCGTGCTGAAATCACACCAATACCAACTGTTATAAAAAACAGAACAAAAGCATACATTAAATATCTTCTGTAATCGTACACCAAAAGCGGGACTTCGGTTTTAAAAAACTCAACAAATCTGTTTTTTTCGGATCGTTTGGTTTTATAAATCTTCTGATAAATCTGCGAAGCAAGATGGTTTAAGTAAATTACGGTTTTGCTTTTTGGATAATAAGTTTGGGCATACGATAAGTCATTCATCATTTGAATGTACAAATTAGCTAACTCATCAGGATTTTTTTTAGCTTTACCAAAAATAGCTAGCTCAAATTCCAGCCATTTTTCTTTATTTTGTTTTATGAAGGCGACTTCTCTCATTGTAGGCTAAAATATAAAATATGTCAGAATTATCAATAAATACAACACAAAATGTTAAAATAAATTTTAAAGCAGCATCAGCGGGCGAGCGAATAGGGTCTCATTTCATTGATTTTGGTATTAAAATAGCTTATGTAATCGTGAT
Organism: Flavobacterium sp. MEB061; assembly: GCF_000834715.1. Classification (NCBI taxonomy): domain Bacteria; kingdom Pseudomonadati; phylum Bacteroidota; class Flavobacteriia; order Flavobacteriales; family Flavobacteriaceae; genus Flavobacterium; species Flavobacterium sp. MEB061. Next base: position 110,646 of record NZ_JXQR01000051.1, on the reverse strand, counting down.
TTGGAGCATCGTTTTTTACTGGCTTCAATTAGACAGATTGTTGGATAGTTTAGATTCATGGTCCAGAATGACCATTCTTTTACTTTTATATTTTCCTGTTATCATTTATTCGATCACTTTAGAAAGCATTTTTGAAGGACAAACCATTGGTAAAAAAATAGTCAAGATAAAAGTCGTTAAAATTGATGGTTATCAGGCAGGTTTTGGTGATTATTTAATGCGCTGGTTTTTTAGGCTTATCGATCTTAGTATATTTTTTGGAATTATTGCTTTGGTTACTGTTATAATGAGTAAAAAAGGACAGCGTTTAGGAGATATGGTTGCGGGTACGGCCGTTATTACTTTAAAAAATAAAATTAATATTAGTCATACGATTCTCGAAGAAATAGGTGAGGCTTATGTGCCAACATATCCTTTGGTTATAAAATTGACTGATAATGATATGAGAATCATTAAAGAAACATTTTTAAAAGCAGATCTTAAAGATGATTATGAAACAATTGTTAAACTGGTTTCTAAAATTGAAAGTGTAACGGGAATTAAAAACCAATCAGGAAATTCGAAAGATTTTCTTCGTACAATTTTAAAAGATTATAATTTTTATACACAAAATATGTAATTAAGTAATTTAATTTAAATGATTTAAGTAGGAAGTTTTCTTAACTTTGTTTGTAAGTAAAACATTAATATTTTATTATTTGACTTAAATTAGAAATACTATGAAATTACAAAAAGCTTTGACAATTATAGTTCTGTTGCTTATTCCGTTTGTTAATTTTGCACAAGGAACAAAAAAACTGGATAAAATTATAAAAAGAGATTATCAGATAATAGAAGGCACAATTGCAAAAATATCCGATAAAACCGTAGAATATTCTTTACCGGGAGAAACAGTACAAATTTCGCTGGATGTTTCTCAAATTGCCAGAATTGAATTTGCCAGCGGTCGTTCTCAAACTTTTGATGTAACGCCTGAAAATACTACTCAAACATCTTCAAATCAAAATATAGCTGTTCAGGAAATTAAGCCCAATACAATTGCAGTTTTACCAATTCCGTATATAAATTCAGATACCCAACAAAGCTCTGAAGATATGGCGAAATTTGCCCAAAACGATATGTACAATAAGTTATTAGACAAGTCAGCCAATATTTTTCCACTGACTGTTCAGGATTTAAGAACGACGAATAGTTTATTGCACAAAGCCGGAATTGACCATAATAATATTGATGAAACACCAATTGAAGATCTTCAAAAAATTCTGGGTGTCGACAATATAGTGGCGGCGAAAATCTCGTACACAATGTCATCTAGCTCAACAGCTTCGACTTACGGAAGCGGAAGTACAACGGTGAGCAACAATGATAAAAAAGTCAAGTCTACAGATTATTCGACTACAACTGCCAATACACAAATGTATTATTACTATAACGTGTATTTTGATATGTATAAAAACGGCACGAAAATATACTCACAAACGCGTCAGCCTTTCCTTAAACTAAAAGATAGCTGGATAGATTCAGTTTCTTATTTATTAAAAAGAAGTCCGATTTACGTGAAAAAATAGAATTTTGGATAAAAAAAGCAGCAAGATTTAAGAAGCAGGAATAATGTCCTTTTAACCATTGTTTCTCTATGCTCTTAAACTAAAGAAAACCTTTGTACCTTTGCGCCTCTGAACCTTTGAACCTCAAAAAAGAATGTTTCATTTATTAGATATTATTGGTACAATGGCCTTTGCCATGTCTGGCGCTTTAACGGCAATGCATAAAAAACTGGATCCGTTTGGTGTTTTTATTATTGCTTTTGTGACAGCAGTTGGCGGCGGAACGCTTCGTGATGTTTTAATAGGAAGAACGCCGGTAGGCTGGATGCAGAATTTGCAATATGTTTACGTGATTATTTTAGGTTTTGGTCTTGCGATTCTTTTTAGAAAAAAGTTTGATAAACTGCGTACTTCCTTATTTTTATTTGATACAATTGGTCTTGGGGTTTTTACTTTAATTGGCCTTGAAAGAGGAATTATGACAGGTTTGCATCCAGTAATTTGTATTGCTTTGGGCACAATGACAGCTTGTTTTGGGGGTGTAATCAGAGATATTTTGTGTACAGAAATTCCAACTATTTTTAGAAGGGAAATTTATGCAACGATTTGTATTTTTGGAGGAATAGTGTTTTTTGGATTAAGAAAACTGAATTTAGAAGATGATGTTTTATATCTTGTAACTTCGGTTGTAATTATTACGGTACGATTAATGGCTGTAAAATTCAAATGGTATTTACCAGCATTTGATCATAAATAAGAAAAAAAATATGCCACGAATTTCACGAATCTTCACAAATTAATTCGAGCTAATTTGTGACCCGAGCGATAGCGAACAGGCGAAGCAAATTAGTAGCAAAAAGAAAAAATATTGGCGACATATACCATAAAGAAATACGAACAAAACGATTGCAATACCTGGAATGAGTTTATTGCTCAGGCCAAAAATGCTACGTTTTTGTTTCATCGTAATTTTATGGAATACCATCACGATCGTTTTGAAGATTTTTCGCTTCTTGTTTTTGAAAAACATAAACTGGTGGCTGTTTTGCCGGCAAATAAACAAGGAAATTCGGTGTATTCTCATCAGGGATTAACGTATGGAAATTTGGTTTATAAAGAAGAAACAAAACAAGCCTCAGTAATCGAAATTGTTCATGATATTTTATTTTTTTTGAGTGAAAATAACATTCAAAAATTACATTTAAAAACACTTCCGTCTATTTATCATCTTAAACCTTCTGATGAAATTTTATACAGTTTGTTTTTGGCAGAAGCCAAACTGATACGACGCGATTCGCTTTCGGTTATTGATTTATTACAAGAAAATAAAATTTCGAAAATACGCAAGAGAGGTATTCAAAAAGCAGTTTCGAATCAGTTAATTATTAAGGAAGAAAATGATTTTGAATTATTTTTTAATGAAGTTTTAATTCCCAATTTAAAAACAAAACATGATGCAAAACCTGTTCATTCGATAGAAGAAATGAATTCTTTAAAAGCTCATTTTCCTCAAAATATTCATCAGTTTAATGTTTATTTAGAAGATAAAATTGTGGCCGGAACAACTATCTTTGAAACTGAAACCGTTGCACATTGTCAATATATCTCAAAAAATGAAAAGCAGGAAAATTTGGGAAGTTTAGATTTTTTGTTTCAATATTTGATAAAAGAAAAATTTGCTGAAAAACGTTTTTTTGATTTTGGAATTTCAAATGAAAATCAGGGAAAAAACCTCAATGAAGGATTATCATACTGGAAAGAAAGTTTTGGTGCGAGTACAATAATTCATGATTTTTACGAAGTTGAAACTTCAAATTATAATAAGTTAAATGGTATTTTTGTTTAACCAATAAAAAATAAAATGATACCATTTCTTGATCTTAAAAAAGTAAACGAACCATATGAAGCTGCTTTTCAGGAAAAACTGAAATCGGTTTTAAGTAATGGCTGGTACATTTTAGGGAAAGAAGTTGAAACATTTGAAAAAGCTTTCGCCGAATATTGCCAAACCCAATATTGTATAGGAGTTGGAAATGGGTTTGACGCTTTAGTTTTAATTTTTAAAGGTTATATTCAATTAGGGAAATTGCAAAAAGGAGACGAAGTTATTGTTCCTGCAAATACTTATATTGCAAGTGTTTTGGCGATTTTGCAGGCAGATTTAGTTCCGGTTTTGGTTGAGCCAAAATTAGAAACCTACAACATCAATCCTGATTTGATTAGGGAAAAAATCACTTCAAAAACAAAAGCTATTTTGGTTGTTCATTTATACGGACAATTGGCTGAAATGGCTGAAATAAATAAAATTGCAGACCAAAATAATCTTTTAATAATAGAAGATGCAGCGCAATCTCATGGAGCGGCTGTAAATTCCAATAATTTTATCCCGAAGCATCGGGACCAAATCCCAAATGCATCGAATTTTACGCTGAGCGATCCCGAAGCTTCGGGAGAAGAGTCATCAGGTGCAAAAGCATATAGTTTTTATCCAGGGAAAAACTTAGGTTGTCTAGGAGATGGCGGAGCAATCACAACCAACGATTCAGAATTAGCAAAAGTGCTTTTTTCGCTTCGAAATTATGGTTCTGAAAAAAAATATTACAACGAATATGTTGGCGTAAATTCAAGATTAGACGAGATTCAGGCTGCTTTTTTAAATTTAAAATTACCCAATTTAAATGCTGATAACGATAAACGCCGAAAGATTGCAAAGCGTTATTTAGCTGAAATTAAAAACGAAAAAATTATCCTGCCTTTTTGGGATTTTTCAGAAAATCATGTGTTTCATTTATTTGTTATTCGAACTGAAAACAGAGAAGAATTGCAGGAATATTTAACTCAAAATGATATTCAAACCGTAATTCATTATCCAATTCCTCCACATAAACAAAAAGCATTTCCGGAATGGAACAATTTATCTTTTCCAATTACGGAGAAGATCCATAATGAAGTGTTGAGTTTGCCGATTAGTCCTGTTTTGACAGAAAGGGAAGTTAGTTTTGTAATTGAAGTTTTAAATAGATATTAAGTTGGATTTTATAAAAAAAATAACGCAAACCAATCTGTTTAAAATTACGTCTTTAAATAGTTTTAGTGTATTGTTAAAATTAGGAACAGGTCTGATTACTTCAAAGTTGCTAGCTGTTTTTGTGGGGCCAGGTGGAATGGCTTTAATGGGGAATTTACGTAATTTTATAAGCTCGGCCGAAGGTGTTTCTACATTGGGATTTCAAAACGGTATTGTAAAGTATATAAGCGAAAATGAAAACAATAAAAAGGAGTTAAAAAAAATAATTTCTACTCTATTGATCAGTTTTTTAGTAGTGGCTTTTTTTCTCAGTATTCTTATTTTTATCTTTTCAGATTATTTTTGCTATAAAATTTTTGGAAATAATTTACAATACGCAATTGTTCTAAATGTAGTTGCGTTAGTTTTACCCTGGAATGCCATTTCGATATTGTTTTTGTCTATTTTAAATGGATTAGGCAAGTATAACAAAGTGATTTACGCCAATATTATTGCTAATATTTTATGCGTGTTACTTTCCTTCGTGTTAATATTTTATTTTAAAACAATTGGGGCATTCTTTTCTATTGTTTTTGTTCCTGTTGTTTTAGTTTTTGTGACGTCCTTTTATTTACCTGAAGAAATTAAAAGCTTTATTAGGATAAAGTCTTATGAATTTGATTTTAAAATTTTAAAAAACTTTTCGTCTTTTTCTCTAATGGTTCTTCCGCCAACGATGTTAAGTCCGATTTTTAAATTGAAAACAAGAATTTTTTTGATAGATAACGTTGGATTGGATCAGACCGGTTTTTGGGAAGCTATTACAAAAATCTCTAATTTATATTTACTATTTGTTAGTACAATTGTAAGTGTTTACTTTTATCCCCAATTAATAAAAGCAAATGCGATAATTGAAACAAAAAAAATAATTTTAAGTTTTTATAAATTCATTCTTCCTGTTTTTATTCTAGGTATGTTTTTAATTTATTTTTCAAGATTTATAATTATTAAAATATTATTTACAGATGAATTTTCTCCTATTTCTGAGCTGTTTTTTTGGCAATTAACAGGAGATGTTTTTGGAATTTGTGGGTTGATTTTAGGGTTTCTACTGATTGCACAAAAAAGGACTTTTCACTATATAATCATTGAGGTTTTAGCTATACTTTTTTTATATATTGCAAGTCTTTTTTGTATAAAAACTTTTGGTCTTCAAGGAGTTTTAATAGCTCAATGTACTGAGGCTTTACTGTATCTGATTGTATTGATGGTATATTTTAGAAAATATTTATTTTAGAACTATGATTCAAGATTTGTTAGTAACGATTTTTGTGCCAGTATATAATGGGGAGAAATACTTGAACGAAACGCTAAGATCGATTAAAAATCAAACCTATACCAATATAGAAGTTTTGTTGGTAGATGACTCTTCGACTGATGGGGGTAAGAATATTTTAAATCGATTTGCCAGTAATGACGATAGATTTAAAGTTTTTACAAAAAAAAATGGAGGAATGGTCTCTGTCTCCTGGAACTTTATTATGCCTGAGATAAAAGGTGATTATGTATTCTATTCTTCTCAAGATGATATTTTTTCGCTAGATCTTATTGAAAAGATGATCAGAAAACAAAAAGAGACTAACGCAGATAGTATAGTCCCGGATATGGAGTTTTATTTTGAGAACAAAAAAAACAATAAAAGAATAGTTGGTTTAAACGGCAATAGAGCTATTGTTTTGAGTGGAAAAGAAGCTTGTAAAGCATCATTAAACTGGACTATTCATGGTTTTCCATTAACCAAAACTAGTTTATTACAAAACGAATTTTTTTTTGAAGATGCTTTTGATACTGACGAATTTATAAGCCGAAAACTGTTTTTGAATAGCAATAAGGTTGTTTTTTGTGAAGGAATATTTTATTACCGACAAGATAATCCAGATGCCATAACTAAAACTTTTTCTGTTAAAAACTTTTACATATTAAATACTTTATTCAGAATTTTTAGTTTAGTTAAAGATAATAATTTTGATAAAAGTCTGATCATAAATACTCAATACTCAATACTTATCAGATATATACAATTATCTTCCAGATTTCAATTTTATAATTTTGAAACCGAGATTGATAAAGAAAAAGTAGCATTTTACTTATCTGATTTTAAAAAAAACAGATTAGAAAATTCTTTTTATTTTTTAACTCTTGGTTATGCAATATTGTCAATGAGGTTAAGATATCTTTTATTGGTGATCATTTTTAAAATACCTGTTTTATTTGATCTTATGATAAGTATTAATTCAAGAAGAAGAAAGCAATACTATAATTTAAAATCAATTTAATACTGGAATTATTCTTAAGAATTATAATTGGGTTATTAATTTATTTTTTTTATCTATATGTAATTAAAATTTCAGCTAATAAATGAGGTTTTGAGAAGGATTTTTGAATTTTAAAAAAAATACCATAAAAAATCTTATTAACAATAATTATTTAAAAGATTGTATTTCTACTTTTTGATTAATAAAAAACGTCGAAACTAACCCGTAGTTCCTTACAAAATCCAACTCGCAATTTTTTACTTCCTTTGTTAATAAATTTCTGAATAATAATTATAACATTTTTTAATGTAATAGTTATTATGTTAAATTTGAAAGAATTAATTTGTAAAATTAACATGATGAAAATTACTAAAAATGCTTGTTCGCTTATTTTTTTTATCGCTGTTTTCACAGTAAACGCGCAAATTAGCACCTCCACAGGTGGTGGCGGAAATATTTTGCCAAACTCGCCAACTTCAAATACTAATGTAGGAATTGGAACAACTAATCCGATTGCCAAGTTGGATGTTGTGGGTACTGTTAAAGCATATTCAGGAGAATTCTCCAGAGAACTTCCTAATGGATCTACTTATATTGATTGGAGGGATAGAAATAATTATTGTAGAATTTTAAATTTAGGAACTGTAAGAGATCCCTCAGACGGCGGTAGATTGTTTGCTTTTTATGATTTTCCTCAATCAAATGTAATTAACTTAACCAAATCATCTTTTTACTTATCTATTGATGATAGGAGTAATCATACACGATTTGGTGTAGGTGCAGAAACCGGTGGCAATGGTTTTCTATCGCTTATGGATAAAAATCAAACGGACTATTTTAGAGTTTTTGATGATGGTAGTGATAATTTTTCAATGGTTTTACCTAAACCAAATTCAAGGATAATAATAGGAGGATTTACTGATTCTGTTAATAGTTTAGGACATAAGTTGTTTGTTCAAGGAGGCAGCGCCAAAATAGAAGGTAATATTTTAACCGATGCAAATATTGGGATCGGAACTTCAAACTTTACAGACGGTGCAGATGCCTACAGACTTTCAGTAAAAGGAAAAGTTAGAGCGGAAGAAGTAAAAGTATATAATACTTGGGCTGATTATGTTTTTAATCCAAATTATGCATTACCAAGTTTAAAAGAAGTTGAAGCTTATATTATTAAAAATGGCCATTTGCAAAATGTTCCATCTGCAAAAGAAGTTACTGAAAATGGTTTAGCGCTTGGTGAAATGGCAAAAATTCAACAGGAAAAAATTGAAGAGCTAACTTTATATTTAATTCATCAAAATAAAGAAATTGAAGAATTAAAAAATCAGCTTAAATTGCTATTGGCAAGAAAATAAAAGTATGATTATCATTTTCAAAGAAATCAATTTATGAAATATTATATTACGTTATTACTATTAGGATTTTCTTTTTTGTCTCAATCGCAAACAAAGATTAAATTTAGTTACGATAATGCAGGCAATCAGGTAAGTAGAATATTGTGTATTAATTGCCCATCAGAATCGGGGAAAGAAATTAAGGAAATAGAAGCCCTTACAGATGAAGATCTAGAAAAATTTTCAGAAAATGAGACGATTTCTTATTATCCAAATCCCGTGAAAGAGGAATTATATTTGAACTGGGAACTTACTGAAAACAATAACATAACTTCAATTCAGGTTTTTTCAATTACCGGACAGATTTTAATTACTTATCAGGTAGCGAATAATAATGCTCAGAATATTTTGTTTCAATCTTACCCTTCAGGAGTCTATCTTGTTTTATTGAATTATAAATCAGGTGATCAAAAAACAATTAAAATAATTAAGCAATAAAGTTTATATGAAACAATTTTACCTTTTCATTTTTATTTTAGTAACTCATTTTTCTTTTTCTCAAAATTTCACAGATACCAAAGGAGATTTACAAATATCTGCTTCTGGAAGTGCTGTTTATAATTTACCAATAGCAATACCGCCTAGTATAAAAAACGTTGCACCTGTAATTAATCTTACTTATAATAGTGGTGCTAGAGGAGGTATAGCAGGACAAGGCTGGAGTATTAATAGTATCTCTGCTATAAGTCGTATAGCTACAAGACGTGACATTGATGGATTTGTAGATGGTGTCGATTTTGATGATAATGATAAATTATCCTTAGATGGTCAGCGATTACTAATAAAGACTGGTACTTATTGGGCTAATGGTTCTACTTATGAAACGGAATATAAAAGTAATACTAAAATTGAATTAAAAATTGAAGGTACTGCTACTTATTTTGTTGTAACCGGACCAGACGGATCAAGAAGTTGGTATGGTTCAAAAGGAACAGGAAGTTTACAAAATTCAGTTTCTGTCAATTCTTGGTATATTGTAAGGTTTGAGGATGTAGATGGGAATTTTATTGACTATAATTATAAAATTATCACTTATAGTAGTACTAATCAGCTTTATATTGATAATATAATTTTTAGTGGAAATATGACAGCGGGAATTGCTGCTCAAAATAAAATAGTTTTTAACTATGAAGCTTCAAAAAGAGTAGAAAGAGATTATTTGAAAGGAGGGGTAATATACGCAAATCAGACATTAAAAAATATACAGGTATTTGCTAGTAATGCAATTTTTAGAACCTATAAATTAACACATACAACCGATGAATCAGGTTATGAAAGAGTAGAAAATATAAAGGAAATTAATGCTGCGAATGAAGAATCAAATCCTGTTATTTTTGAATACAATAATACATTGGTTAGTACAACCAGAACAGTTAAAGAATATACAAATAATTTAGATTTTAGTGAAGCAGATGCGGCTGGTGATTTTGATGGAGATGGCCAACTTGATTTTGTCGCTGGCGGTAAAATTTTCACAAATTTATTTAGGACGAACTCTGGTGATACACCAATAAATCTTCCAATTGTAAAACCATATAAAGTGTTTTCAGCTACACTCCTAAAAAACAATAAATTAAATCAGTATCAATCAATTGTTGAGCCTGTTGAGTCTATTGATAAAATACAATTTAAAAGTCATGATATTCAGGGCAATGTTGCTTTTGGTAGTATTTTTAAGACTGTGTTTTTTGATAATAGTATAACAAAGATTAATACGATCTGGAATGGGGTAGTGCCAATAGAACCTTTAGCAAGACCTAAAACAAACAAATTTCTCGAGGGAGATTATAACGGGGATGGAATTTCAGACGCTTTAATACTTTCTAATGACGCAGAACGATTTGAATTGAGGATAACACCACCTCCATATGATGAAGATGAAAGTTATTATTTATACTGGTATTTTAACAATAATGCATATGGCTATACGGATCATCTAGGAAATTATCATGATCTCCCTCATCCATTGGGAGTAAGGTTAGTTGATTTGAATCCAAGCTCTTCTGGCGAGGACCAATCAAAAGGTAATTTTACTCTTACTTATCCAGTCAGTGTATATTCAGACGACTCAGTTTTTTTTACTGATATGAATGGAGATAGTAAGTCAGATTTATTAGTTATTATGCCTAATGGTAATTATATTATTTGGGAAATAAAACAGTTGAATCAGGCGCCTTGGCATGAAGCTGTTAAGATAGGAGAAGGAATATTAGATAAATTTTCCACAACTAAACAAATGCTATTAGGAGATTATAATGGTGATGGAAAAACAGATATAATGCTACCTGATTCTGAAGGCGGTGAAGGGCAGAATGTATGGCATATATATTATAGTAACCCTAATCCTGCAGGAGGATCATTCTTTATTAAAGAAACACAGACCATTGTAGAATATCGTCCTGATACTAGCAAGGAAAGTGATCCTTATAAAACCCAAGTTCACATAAGTAACTATTATGCAATTGATATTAATAAAGATGGAAAATCTGATTTAGTACGTGTTTGGAGAAAGTATTATAAACCAGAATGGACAATCAATGATCATGATACAAAATGGCGAGTAACTGCTTTTACCAATAATATTGGTAAAGTAGGAGCATCGGGATTTCCACAGACATATGATTCAAATAATGATCATATTTTACCAATTGTAGGCCCTTCTGAATTTTATTCAGATTCTCCCGAAATTCCTATTCCATTGGTTTCTAATTATAAATACAACGGAGCCAATACAGATTTAGTAATTGTAAGGGGGCATAGTACCAAAATTGAATACTATCAATTCAATAAAAATTTCGATACAGATAATCGATTAAAATCGGTATCCGAATCTAATGGTAAAATTAAACAATTTATTGACTATAAGTCAATGGAACCAACTAATGGAATTTTAGGAAATAGTAATACCGATTTTTATTCTTCAGCAAATGCTGTCAGCTATCCGAATATCGAGATTATCAAAAATTCAACAAGTTATTTAGTATCTAAACTTACTGCTACAATAAATGGTATTTCAAAATTTCAGGATTTCAGATACTATGGATATGTTTCAAATTTTAATTATGGAACAGTTGGTTTTACTAGAACTTCAAGAAGCAGTTGGTATTTGTCAGAAGCAGATGCCAAAATATGGACAACCCAGCATAATGATGTTAATCTTAGGGGAGCGAATACAATTACTTGGACAAGTACAATTGGCTCGACCGTTTTCGACACAACACCAACGAATTTAATAAGTACTAAAACTAATTTTTTCGGAACAAATACTAAAGGTGGAGGCGATGCCGTTTCACCCAACGCTATTCAGGATATTATTACCATTACTGAACCCGTAACTGCAGGCCAAACCTATAAAGCAAATACTTCTATAACAGCTTCATCAAACATAAACAATGATATAGCTGTTAATTATCAGGCACCAGAAATAATTTTGAAACCGGGATTTATTGTAAGCGCGACTAATAACACCAAATTTATAGCCACTCCAACTGCTGCTCAGGGAGGAAGTAATGCTCCTGTTTCAAATAATAGCGTTTTTAATGTTTTGCTAACTAACCAAACTATTATTGATCATTTGTCCGGAGTTAAAACGGAGACTGTTTTTTCTTATGATGGTGCTGCAAATAGTCCAAGTTATTATGGGCTGGAAACAAGAAATGTTACTAAAAAATATAATGGCTCAACAGTACAAGGGACGACGACGGTAGATACTGAATATGATAATAACCCCTCCGGAACAGGAAGCACATATTATATTGGCAGGCCTAAGAAGGTAAATACTTCAACCAGCATATATTCTGGTGATACAAGAACATCTGAAGAAAATTATACTTACACAGGAACCAATTTAACAAGAACAGAAAAAAAAGGACATAACACCTATGCGATCATCGAAGAAATGACATACGATGCGGTTGGGAATTTGTTAACGAAGCAGGTTTCTGCACCTAATGCATCACCGTCTCCAGCTGCAAGAAAAATAATAGACGAATATGATGCTACTAAGCGTTTTGTTATTAAAAAGACAGACCATCAGGGATTCGTAAACAATTTTGTTTATAATACACTTGGTCAAGTCACACAATCTACTAATTATTTAGGGGTAATAAGTGATTTTACTTTTGATAATTGGGGTAAATTGACCAAAAGTAAAACTACCGGAATGTCGGCAGTACCGTTAGAAACAACTATTACATATACTAAATTATCAGATGGTGGTTATACTAAAACAAGCCAAAATACTGTTGGTGATAATACAAAAAGTATTATACAATATGATGTATTAGGTAGACCAGTCATTACAACTACAAAAGGTTTAGCAATAAATTCGACAATATCGAAACAAATTGTTTACGATGGTTTAGGAAGAAAAACAAAAGAAAGCGAACCTTATTTTTCTTCACCAAACAGATGGATTGAATATGAATATGATTACCTGATGAGGCCAACAAAAATAACGCAGCCAACAGGAAGAATACAAACTTTATCTTATTCAGGTTTAACGACTACAAGTACAGATGATGGAAAAACAACAACTGCAATAGTTGATGCTTTAGGAAATAAAATTCAGACAACTGATCCGGGAGGAGCGATAAGTTTTACTTATTTTGCTAATGGACAAATAAAAGAATCAAATTATGAAGGACATAAAGTAACTATTACAATTGATGGCTGGGGAAATAAAACGGCAACGACTGATCCTAATGCAGGCACTTATACCTATAGTTATGATGCATTTGGTCAGTTAATTACAGAAACTACCCCTAAAGGAAAGACAGATACTACCTATGATGATTTTGGTAAGGTAACAAAAAGAAAACTGTCTGGAGAAGGAGCTGATATTGAAACAGATTATGTCTATAATTCTTTTGCTCAACTTACGAATGAAACCAGCAAAAACGGAATGGGTGCATTAATAGATACTTTCGGTTATACTTACGATGACTTACATAGAGTTGTAACTAATACCGAGACAAATTCCATTTTTACACAAACCAAGACTATTACATATGATAACTACGGAAGACCACTTTCAGCAACTAATGCAACACAAGATCTTAACTCGGGTTTAAGTAATTCTGTTATAACTAAAAATGTTTACAATACATATAATGGTATAATGGAAAGAATGACTGATGGCAATGATGCACTTTTATGGCAACTCAATACAGCAAACGAAAAAATGCAATCCTTAACTGAAACGTTGGGTAATGGGATAGTTATAACAAATGCATATGATGTACATGGATATTATACGTCTCAAAAACATTCTAAAAACACCATAAACATTTTGGATAATACTTATAGTTTTAATGCCATAAAAGGAACATTGAATAATCGCCAAAATGTGGCTTTAGGAACATCAGAAACTTTTACTTACGATAATTTAGATCGATTAACCAACTGGACAAATCCTTTAACAGGTATCGTAGATTCTAATACGTATGATAATAAGGGAAGGATAACTAATAATAATAAATTAGGAACAGTAACTTATAATGCGAATTTAAATACGGGTATATATCAAAAGAAAGAAATTACACTTACGACGGAAGGTGTATCTTATTATAATGAATTGCCTAAACAACTTGTGACGTATAATATGTTTAAAAATCCAATATCCATAAATGAAAGTGATAAAGGCAGTACAACATTTACATACAATTCACATTTGTCAAGACAGTCCATGAAATATGGTTATCACGTACCAACTCCAGGAGAAACTGGCGTTTATACTAAAACCAAGAATTATACAGATGATGGTACTGTAGAGATTATTACTACGCCTACAGAAATTACAATGCGTACCTATGTAGGGGATGATGCTTATGGAGCAGTTTTATATGTAGAAAAAACAAAAACGATTGCTACAGGTACTATTACAGATAAAAAATATTATCTTCATCGTGATTATTTAGGAAGCATTATCGCAATATCTGACAATACCGGAGCAGCGGTTGAAAGAAGACAATTTGACGCTTGGGGTAATCTGGCTAAATTACAAAAAAATGGTGTCGCAGTAACTTTACCAACCAATGGTACAGGAGCAGCATTGATGATGTTGGATCGGGGTTATACCAGCCATGAACATTTAGCAGAAGTTGGACTCATACACATGAATGGCCGTTTATATGATCCTGTTTTACGTTCTTTTTTAATGCCGGATAATTTTATACAGCAACCAGAGAATACGCAAAATTACAATAGGTATTCTTATGTACTAAACAATCCGTTAATGTATACCGATCCTAGTGGTGAAGCATATGAGCTTTTGATAGCAGTAGGTATTGGTGTTGCTATTGCAATTACAAGTTATACTTTGACAGCATTATTGGCAGATGTTCCTTTTACAACAGGAGGCTTGATTAAGTCAGCATTAATTGGTGCGGCAAGTTCAGCGGTAACTTTTGGTATTGGAAGTGCAGCAGGTAGTTTATTTACCAATTTTTATTCACAAGCGGCTTTTAGTGCCGCAGCGCATGGAACTTTTCAAGGCACGATGACAGCCATAAGTGGGGGTAAATTCTGGAGCGGTTTTGCGGCTGGAGCATTAAGCAGCATTGCAGCTAGCGCTTGGAGCGGAGGAGATACCATTACAGATAATGGTAATTATACAATGTCAATAACAAAACATGCAGGCCTTGGTGCGGGAACTGGTGATTTAGGCATGATAGCTTTTGGTACGGTTTCGGGTGGAGCTGGTGCAGCGTTGACAGGCGGTAATTTTTGGCAAGGGGCGACTACTGGACTTGTGGTATCTGGGCTGAATCACGCGTTGCATAAAATAGGGGATGACAGTATGTTTGATGATGAATATGACCAACAAGGAAGGAAAGTTACTAAAGAATCTTTAGGAATAAAAAAAGGAGATTCTTCCGAAACTATGATGGGTAAATTAATGAAAGGTATGAAGCCCGGAGATTATATTGATGGTGGTGATTTAGACTTTTTAAATTCTAAAATCGGACTTATTCTTGATAAGGCAACAATGTCTTCTAATGGCAGTTTACAATTAGAGAGAACATTTGCAGGAAGAATGGCAGGAGTTGGAACTGATGCTAAATTAACTATTAAGCCACAGACTTTAAATGGTATGAAAGGTTATAATTTTAAACTTACAGGAGTTTCTACAACTAAAATCTATACATCAGGTTTTGTAAATGATAATAAACTATATTTTTATGAAAAAGGCAAGTTATTTTCTGCGCCAATTAATTAGCGATAAAAAAGCTTTAGTATTTTGTTTACTCATTCTTTTTGTAAATCTTTTTTATCTATATCAAAATAATGATAAGTATTTTATTTTTGGTTATGGTTATGGATTAGAAAAAATGTTAAACATAAATGAAACATCACGCCCTATTATAGATATGAATGCTTTTTTCTTAAGAGCGTTTAGTTATCTTGGTAATATGATTTTCTTTAATTTTATTTTTCTAATGATTTACAACCTTATATTTAAAATATCAAGTAAAATAGAAACATTATTTATTTATTATATGAATATTTTATTGACTTTAGGTGTTTTATATATTTATTTGATAATGAGATAATTTGTTTAAATTTTCACATTAAACCCTCTCTCTGAAGAGTGTAAATGAAAGTTTCGCAAATTTCTCTGATTTTGCACATTTTTATGTTGCTTAGAAACTATAAATAAGTTAAATCCAGACTTTTGGTATAGGCTTATTTATGGATTAGAGAGATTGGATGTCGTTTTTTTAATATATTTATTTGGAGTGTTTTTGCGAAATGTATCAACAATACTATGAACACCACAATGGTTTAAGTGATGAAAAATGTTAATACAACTGTTCTAAATAAGACAGTTATTATTAATAAATTTCTTAACAATAAAAATAATGTTTTAGTTCTTAATTATGTTAAATTTGAAAGAATTAATTTAACATAATAAGAAATCACATGAGAAAAATTACCCAAAAAATCTATTCAGCAGCTTTTTTTCTAATTGCATTCACTTCTAGTGCACAAATTAGCACAGGTACAGGAGGGGCGGCCAGTATACTAGCTAATAATCCAAGTACAAATACAAACGTAGGAATAGGCGTTACCAACCCAAAAGCTAAATTAGAAATTGCAGGATTTCCGGCCATCAGTACTACTTATACTTTTTTGAATGAAGGTGATGGTTATGATAAGAGTAGATTATTAAATATTGGAACTCTAAGAGAAAATTCAACATCAACAAATGGTGCTAGATTATTAACTTTTTATGATGTACCTCCGTCCAATATTTCACCAAATGCAACAACTATGCTAGCTATAGAAGATAGACAGGATGCAAATAGACTTAGACATACTGCAATAGCAAATGGATCGAGTTTTTTTAGGTTAAGTGATAAAACTCAAACAGCTTTTGTTGATATATTCGACGATGGAACAAATGTTTTTTTTGATTTACCTAAATCAGGATCTTATTTAACGGTTGGCGGTAGAGCAGTTTGGCCAGTTGCACATAATTTTTGGGTAAAGACTGGAACATCAAAATTTGATCACGATGTTTTTATAGATACTAATCTATGTATTGGAACCTCAAGTTTTACAGATGGCTCAACAACTTATAGACTTTCAGTAAAAGGAAAAGTCAGAGCAGAAGAAGTAAAAGTTTATAATACATGGGCGGATTATGTTTTTAATCCAAATTATGCTTTACCTAGTTTAAAAGAAGTTGAAAATTATATTGCAAAAAATGGTCATTTACAAAATGTACCATCAGCAAAAGAAATTACACAAAACGGTCTTGAACTTGGTGAAATGGCAAAAATTCAACAAGAAAAAATTGAAGAACTAACGCTGTATTTAATTCAACAAAACAAAGAATTAACCAAACAAAACAGTGAGATTGAAGAACTAAAAGCTCAGGTAAAAATATTATTGGCTCAAAAAAAATAAGCATAGTTTAATAAATCATTTAAAATAATTAAATTATGAAAAAGATATATTTTTATATCGGGTTATTGCTATTTACAACAACCACTTTTTTTGGACAGGACATTAACAATCATTGGCAATTAGGTAAAGCCGATTTGAACTTTAGTACAAATCCTGCTACTGTATCGACTATTTCAAATTCAGGACAATATGGTAATGCATCGATTAGTGATGATTATGGAAATTTATTGTTTTATACAGATGGATTAAAGGTTTATAACAAAAATCATCAGGAGATGGTTATGAATTCAGGTTCGAATAATACAATTGGTGTTTTACAGGGATTTACTCAATCTCAACCAGTAGTAATAGTTCCTCATCCGGGTAATAATAAACAGTTTTTTGTTTTTACAACTTGTAATGGCGTTTTTATTGGCACAGGTACTAGTACTGGCTATTCTTATACTTACTATATCGTTGATTTTAATGATACACAATATCCATTAGGTAAAATTATAAATCCAAATATTGCTCCCACCCATTATTACAATATTTTAAAAGATAGTAGTGGCGATTTACAATATGATTTTACATTTAGACCTTTAACTTGCGTGAAAAACAGCACTAATGATGGCTATTTTTTAATTGGACAAAGGGCTTCTCCCACTGGGGTTAGATTATTGAGTTATAAAATAACAACCAGTGGTTTTAATCCGATACCCGTAGAAAGTGAAATAAATAACAGCATTGGTTTTCAGTATAGTAATTACAGTGATATTTTTCAAACGAAAACATCAGGTATTATTAAATTTTCTCCCAATGGTTTAAAATTAGGAGTGTTGGTAATATTAAATAAATCGATACAGAATGCAAACCAAAATACTTCAAGTAGTCGTTTCGGAACTTTTGATTTTAACAATACAACCGGTGTTTTTAGCAATTATACTTTAGTAGAAGACAATGCATCAACTTTAGGAGCAAGTGTAGATTTTGATTTTTCATCAGATTCTCAAAAAGTATATTTTGTACATGGAAATATTTATGTAAAAGATCTAACAAGTTTATCAACTCCTGCAAGAAACCTCTCAGAATTTGGCAATGGATCTTCGGTTCCGGCTTATTTTAATAGTATTCAAAGAGATAAAAATGATAACATTCTTATAAGTTCGAATTCAAGTAATTTAAGTAGAAATATCTATCTTCATAAAATTGAAAATCAGAATTCATTTTCGCAATCGTCTGTAATTTTAAATCATATTTCCTTGAATGGAAATGCAATACCTATAGGGAATTATTTTTTGCCACAATTAATTCCTGTCTTAGTTGCGCCATGTGTCAGTAATCTTGTAATTATTACAAATGTTGTTTCAGGAACAGATAAAAAACAGGCTTCAGGTACAATAGTAGCTTCAAATGTTGTCAATAATGGAGCAAGCGCATTTTACCACGCGGGAACTTCGGTTACCTTAACTAATGGCTTTAACGCAATATCAGGCTCTACTACCAAAATCTATATTGAAGGTTGTTCAGGGAATTTTGCAAAAAAAACATCAACATCTGATGAAGAAGCAATAGATATATTAGGGAAAATTGATAGTGATGGTATTAGATTGTATCCTAATCCTAACAATGGATTTTTTGATCTAAGTTTAGGAAACGAAAGCAAAAAGGAAATCAATATCCAGATTTATAATGTTTTAGGAAATAAGTTTTATGATTCTACTACAAATGAGAATCTTGTTACTATAAACTTACCTAATTTGCCTTCAGGTTTATATATTATAAAAGTAACCGGAGACAATTATAATGATACAGTAAAGTTTATAAAAAAATAGACTATGAAAGGAGAGTTTTTAAAACTCTCCTTTTTAATTTCCAGTCCATACGTCTAAATAATGTTGAGCAATTTTAATGTAATCATGCTCTTTCTCAACAAAAGCTCTTGCCCGTCTTCCTATTGCCATTATTTCATCCGGATTTTCTATTAAATATGACAATTCATTTACTAAATAGTCGACATCAGCAATGGCGTTTACGCAAACTCTTTCCGTTAAATTATAATGATCAACAAAATCCTGTTCAGCACCAGTAAAAACCACTTTTCCTTTTGCCATAGCCTCAAGTGCATTATAACCTTGGTCACGGCTAAAAGCCTGATCTAAAATAATATGAGATTTGTTGTATAAGTCAATATAGACAGGATAAGGAACAGTGTTTGTAATTGTGATTTCTATCTTATCCTGATATTTCTCTTTTATAGTTTGTAACACCTTTTCAAAATAAGGTATTCCCTTTTGATAGTAGCTGTATTTATTAATGCCTAAAAAGATATTTATCTTATCCTCAATAATTAATTCTTTAAATGCCAACTTAGTAAAATCAATAGGATAAGGAATAAAACCAGAGAAAATAGGATAATTTTTCGTGGCATCAACATAATCAAAATCAGTAGCAATCAAACCGTCAAAAGTATTCATCATATATTGGTGGATCTTAACATGTTCTTTTTGTAAATAATCAGAAAACCAATTGAATTCTTTTGAAGGTTTTGAGCTTTCAAGAAAAGGTTGATAAATAGATTTATAGTCTTTATTTTCAGTATAAAATTTAAGAGTCATATAATCTAAACCGCAGGATAATAAAAAAAAGCGCTTATTTTTTTTTACTATTTTTTTTATTAAATAGAGTTCAAATTTTCTTGTTGTTTTTATAGATGATTCGTTAACAAATTGTACGATGTCATAATTTTTTAATTTCGGAAAAAACATGTAAAAACGTATTCCGGATTCTAAACTTGCTAAATCAAATTTTAATAATCTATAAATCACTTTTCTGAGAATAGTAAAAATTTCTTTTTTAAAAAACTTTGGTTCATAGTTATAATCAACAGGATAGCATCTGTAACCATTGCTGTTTCCTATCAAAACAACATCGTGTCCCAGTTCGATTAAACCTTTTTTTAAAGAATTATGTAAAAGGCTATATTCTCCTATGAGTAAAATCCGCATAAAACCGTATTATTTAAAAGAGGTCGTAAATGTAAAACAATTTGGTCACACTAATAAAGATGATTTAAGTAGAAAAAATTTTACATTTGTTTAAGCATAAAAATTACTTGGAAAAGATCTATACTATTAGCGACGTCGAAATTTTAATTTCTACAATGAATAGAGATTCATTAGATTTTTTGTTGCCGATGTTTCCATTTTCGCATTTCTCTAATTTTACAATCTTACTTATTAATCAGACTACGAGCGAAACAATTTTAACTTCTGATTATTCAAATGTCAGAGTTGTAAATTCGTTTGAAAGAGGTTTGTCTAAAAGTCGAAATTTAGCTTTTGAAAATGTTATCGGAAAAATTCTTGTAATAGCAGATGATGACGTAGTATATCAGGAAGAATTTCTTAGCAAAATAATAACCGCTTACAATAGATTTCCACATGCAGCTGTAATAAATTTTTGTGCTATAAATTCAGATGGAAATTTGATGAAGAATTATCCTCTTCACTCTAAAAATGATTTGAATACTTTTGATATTTTAAATGTCAGCTCCATAGAGATAACGCTAAATAAATCAATACTTGAACAAGAAAAAATTCAGTTTGATGAAACTTTTGGATTAGGAGCTGTTTTCGAAATGGGTGAAGAAGCTATTTTTCTGTTTGATTTTAAGAAAAAAAACAAGAAGCTTTTATTTGAACCTCAAATCATTGTAAAACATGAGAACCTTTCTTCTTCAGATAAAAAAAGTATTCCTGAAAGATATTATATACAAGGCGCATTATTTACAAGAATTTTCAAAAACAACTATATTTTTTGGATCTTTATTAAATTATTTTTTGACTTAAAGCAGCGTAAAATAGAATTTAGAAATATCAAAAATGCCCTAAAAAGTGCCAAAAAAGGACATCAAAAATTTGAAAGAATGCAATATGAAAACAAACAATAAAGGAGTTCAAATTATATCAATCCCAAAAATAGAAGAACGAAGAGGAAATCTTTCTGTGATAGAAAATGACACAATTCCTTTTGATATTAAAAGGGTATATTATTTATATGATGTGCCAACAGGTTCAGAGCGTGGTGGGCATGCTCATAAAAATCTTCAACAATTTTTGGTGGCTTTAAGCGGGAGTTTTGATGTTGTCTTAAATGATGGAAAAGAAGAACAAATCATTACCTTAAACAAACCATTTGAAGGCTTATTGATTAACTCGGGGATTTGGAGGGAACTTCGAAATTTTTCTTCAGGTTCAATTTGTTTAGTCGTAGCTTCAGAAGTTTATATTGAAGACGATTATATTAGAGACTTTGATGAGTTTATAAAGTATTCTAATTATAAATAGAAAAATTAAAACCATTCTTTCTTAAAAACTGTTTTATTTTTAATAAAAAAATTAAAACAAACCTCGGTAAAAAGTATATTAATCTGGTTTTAAAAGGAATATTTTCTTTTAAAATATTTTTAAATAATTCTTTCGATTTTTTGTCATTCCCGGCAATTTTATATTGCAAGGCATATTCTAATCTGTAAGTATCAAGATATTTTTTTAGGCTTGGATTACTTTCTTCTTCTTGTTTATAATCCTTAAAATCGTTTAATTTTTTGTCTAATATTGGAGTTTTTGAAAGACTGTCTTCAATATAATGTAAGTAAGATGCTGTAACCTTATTGCTTATCGCTACAGGATATTTTGATGCAATTCGAATCCACATATCAACATCTTGCCCACTTGATATAGAAGGTTTAAAATAACCAGTTTTTTCAAATACACCTTTAGGTATTACAATTGAAGATGATGTAGCAATAGGATAAGGCAGGCTGGTTTCAAAATAATCTGGAATAATGCCTTCATAATCTGCGGAAATCCCTTTAAAATTTGGAATATCATTTTTTCCATTATTAAATACTAATTCATAACGTGAGGCAAAAATTCCGGCGTTAGGAAAATTTTGGATTAAGGAATCTAATATTTCTAAATGATTGGTCATCCACAAATCATCTGCATCCAAAAAAGCAATATGTTCATATTTCGCTTTTTCAATTCCGAGATTTCGGGCTACAGATGCGCCTTGATTTTTTTGGTTAAAAAGCTGTATGCAACTGTCGTTAAACTCTTTTACTTTTGTGACGCTATCATCTGTCGAACCATCATTTATTATGATAATTTCATAATCAGTAAAAGTTTGATTGAGAACACTTTTTAAAGTATTTTCAATATAATTGGCTTTGTTGTACAACGGAATAACAATCGAAAAGGCCATGGATTATTTTTTTAAAGTACAATAATAACCTAATTTATAAAGGTCGAACAAAAACAAAGAAGGTTTTTTTGAAAATAAATTCCGTTCAATTCTGGTTTGATTCTTCTTGAAAAGAAAAGCCGAAAACTGCGTTAATTTTAGTTTTCTCAGAAATTCAAATGAAGTTGTAATTTTGTTCTCTTCTTTCTTTATTTTTTTTGAATCATAAAGAAACACAAGGTTTTCTAAAGCAATTTTTGTTTTATTTAGAAATGCTTTTGAAGTTTCTAAATTGAGATGAAAAGTTGGATTTTCAATTTTTGAAATCTCAAAATTATTAGCTTTCAAAACCGAGAAAAAAAGCAAATCTTCATAACCATATTTTGTAATGGATTCATCAAAAGGATATTGAATGAAAACCTCTTTTTTAATTATTAAATTAGAAGTCAAAATTGTCACCGTTTCTCTTTTATTACCATAAACCCAGCGCAAAAGCTGGTCGCTTTGCGGTTTTTTATTTTCATAAATAATTCCTCCGAAAAGGATATTATTTTTCAAATTTGAAATAGCATCAATATACTTTTTTACAAAATCATTTTGAGCTGGAAAAGTATCGCAATCTAAAATAAGCAACCAATCGTAAATTGCTTTTAGAGAAAGGGAATTAATATTTTTTCCTCGCCCCAAATTAGTTTCATTTACAAAAAACGAACAATTTGGAAGAAGATTAATTTCCTGGTTTAAAATGTTTTCAGAAGAGTTTGATGCGTCGTCCTGACATAGAATTTCAAAATCAATTCCGTTAAAACTACATTGTTTTACTAACTCATTTACAAGCGGTAAAACATTATAATTATAAACTGGAATTAAAATAGAAAGCATTATTATCTTTTTTGAAATATATTTGTAAAGGAAATGTTTTTTATTTAACGATTTTATTTTTCAATAAAAATTCATTTTAACTTTCTAAATATTTAATAAATCTAAGATGAATTTAAGGTCCGTTTATTATGCTATTTCACCGAAATCAAGGCTTATTGTTAGAAAAATAGTTTATTCTCCTGTTGATTTTTTAGATTTTTTAAAAGGAAGAAAAAATAAATATGTTCCAAAGAAAGGGGATATTTTTATTGGTTCCGGCGATTTTATTTCTCAGGGAAAACACCATTTAGAACTTTTGAAACAGTTTGCTTTTTTAAAACAAGATTATTCGGTACTTGATGTTGGTTGTGGTATCGGAAGAGCAGCCGTTCCTTTAACTCAATATTTGTCTGATAAAGGGAGATATGAAGGTTTTGACGTTGTTAAAAAAGGAATTACATGGTGCAAAAACCATATTACAAAAGACTTTCCGAATTTTAGATTTAAACATATTCCGTTAAACAATGATTTATATTATTTAACAGATCAAAAAGCAGAGAGTTTTGTTTTTCCATATGAAAATAACTCATTTGATACCGTTTTTTTATTTTCAGTTTTTACGCATATGCAACCTTTGGAAGTTCAAAATTATTTAAATGAAATTCATAGAGTTTTAAAACCTAACGGCAAATGTCTTTCTACATTTTTTCTATATAATGAAGATATCGAACAACATATTTCTAAAGAAAATAAAGGTTTTTGTTTTCCTTACGAAAAAGGTGGTTACAGAATCATGAATCAAAAAGTTCCTTCAGCAAATATTGCGTTTAGCGAAGAATATTTAAATCAAATGATTACAAAAAGCCAACTAAAATTAGAAAATAAAATATACGGATCTTGGTCAAAGAGAGAAGTTAATAATTCTCTGTCTGATTATCAGGATATTTTGATTTTAGAAAAAAACTAAATTGATCTTATACGCTACGTTGCACCA
Source organism: Flavobacterium sp. MEB061 (assembly GCF_000834715.1). NCBI lineage: Bacteria > Pseudomonadati > Bacteroidota > Flavobacteriia > Flavobacteriales > Flavobacteriaceae > Flavobacterium > Flavobacterium sp. MEB061. Next base: position 86,389 of record NZ_JXQR01000051.1, on the reverse strand, counting down.
CTTCAAAAATTCTCTCATCTTCGCATTTTAATGTTTTAGATGGAAACTTCATCAATAAGGCATAATCGTGTGTTGCCATAATAACCGTTTTACCGTTTGCGTTGATTTTTTTCAACACTTCAAGAACTTCAGAACTTGTTTGAGGATCAAGGTTTCCGGTTGGTTCATCGGCAAGGATAAATTCAGGATCGTTAAGCAAAGCTCTTGCAATCGCAACACGCTGCTGTTCACCGCCAGAAAGTTGGTGTGGCATTTTGTTCACAAAATCTTTCATTCCTACCTTGTCCAGAACTTCATCAATTTTATGTTCCATGGCTTCTTTTTCGGTCCAGCCGGTTGCTTTTAGAACAAAAAGCATATTATCTTTTACAGAACGGTCCGGAAGCAATTTGAAATCCTGAAACACGATTCCGATTTTACGTCTCAAATACGGAATTTCACTTTCTTTTAAAGTTGCCAAATCAAATTCAACAATATGACCTTCACCTTCCGTTAAAGGCAAATCTCCATACAAAGTTTTCATGAAACTACTTTTTCCTGAACCTGTTTTTCCGATAATGTAGATGAATTCGCCATGCTGAACATCTAAATTGATATGAGATAAAATTTTTCTTCCTTCCTGATATATAGTGACTTCCTTAAGAGATAGTACGGTTTGTGACATAATAAATTCAATTTTAATGGTAAAAGTAAGAAGATAACGGTTGGATTCAAAATAAATTTTAATCATTTGTCATGAAGGCCCAATAAAATAAAGATACGAAATAGAATCTAACCTGAGGCATAAAAGTACAGTTGATCTAAAGCTCCCCAAAAAAATACAGAATAAAGATGCAGTTTTTTAAGAAGTTACAAATAGGTTCTTTTTTTATTCCTTAGAAATGTTTATTTTAGAAAGTTTGAAAACCAATATTTTGTGACGTCACAAGCTTTAAAATAACAACTATTAAAAATTTTGTTCATAATAAAAGTCTGAAACGTTTCGTTATAGACGGTATAATATGATACATTTGAATACTAAATATAATTAAAATGCGTAAACTTTCCTGGTTCTTTTTACTCCAATTTGTCCTTTTTTCGACCATAGTTTCGGCACAAAAATCAGCTATATATACTTACGATTTAAAGGATTTTGACAAAGCACTGGCTTTATATAATGACAAACAATACGCTTCGGCACAGCATATTTTTGAATATGTAAAAAACCACGCGACGACTGAAGAAGTTCAGTCAGATTGTGCTTATTATATCGCAAATTGTGCCATTAGGACCAATCAGGCAAATGCCGATGAATTGATGGAAAAATTCGTTGCAGATTATCCAACAAGTACCAAACAAAATCAGGCATATATAGAGGTTGCTCATTTTTTCTTCGAACAGGGAAATTACCCAAAAGCCCTGCAATGGTTTGACAGAGTGGATGAAAGTTATATGAGCAAATCTGATCAGGATAAATTTAATTTCCAGAAAGGATATAGCTATTTTAATGCTAAAAATAAAAAAGAAGCTACAACCTATTTTAATAAAGTCGTTAATTCACCTGAATTTGGTTCGCAAGCCAAATACTATTTAGGTTTTATGGCTTATGAAGGCGATGATTATAAAGAAGCTACCAAATATTTCGACGAAGTTTCGGGCGAAGAAAAATACAAAGAGAAACTTTCATATTTTCAGGCAGATATGAATTTTAAATTAGGAAATTTTCAAAAAGCAATCGATTTGGGGCAGGCAGCTATGAGTAAATCGAATGAACTTGAAAAATCCGAACTGAATAAAATTATTGGAGAAAGTTATTTCAACCTAAAACAATACGGTAAAGCAATTCCGTATTTAGAGCAATACGCAGGCCGAAAAGGAAAATGGAATAATACTGATTTCTACCAATTAGGTTACGCTTATTACGAACAAAAAGAATATGAAAAAGCGATTTCTCAATTCAATAAAATTATTGAAGGAAAAGATTTCGTGGCACAAAATGCGTATTACCATTTAGGTTTGGCGTATTTAAATACAGGCAAAAAGCAAGAAGCTTTAAATGCTTTTAAAAATGCTTCTGAAATGGATTTTAACGCACAAATTCAGGAAGATGCAGCTTTAAATTACGCTAAATTAAGTTATGAAATTGGGAATGCTTATCAAACCGTTCCGGGAATTTTACTTGATTTCTTAAAAAAATACCCAAATAATCCAAGCAAAGCCGAAGTAGAAAAATTATTAGTAGACTCTTATATTTCTTCTAAAAACTACAAAGAAGCTTTGGTTTTATTAGAGAAAAACAGAACACCTGAGAATAAATTAGCGTACCAAAAAGTGCTTTTTTACAGAGGTTTGGAATTATATAATGAATCAGATTATTCAGAAGCATTAAAGATGTTTAATGGGGCTGTCAAAGAACAAAAAAATCCGGAATATACAGCTCGTGCAACTTTTTGGAAAGCTGAATGTGAATATCTTAAAGACGATTTTCAGGCGGCTTTAATAAGCTATAAACAGTTTGCAGGTTTATCAGGAGCTAAAACTACAGACGAATACAAAAACATCAATTATAATATTGGATACACGTATTTTAAATTGAAAGAATACGATCAGGCAGCCAATTCATTTCAGGCGCAGATTGATAATTCAAAACAAGATAAAGTTCGCTTAAACGATTCTTATTTACGTTTGGGTGATTGCCGATTTGTAACTTCTAAGTACAGTCAGGCGATGGAAGCTTACGCAAAAGCAATTGAAGCGAAAGGTGTTGATGCAGATTATGCGCAGTTTCAAAAAGCCATTTCATACGGATTTATGTCCAGAAACGATAAGAAAATCGATGAGTTGAATAATTTCCTTCAGATGTATAAAAAATCAGAATATCGTGATGATGTTTTGTTCGAATTGGCCAATACTTATGTAGCAGACAAAAAGAACGATCAGGCGATTAAAACCTACGATCAGTTAATTTCTGAATATAAAAATGGTTCATTTACTTCAAAATCAATTTTAAGACAAGGTTTAATTTATTACAATTCAGATCGTGATGAACAGGCTTTGATAAAATTCAAAAAAGTAGCGGCAGAATTTCCAAAAACTCCGGAAGCTTTAGAAGCAGTTTCTACAGCAAGATTAATCTATGTAGATTCTGGAAAAGTGGATGAATACGCAACCTGGGTACGTACTTTAGACTTTGTTGCCGTAACAGATGTTGATTTGGATAACGATACTTACGAAGGTGCTTTCAAACAGTACAGTCAAAACAACAGCAAACAGGCAATTGTTGGTTTTACAGGATATGTAACCAAATTTCCATCAGGAATGCATGCTCTTGAAGCTAATTTTTACTTGGCACAATTGCTTTATGCAGAAGGTTCAGAAACAAAATCGGTTGCTAATTATCAATACGTAATTGGTCAGCCAAGAAACGAATTTACAGAACAGGCATTGACGAGATTATCTCAAATTTTCTTAAAAGCAAAAGATTGTGATAAATCAATTCCGGTTTTAGTACGTTTAGAAAATGAAGCAGACTATCCTCAAAATAAAAGTTTTGCTCAGGCAAATTTGATGAAGTGTTATTACGACAAAAAAGATTACGACAATTCTGTTATTTATGCTGATAAAGTATTGCAGAATGCAAAAGCAGATGCCAATGTAAAATCGGATGCGCAAATTATCGTGGCTCGTGCCGCAATGCAAACCGGCGACGAAGACAAGGCAAAAGCAGCTTACGCTAAATTATCAGCAACTTCAAAAGGAGAATTAGCGGCAGAAGCGTTGTATTATGATGCTTATTTTAAAACGAAAGAAGGCAAATTTGATGCATCGAATGTTGCGGTTCAAAAACTAGCAAAAAACTATTCTGGCTATAAATATTACGGAGCAAAAAGTTTAGTCTTGATGGCGAAAAACTTCTACGGATTAAAAGATAGCTATCAGGCAACTTATATTTTGGATAACGTAATAAACAATTTTACAGATTATCCGGATGTAGTTGAAGAAGCAAAAAGAGAATTAAGCGCGATCAAATTGGAAGAATCTAAAACGAATTCGTCGATTACTAAGTAAGAAACAAGAGAATAGAAGCAAGAAAATAGAGCAAAGAAAAATAGAATAAAGAAAATAGATATAAGAGCAAAGATTGGAAAGTCTATTCTCTATATTCTATTCTCTAAAAATCTTTTAAGAAAAATGAGTTTACCTTTTTATATAGTTGATGTTTTTACAGATAAAAAATATGCCGGAAATCAATTGGCTGTTTTTTTAGATACCGGAAATTTAAGTTCGGAAGAAATGCAAAAAATTGCGCGCGAAATTAATTTTGCCGAAAGTACTTTTGTGACCAAATTAGATAAAGAAAATAATAAGGCAGAAATTAAAATATTTACACCATCTCAGGAAATGCAGTTTGCGGGTCATCCGATCATTGGAACTTCATGGGTTTTGATCAATAAAATATTTGATAATTCTCCTGAAAGTATAACATTAAATGTTCCGATTGGACCCATTTCAATTCATCAGTCAAACGATTTGATTTGGCTAAAAGCGGCACAGCCAAAATTCTGGGATGTTTTTTCGAAAGAAGATTTCCCATCGTTCAGTAATCTGAAAAAAGAAGATTTCGAAAATCAGTTTCCAATTCAGGAAGTTACAACCGGAAGTGCTTTTGTCATGGTTGGATTAAGCAGTAAAAGAGCATTGGAAAATTTGGTTTTAGACAAAGATAAAACAGATGAATGGCTGAAAAAGCATTGCAAAACAACACACAGAGGTTTGTATTTTTATTATTTGGAAGGTTCGAAACTGTTCAGCAGAATGCTGTGTATTGAACATAATCAGTTAGTTGAAGATGCAGCAACAGGAAGTGCAAGTACATGTCTTCAGGCTTTTCTTTTAAAATATCATAAACCTGAATTTGAATTAATCAATTATCAGGGAGATTATATCAACCGTCCGTCGCAAATTCATTTTAAAGGAAAATTAACCGAAAACGAATTTGATATTAAAATAGGAGGGAATGCCCAATTTGTTGCCAAAGGCGAGTGGGAGGTTTAATAAAGAATATAGAATAAAGAATAAAGAAAATAGATTTTAGAATAAAGAACATAGAGAATAGAATATAGATTTAAAAATAAAAAAAAACAAAGAGTCGAAAGAATCAAGATGTAGGCAAAAGTCTATTTTCTTTATTCTTTTCTCTATACTCTCAAATCTCTATACTCTCAAAAAAAATAAATATGAAAATTAATTTCCAGAATAAAACTATCATTTTGATTTTGCTGTTTGTTTTTCAGCTTTCGTTTGCACAAAAGAAAGAAGAAACCATTGGTACTGAAACTGTAAATGTGGTAAAACCTTATTCGCCAACAATATCAGATGCTTTTAAAGTAAAAGAAACACCATCGTTGGACGACTCGGGGAATCAGGCAAAAGAAACTATAAAATATAGTATATTATCAGTTCCTGTAGCGTCAACATTTACACCATCAAAGGGAAAAGCAGCCGGTGTTGATAAATCAAAACAAGAACGTTTATTTAATAATTATGCGACTTTGGGTGTTGGAAATTATGGTACATTAAATGCTGAATTATTCGTTACACAGGATTTGGGAAATAACGATTATGTTGCGGGAATGTTTCGCCATCACTCATCGCAAGGCGGAATTAAAGATGTGTTTTTGAATGATGAATTTTATGATACAGCATTAAATGTGGGTTACGGACAAAACAATCGCGATATGTCATGGAATATTGATTTAGGATATCAAAATCAAGTTTACAATTGGTATGGTTTGCCGGTCGATTTTGGCTCAACTTTATTGCCACAAGATCGTTTTATTTTAATAGATAAAATTAATCCTAATCATTCCTATAATACTATTTCTTTAGGAGGAAATATTGATTTTACAGATGGAATTTTTAGTAAAGTTGCTACGAGATTTACACATTTCTCGGATAGTTTTTCTTCTTCAGAAAATCGATTTTACGTAAAACCGACTTTTAAAGTTGATGTTATGGATCAGTCAATTAACACTAATGTTATTATTGATCACGTAAGCGGAAGTTTTGAGAATAATTATTTTCAAAATAGCGGACAACCTATAAAATACAGTCTTACTAATTTTGGAGTTGAACCAAGTTTTGTTGTGAACGAAAATGACTGGACTTTAGAATTGGGAGCGGGATTATATTATGGATTAGATTCTGAAAACAGCGGAAACAAGTTTTATATCTATCCAAAAGTAAATGCTTCGTATAAATTGGTGGGTGATTTAATGATTTTTTACACGGGAGTAAATGGTGGTTTAAATCAAAATTCATATGCTGATTTTGTTACCGAAAATCCGTTTTTGTCACCAACTTTAAACATGAGACCATCAAGTACGCAATACAATGTTTTTGCAGGTTTAAAAGGTAAATTGGCAAATAATGTAAGCTATAATTTGACAGGGTCTTATTTGAATGAAAAAGATAAAGCTTTGTTTAAAAGCAATGATTATACAGAAGATATTACAAATCAAAATTATGCTTACGGAAACTCGTTTGGAGTTATTTATGAAGACATCAGAACTTTTCGTTTTTACGGAGAATTAAAAGCTGATTTCTCTGAAAACGTGACTTTCGGAATCAACGGAACCTTCAATAGTTATAAAACAGATGGCCAGTTAGAAGCATGGAATTTACCAACTATGAAGTTAAGTTCTAGTCTGGATGTAAATATTACAAAACAATGGTACGCTGGTTTAAATGTTTTTTATGTGGGAGAACGTAAGGACATGCAATCTAACCTGGATTTAGCTACAGAACCAACTGTAGTTTCTTTAAAAAGTTATTTTGATGCGAATGCTCATTTGGGATATAAATTCAGCGATCGTTTGACTTTCTTCTTAAAATTAAATAATATCGGAAATCAGGCTTACGAAAAATGGTTAAATTATCCTGTTCAGGGATTCCAGGTTTTAGGCGGAGCAAATTATAAATTCGACTTTTAGTTTTTTGCCGCGAAGGCGCTAAGGCACGAAGATTTTTTTTAAAATTTTTAAGCCACGAATTCACCAATTTAGATTAATCTTATTTGTGAATTTGTGGCTTACTTTTTTTTACGATCTTTGCGACTTAGCGCCTTTGTGGCAAAATACTATGACATTTAAACAAAAAATACATTCTTATTATTTACAAATGGTTCAGGACCGAATAGATGTTTTTAGGGACATGATTTCGGCTTTGACCGAAGATTCTAAAAACGATGCAAAAGGTTCTGCCGGCGATAAGCATGAAACGGCTTTGTCGATGATGCATATCGAACAGGAAAAACTAACCAATAAATTAAAAGAAGCGATAACACAAAAAGCGATTTTAGATAAAATTGACGCTTCAAAAACAACTGAGAATATCATTTCCGGAAGTTTGGTTAAAGCAAACGGAATTCATTTGTATTTGAGTGTTGCACTTCCTAAAATTACAATTGACGGTATAAATGTAATTGCACTTTCTCCGCAATCTCCTTTGGGGTCACATTTAATGGGGAATAAGGTTGGGTTTCAATTTGAGATTAATAAAACGCATTATACTATTGAGAGTGTTTTGTAGATAAACTAGATTCTATAAGACCTTTGTCAAAGTTTTAAACTTTGACAAAGGTGCGCATGCACACAATCTTGTTATCCTTCGTTTCTCAGATGAAAAAACGTAAACAATAATTTCAGAACAACTGTGATTCGTTTTCTTAACAATCTTTCATCGTTTCTTAAACATCCGAAAGTATAATTCAAAAAATCATCAAAAACAGTAAATTTTATCCTTCTTTCATCTTCAAAATTAAAATTTTCAAGTTCGGGGCGTTTTTTTATGCTAAAATTTTACATTTAATAGGTAAAATTAAGTTTATGGTTTAAAATTATAACTAAAATAGGTATTTGTGTTTTTCAATTATAACCAATACCGCATCTTTGCCCTATCAAAATAAAATTTACAAATAAAAAAATATATAATTATGTGCGGAATCGTATGTGCCTTTGATCTAAAACAAAAAGCAGAAACCTTAAGACCTCAAGTATTAGAAATGTCTAAAATCATTCGTCACCGTGGACCAGACTGGAGCGGGATTTATAGCAATGATAAAGCAATTCTTTCTCACGAGCGTTTAGCGATTGTTGATCCGGCTTCGGGAAAACAGCCTTTATTTACAGAAGATAAAAAATTGGTTTTGGCTGCAAATGGTGAAATATACAACCACAGAGAATTACGCAAACAATTTGAAGGAAAATATAACTTTCAGACTGAAAGTGACTGTGAAGTTATTTTGGCGCTTTACCAGGAAAAAGGACCTCACTTTATTGATGAAATGAACGGAATCTTTGGATTTGCAATTTATGATGTTGAGAAAGATGAGTATTTTATTGCTCGTGATCATATGGGAATTATTCCATTATACATTGGGTGGGATCAGCATGGAACTTTTTACGTAGCTTCTGAATTAAAAGCTTTAGAAGGATATTGTACAAAAATCCAATTGTTTCCTCCAGGACATTATATGACGAGCAAAGACGGCGAATTTGTGCAATGGTATAAAAGAGACTGGACAGAATATGATGCAGTAAAAGACAATGAAACAAGTATTCCTGCAATTAAAGAAGCTTTAGAGGCAGCAGTTCACAGACAATTAATGAGTGATGTTCCTTACGGAGTTTTACTTTCAGGAGGTTTAGATTCGTCTATTACTTCGGCTGTAGCCAAAAAATTTGCACAAAAACGTATTGAATCTGATGATACTACAGATGCCTGGTATCCACAATTGCACTCTTTTTCGGTAGGATTGGATGGTTCTCCTGATTTAGCAGCAGCTCAAATCGTTGCAAAACATATCGGAACAATTCACCACGAAATTAAGTTTACAATTCAGGAAGGTTTAGATGCGGTTCGTGATGTAATTTACAACTTAGAAACCTATGATGTAACTACGGTAAGAGCTTCAACACCAATGTGGTTAATGGCGAGAGTTATTAAATCAATGGGAATTAAAATGGTGCTTTCGGGTGAAGGTGCAGATGAGTTGTTCGGAGGTTATTTATATTTCCACAAAGCACCGAACGCAAGAGAATTTCACGAAGAAAACGTTCGTAAATTAGGTAAATTACATATGTACGATTGTTTGCGTGCCAACAAAAGTTTGGCAGCTTGGGGAATCGAAGGTCGTGTGCCGTTTTTAGATAAAGAATTTATGGATGTTGCCATGCGCATCAATCCACAAGATAAAATGATCAACAAAGAACACCCGATGGAGAAATGGGTGGTTCGTAAAGCTTTTGAAGACATGTTGCCGGAAAGTGTAGCATGGAGACAAAAAGAGCAATTTTCTGACGGAGTAGGATACAGCTGGATTGATACTTTGAAAGAAGTGGTAGCTAAAGAAGTTTCAGATGAACAATTGGCAAATGCGAAATATAAATTCCCGTTACAAACGCCAACTTCAAAAGAAGAATATTACTATCGTTCAATCTTCGCAGAACATTTCCCTAGTGATGCAGCTGCGTTATGCGTGCCTCAGGAAGCAAGTGTGGCTTGTAGTACAAAAATTGCATTGGAGTGGGATGAAGCTTTCAAAAACATGAACGATCCTTCTGGTAGAGCGGTTGCAAGTGTGCATGATGATGCTTACGAAAAAGCATAAACTTAGTTACTTAATATTTTAGTTATTAGAAAAACGTTCTCAGTTTCTGAGGACGTTTTTCTTGTCTAAAAATGTTAATTTGTAATATTTCAATTACTTGAAGATAATTATTAGCAATTATTTAACTTTCTTTTTTATATTTGACATTCCCCAACAGAATATTTTAAATTTAGTTTTTTTGCTAAAATAAACCTGCACCACTATTTAAAAAAATAAAGAATAAAAAATACAATCGTATGTCTGGAATATTGGCCGTTATAGGCAAAGGAAAAGACCCGCAACTCGTAAGAGAGCTTTCTAAAAGAATGTCGCATCGTGGGCCTGATGAAAGTGATTTTCAAATCCTGAAAAATGGCAGTATTATTTGTCATGAAAGTTTAGCGATTGTCGATTTACAATCGGGGAAACAGCCAATTCAGGGGACAAAAGATGCATGGGTAATTCATGATGGAGAAATTTATAATTATCAGGAACTGAAAAACGGAGTTCTGAAAGAGCATACGTTTAGAACAAAATCAGATTCTGAAGTTATTGTGCATTTATATGAAGAATTTGGATATGATTTTTGCAATAAATTAGATGGTGACTGGACTTTTGTAATTGTTGATGGAGACGATTATATTGCAGGAAGAGACCCTATGGGAGTAAAACCATTGTATTACGGTCTGGATGAAAGAGGGAGGATTTATTTTGCTTCTGAAATGAAATCAATTGCAGATCAGTGCAAAACATTTTCAACTTTCCCTCCTGGGCATTATTATACACCTAAAAAAGGTTTTGTAAAATATTACCAGCCTGAATATGAGGATTATGAAAATGCAAATCAGGATCTGGATTTACAATTAATCAGAGAAAGCCTTACAGAGGCTGTTCGTAAACGTCTGATGAGTCAAATGCCTTATGGTGTATTACTTTCCGGAGGTTTGGATTCTTCTTTGCTTTCTGCAATTGCTTCCAGATTATCAGCAGAAAATGGTAAAAAACTACAATCTTTTTCTATTGCTTTAAATGCTGATGCGCCAGATGCAAAAGCAGCCAGACAAGCAGCGGAGTTTTTAGGTACAGATCATCATGAAATTCACTTTACGGTTCAGCAAGGTGTTGAAATTCTGGAAAAAATAATCTGGAATATTGAGACTTATGATATTATTTCGGTACGGGCAAGTGTGCCAATGTTTTTGTTGTCAAAAGTAATTTCAGAAAAAGGTATAAAAGTGATTCTTTCGGGTGAAGGAGCTGATGAAATTTTTGGTGGACATTTGTATTTTAGAAATGCCCCATCTACAGAAGAATTTCAGAAAGAAACTATCGAAAGAGTTCAGAAATTATTTACTGCCGATTTGCTTCGTGCTGATAAATCAACAATGGCAAATGGTATCGAAACCAGAATTCCGTTTTTAGACAAGGAGTTTTTGGATGCTACTATTCGAATTAAGCCCGAAGAAAAACAGCCTAAAACGTATGATGGTATCGAAAAATACATTTTAAGAAAAGCATTTGATACACCTGAAAATCCGTATTTGCCAGCAGAAATTTTATGGCGTCAAAAAGAGCAGTTTTCTGATGGAGTAGGATATAGCTGGATTGATGAATTGATCGAATATTGTGCCACTCAGGTTACAGATGCGCAATTAGAAGGCGCTGCTGCAGAATTTCCATACAATTCGCCAACAACAAAAGAAGCTTATTTATACCGTTCTATTTTCCATAAATTTTACCCACAGATTAGTGCGGCACAAACTGTTAGAAAATGGATTCCGAAATGGCAGGAAAATCTTGATCCAAGCGGAAGAGCAAATGCGGCTCACGTTAAAGCGGATGTTGAAATTTCAAAATCAGGAATTACGATTTAAAATTCCAAAAAATAAATTCCAAATTCCAATTGGAATCTAAATGTAAAATCCGAGATGATATTTAAAATCAGACTCGGATTTTTTTTGTTTCTATCGCTTGGAATTTGGAATTCTTTATCGGATTTAGACATAATTTTGAACTTTAAAAATTGCATTTTATTGAGTTATTCCTTTTTTGGAATTTGGATTTTAAGAAGTTTGGAATTTAAACTAACTTTTAGGCTTATTTTTTGGTTTTTCAGACAATTGTGTTAATAACTTACGTGCTTTAAATGGGAATTTAACGGATATATAATTTGCGTTTTTATATATTTGCGTGTTAGACACTAATTACATTTTTTTAGAATAAATTATATGAGCGAAGAAATCAAGAAGAACAATTATTCAGCAGATAGTATTCAGGCATTAGAAGGAATGGAGCACGTAAGAATGCGTCCATCGATGTATATTGGAGATGTGGGAGTTCGAGGTCTGCATCATTTGGTTTATGAGGTTGTTGATAACTCTATTGATGAGGCGATGGGCGGACATTGTGATACCATTGGTGTTGCAATAAATGAAGACGGTTCGGTAACAGTTGAAGATAACGGTCGTGGTATTCCAGTTGATTTACATAAAAAAGAAGGTGTTTCGGCACTTGAGGTAGTAATGACTAAAATTGGTGCCGGAGGTAAATTCGATAAAGATTCTTATAAGGTTTCCGGAGGTTTACACGGTGTTGGGGTTTCTGTAGTAAATGCCCTTTCTGTTCATATGAAATCTACTGTTTTTAGAGATGGTAAAATCTACGAGCAGGAATACGAAAGAGGTAAAGCAATGTATCCGGTTAAACAAATTGGAGAAACAGATAAAAGAGGTACACGTCAGACTTTTTATCCTGATGATACGATCTTTACTCAAACTACAGAGTTTTCATATGATACACTTTCAGCTCGTATGCGTGAGCTTTCTTTCTTAAACAAAGGAATTACAATCACATTTACAGATAAAAGAGAAGTAGATGATAAAGGCGAATTTAAAGTTGAAGTTTTTCATTCAGACGAAGGTCTAAAAGAATATATTCGTTATTTAGATGGTAACCGTGAGCCAATTATCTCTCATGTTATCAGCATGGATCACGAAAAAGGTGAAATTCCTGTTGAAGTTGCATTGATTTACAATACAAGTTATACAGAGAATATTTTTTCTTACGTAAATAATATCAACACACACGAAGGAGGAACGCATTTACAAGGTTTTAGAAGTGGTTTAACAAGAACCCTTAAAAAATATGCAGATGCATCCGGAATGTTGGATAAATTGAAATTCGAAATTGCGGGAGATGACTTCCGTGAAGGATTAACAGCTATTATTTCGGTAAAAGTACAAGAACCACAATTCGAAGGTCAGACAAAAACAAAACTTGGAAACAGAGAAGTAGTTTCTCCGGTTTCTCAGGCAGTTGGAGAAATGTTAGAGAATTATTTGGAAGAAAATCCAAATGATGCGCGTATCATTATCCAAAAAGTAATCTTGGCTGCTCAGGCACGTCACGCTGCAAAAAAAGCACGTGAAATGGTACAGCGTAAAACCGTTATGGGCGGTGGCGGATTGCCAGGAAAACTTTCAGATTGTTCTGAGCAGGATCCTGCAAGATGTGAAGTTTACCTTGTCGAGGGAGATTCGGCTGGTGGAACAGCAAAACAAGGTCGTGATCGTAACTTTCAGGCGATTTTACCATTACGTGGTAAGATTTTGAATGTGGAGAAAGCGATGCACCATAAAGTATTCGAAAACGAAGAGATTCGTAACATATTTACTGCTCTTGGAGTTACCGTTGGTACTGCAGAAGACAGTAAAGCCTTAAATCTTGAAAAACTAAGATATCATAAAGTAATCATCATGTGTGATGCCGATGTCGATGGTAGTCACATTTCTACCTTAATATTAACGTTCTTCTTCCGTTTCATGAAAGAATTGATCGAAGAAGGTCACGTTTATATCGCAGCACCACCTTTATACTTAGTTAAAAAAGGAAACAAAAAAGAATACGCATGGAATGATGTTCAACGTGATCAGGCGAATGAAAGAATGGGAGGAAGTGCTGCTATTCAACGTTATAAAGGTCTTGGAGAGATGAACGCAGAGCAATTATGGGAAACTACAATGGATCCGAGCTTCAGAACTTTACGTCAGGTAACAATTGATAGTTTGGCAGAAGCCGATAGAGTTTTCTCCATGTTGATGGGAGATGAAGTACCACCACGTAGAGAATTTATCGAGAAAAATGCTGTTTACGCAAACATCGATGCCTAATAAATTTTAACACTACAGAATTCGTTTAATTGTTTAAATTTACTAAACAATTAAACGAATTGTTAGTTTATACAATAAACAAACAAATTAATAACCGATAAAGTATAAAATATGAAAGTTACCATTGTAGGAGCAGGAAATGTTGGAGCTACATGTGCTGATGTTATTTCTTATAGAGGAATTGCAAGCGAAGTAGTGTTGTTGGATATTAAAGAAGGTTTTGCCGAAGGGAAAGCGTTGGATATTATGCAATGTGCCACAAATACAGGTTTTAATACCAAAGTATCTGGTGTAACCAACGATTATTCTAAAACTGCCGGAAGTGATGTAGTGGTTATTACATCTGGAATTCCGAGAAAACCAGGAATGACTCGTGAAGAATTAATTGGTATCAATGCCGGAATTGTAAAAACAGTTGCCGAAAATGTACTAAAACATTCTCCAAATACAATAATAGTTGTGGTTTCAAATCCTATGGATACGATGACCTATTTAGCATTAAAATCTACAGGGTTACCAAAAAATAGAATTATTGGTATGGGTGGAGCGTTAGACAGTTCTCGTTTCAGAACTTATTTATCTTTGGCTCTGAATAAACCTGCAAATGATATCTCTGCAATGGTAATTGGAGGACATGGTGATACAACTATGATTCCGTTAACGCGTTTGGCTTCTTATAACGGAATTCCGGTAACAGAATTTCTTTCAGAGGAAGTGCTTCAAAAAGTTGCTGCAGACACAATGGTTGGCGGAGCAACGCTTACAGGTCTTTTAGGAACATCGGCCTGGTATGCTCCGGGAGCTTCGGTAGCTTACTTAGTAGACAGTATTTTGAATGATCAAAAGAAAATGATTGCTTGTTCTGTTTTCGTAGAAGGCGAGTACGGACAAAATGATATATGCATAGGAGTGCCTTGTATAATAGGTAAAAATGGAGTAGAAGAAATTTTAGATATCAATTTAAACGAGCAGGAGAAGGCTTTATTCGCTAAAAGTGCAGATGCAGTTAGGGGAATGAATGATGCTCTAAAATCGATTTTAGTATAAATATTTCCGTAAAAAAAGAAGAAGACTGCACTTTTGCAGTCTTTTTTTTAAGATTAATTAATAAATAAATTGGTTAATCTTTCCGTTAATTATATATTTGCTCGATTTAAAAAAAATGTGGTAATTCGTGATTTAGTTTTTTAGTTTTATAAAAATGATGTCAGGGCTTATTTTATGGTACTTTAAAACAAAAACAAACAATAAAACATAATTAATTTTTAGTAATAATGCAGAATAAAGGACTTATTAAATTTTTCGCAATTCTATTTGCATTGGTAAGTATTTACCAACTTTCGTTCACTTACGTGGCAAGTAATGTCAAAAGTGAAGCTAAAGCTATTGCAGGAGATAATCCTGACAAAGAGCTAAAATATTTAGATTCTATTGGAAAAGAAAAAGTGTTGAATCTTGGATTTACTGATTTTACTTATAACGAAGTAAAAAATAAGCAAATCAACAAAGGTCTTGACTTAGAAGGAGGAATCAACGTTATTCTTCAAATTTCTATTAAAGATGTTTTAAAAGGATTAGCAAACAATTCTAAAAATCCGGTTTTTAATAAATCATTAGCTGACGCAACTGCAAATTTAGAAGGAAATAAAAGTTATTTGGATAAATTTTTTGAAGCTTTTGATGCAAATTCAAATGGTACTACAAAATTAGCTTCTCCAGAAATTTTTGCTAACAGAAACTTACAGGGAGAAGGCGGGATTGCTTTCGAAATGACGGATGCACAAGCACAAAAAGTAATTAGAAAAAAAGTTGATGAGTCTATCGAAAGTGCTTACAAAGTATTAAGAGAGCGTATCGACAAATTTGGTGTAACACAGCCAAATATTCAAAAATTGGGTGCTACAGGAAGAATCTTAGTAGAGCTTCCAGGTGCTAAAGATGTTGATAGAATTAAAAAATTATTAGGTGGAAAAGCTCAGTTAGAGTTTTGGGAAACTTATAAAATAGAAGAAATCGGAAACTTTTTAGTAGCTGCAAACGAAGCTTTAAAAAAGACAGAGGTTAAAACTAAAGAGACTAAAACAGTTGCTAAAGATTCATTGAATGCTTTATTAACTGATACTAAAGATTCTACTGAAGCTAAAAAAGGAAACAATCCATTATTTGATAAAATTTTAGGACAAGGTGGAGGACCAGTTTTAGGTTACTTCGCTCCAAAAGATACAGCTGTTGTAAATGAATATTTCAAAAGAGCTGACATCAGAATTTTATTGGGCGCTGACCAACATTATGCAAAATTTGTTTGGAGTAAACCAACTACAATTAAAGATGCAAAACAAAAAGATGTTGAAGTTGTAGAATTATACGCTTTAAAAGGAAACAGAGACAATGTACCAGCTATGAACGGTGGTCTTGTTACTGATGCAAAAGATACATTTGACCAAATGGGTAAACCAGCTGTTTCTATGCAAATGAACAGTCAGGGAGCTAAAGTTTGGGAAGAATTAACAGGAAGAGCTTTTTCTCAAAAAAGTTACATCGCTATTGTTTTAGATAACATCGTTTATTCTGCTCCTGGAGTTACAAGTGGTCCAATCGCAGGAGGAAGATCAGAAATTACAGGTTCTTTTGATGTTGCTGAAACTAAAGATTTAGCAAACGTATTAAACGCAGGTAAATTACCGGCTTCTGCAGATATTATTCAATCAACTGTTGTAGGACCATCTTTAGGTCAGGCTGCAATTGATGCAGGTACAATCTCATCTGTATTAGGATTTTTATTAGTTTGTTTATGGATGGTATTCTATTATGGTAAAGCAGGTTGGTATGCTAACTTAGCGTTATTATTAAACTTACTTTTCTTGTTTGGAATTATGGCAAGTTTTGGTTTTGTACTTACATTACCAGGTATTGCAGGTATCGTATTAACATTAGGTACTGCGGTAGATGCCAACATTATTATATTTGAAAGAGCAAAAGAGGAATTACGTGAAGGTAAATCGTTGGCAGAAGCTGTAGCAGCATCTTACGGATGGCATGGTGCAATGCGTTCTATCATTGATGCAAACGTTACGCACGTTTTAACCGGAGCTATTCTTTTCATCTTTGGTACAGGACCAATTAAAGGTTTCGCTTTAACTTTATTAATTGGTATCGTAACTTCAATGTTTACGTCAATTTTTATCGCAAGAATTTTCATCGATAGAAATATTGCAGGAAAAGGAGATTTAACTTTCTCTACAAACATTACTAAAAATTGGTTTACTAATTTCCACTTTGATTTTATCAAAATTAAAAAATTCACATACATTTTCTCTTCTATTGTAGTTGTAGTAAGTTTAACTTCTATCTTCTTCGTTAACGGATTAGATGAAGGTGTTGATTTTGTTGGAGGAAGAACATTCCAGGTTAAATTTGAAAAACCGGTTGACGCAACTGTAGTTTCAGATGAATTATCTGCTGCTTTCGGAACTCCTGTTGAAGCTAAAATTTTAGGTGATGACGATCAGTTAAAAATCACAACAAAATACAAAATCAAAGAAGATGGAGTAGCAGTTGATGAAGAGGTGAATCAAATATTATTTAAAGCATTAGCAAAATATTACCCAAATACTACTTATGATAAATTTATCAACTCATTTGATGGTAAAAAAGTAGGTGTATTGCAACAGTCTAAAGTTGGAGCTTCTATCTCTGAAGATATTAAAACGAACTCTTACTGGGCGGTTCTTGGTGCAATGGCAGCAATTTTCTTATACTTAATGGTATCTTTCCGTAAATGGCAATATTCATTAGGTGCGATTGCAGCTGTAGCGCACGACGTTATCTTCGTATTAGGAATTTACTCTTTATGTTATAAATTCATGCCTTTCCACATGGAAATGGATCAGCACTTTATCGCTGCGATTCTTACCGTTATTGGTTACTCAATGAACGATACTGTAATTGTATTTGACAGAATTAGAGAGTTCATTATTGGAAACCGTAAAGGATCTTTTGAAGATATCGTAAATGCTTCTATTAACACTACATTATCAAGAACGTTGAATACATCATTAATGATGATCATTGTATTATTAACGATGTTTATCTTTGGTGGAGAATCTATCAGAGGGTTTATCTTCGCTATGTTGGTTGGTATTGTTGTAGGAACTTATTCTTCATTATTTATCGCAACACCAGTATTGGTTGACACGATTTCTAAAGATGATAAACATACAATCGAAGACAAGCACAACAAAGCATAATTATTTGCTTATATTATATTAAAAAGATCCGGTGAAAGCCGGATCTTTTTTTTTGTGCTATATTTAAATAGTTTTAAAACACGTGTATGAATAAAAAACTACTCTATATTTTGGTGTTTTTCTTTGCAATAAAGATGTCGGCACAAGATGTAAAATCTAAGCTTGCCATTGGTTTTAATTATGGTTTCGGAAGCGAATTCAATAATAAAGATTACACTTTTACCAATCATTTTTATAAACTGCAATTGTATTATAAATTGAAGGAAACAAAACATTTTCAATATGAAGTTTTAGTTCAGCCGGAAGTCAATTTTGGGAAACATCAATTGTTGAATTTTTATTTTGTAAAGCCGGAAGAACCGGATTATATTGAAAAAAGAGAAAAGTATACGCAGTTAAAAGAGGTTCACGAATATGTTTTAAACATTGGTTTCTTAGCCAGAAAATCAATTGGTAAAAAGTGTTCTTTTTATATTTTGGGAAGTATTGGTCCGATGATTACGGATACAGAGACCGAAAGAATGTCTGATGGTTTCGCTTTCGCGGATGTTATTGCGGTCGGTTTTTCGTTCAAAGTAAATAAACTTCAGTTCGATTTGCGTCCAAGTGTAAGGCATGTTTCGAATGCTGGTTTAGGCTCAGCAAACGCCGGATACAATACTAAGAATATAGAAGTTGGGATTTCATATTCATTATAAAAAAAATGCCCGATAAATTACTTATCGGGCATTTTATATTTTGGAGCTGAGTTTTAAGAAGCTGCTAAAGGATTTCTTTGTGCTCTAATAACAAAGAAAAGACCAATAATGATAAAAGGTATACTTAACCATTGTCCTGTAGAGAAATAACCTAATTCGGCTTCAATTCCGCCCTGGCTTTCTTTTACAAATTCAACTATAAATCGTACTACGAATAATAAAACTAGAAATAAACCGAATAATAAACCAGATTTAAGTCTTGCATTTGTTTTCCAGTATAAGAAATATAAAATGGCAAATACAAAAATATAGCAAAACCCTTCATACAATTGTGTTGGGTGTTTTGCCGGAACCTGTGCTAATAAATCAGCAAATTTAGGATCTGTTGCAATTGCCGTGTAAGCATCTTTAGGGTTTGCAATTTGAGTTGCATTTACTGCTTCTGATTTGCTAAATTGATCATGTAAAAAACGAATTCCAAATGAAGAAGTAGTTTCATGTCCGATAATTTCAGAATTGAAAAAATTTCCTAAACGAACAAATATTGCTCCACTTGCTACCGGAATTACGACGCGGTCTAAAATCCATAATAACGGGCGTTTTAAGATCATTTTGCTGTAATAATACATGGCAATAATAATAGCAATTGCAGCACCATGACTTGCTAATCCCTGAAATCCTGTGAATTCAAATTTCGGTTCAAATTTAAAGGGTAAAAATATCTCAAGTAAATGATTTCTAAAATATTCCCAATCATAAAATAAAACATGACCTAAACGTGCGCCAATTAAAGTAGCTAAAACCGTCCATACAAAAAGAGAATCTAATTTGTCTAAAGGTTCATTTTCGCGTTCGAAAATTTTCTTCATTAAAAACCATCCTAATCCAAAGGCGATTACGAACATTAAACTGTAATAACGAATCATAAAAAATCCTAAATCGATTCCTTCTGAAGGATTCCAAATGATATTTAAAGCTTGTGTCATATAATTATATTGTTTTTTGTATTGTAAAAATAAAACTTTAAAACAGAGTAAATCTTTATTTAAAGTTAATGTTTATGCGAGCATTTCTTTTCCGGAACCGGATCGTAACCTGTTCTTCCCCACGGATGACAGCTCAAAATGCGTTTCATTCCCAGATATCCTCCATAAAATAATCCGTGTGTTTGTAAAGCCTGAATCATATAGCTGGAACAGGTTGGTTCAAATCTGCAGCTTGCCGGTGTAAAAGGCGAAATTGCAGTTTGGTAAAAACGTACTAATAAAACAAATGGAGTAATTACTTTCATGATTTATTAGAAATTGAGTTTGTTATATTGAAAAACTGGTTCCTTCTTTTCCGTCTTTCAACTGAATGCCCAAAGCAATCAACTGATCACGAATTTGATCTGAAAGTGCGAAGTTTTTATCGGCTCTGGCCTGATTTCTCATTCCGATCAGCATATTTACAACGCCTTCTAATTTATCATTATTACTGTCAGCAGCTTTATCGTCACTTAAACCTAAAACATCAAAAACAAAAGCATTCATTGCTGTTGAAAATGTTTTTAAATCTTCAGTAGAAATGGTTTCTTTTCCTTCTTTAAGTAAATTGACATAACGAACTGCCTCAAATAATTGTGCAATTAAAATAGGCGTATTAAAATCATCGTTCATTGCATCGTAGCACAATTGTTTCCATGATGCAATATCTATAGAGCTTGTTGCGCCTGCATTAATATCTGTCAATGCATCAACCGCTTCCATCAATCTTTTATATCCTTTTTCTGCAGCAACAATAGCATCATCAGAAAAATCCAGTATACTTCTGTAATGCGCCTGCAACATGAAAAAACGTGTTACAGAAGCTGAAAAAGCTTTGCTTAAAATATTGTTGTCCCCACTTAATATTTCACCTGGTAAAATATTATTTCCGGTTGATTTTGCCATTTTTTTACCATTTAAGGTAAGCATATTGGCATGCATCCAGTAATTTACCGGCGATTGACCTGTACAAGCTTCGTTTTGAGCAATTTCACATTCGTGGTGAGGAAATTTTAAATCCATTCCACCTCCGTGAATGTCAAAATGATTACCTAAGTATTTTGTACTCATTGCAGTACATTCAAGATGCCAGCCCGGAAAACCATCACTCCACGGCGAAGGCCATCTCATGATGTGTTCTGGTTCTGCCTTTTTCCAAAGTGCAAAATCCTGTGGGTTTCTTTTGTCTGACTGACCATCAAGATCACGGGTATTGGCCAGCATGTCTTCGATATTTCGACCGCTTAAAACGCCGTAATTGTTGGTTTCGTTATATTTTACAACATCAAAATAAACAGATCCGTTGGCTTCATAGCCAATTCCGGTATCAATAATTTTTTTGATGATTTCGATTTGTTCAATAATATGCCCGGTTGCTGTTGGCTCAATACTTGGTGGTAAAAAATTAAATGATTTCAAAATATCATGAAAATCTACCGTGTAGCGTTGCACAACTTCCATTGGTTCAAGTTGCTCTAATCGTGCTTTTTTTGCAATTTTATCTTCGCCTTCATCAACATCATCTACAATATGGCCAACATCAGTAATGTTTCGAACATAACGCACTTTATAATCCAGATGTAAAAAATATCGGAAAATAACGTCAAACGACATAAATGTTCTCACATTTCCTAAGTGTACATTGCTGTAAACTGTAGGTCCGCAAACATACATTCCAACATTTCCTTCATGAATTGGATTGAAATTTTCTTTTTCACCCGAAAGTGAATTGTATATTTTTAGAGGCTGTGTTGTATATAATGGCATTATTTAAATGTTTATTGTTTTTGGTTTGTTGTTTTTTGTTCGTTGAAATGTTATTTGAATTTTAGACCTTTGATTTCGCAATTGTTTAAATAATTCATCATTGCTCCAATTTTGTTTTTTACTAATTCAACCGTTTCGTTCAATTGTAAATGTTGTTGTTCAGAAATCAATTTTTTATCAAAAGCTCTGTATGATTGTGATTTTACTTCGCCAGCTGAACCTTTTGCAATACTCAGGAATTGAATGAATTCTCTATTGCCATTTCGTTCAAATCCTTCGGCAATATTATCCATTATAGATCCTGAACTCCTATCGATTTGATCTTTCAAAGAATAATTTGTCTTTAAATTTGTGTTTTGTATGAGAAATTCAATCTGTTGACATATTAGTCGAGCTAATCTCCAAATTTCCAGATCTTCAAATTTCTGTATTTTCCCCATAACAACAAACTATAAACTAAAAACAATAAACTTTTTTAGAACTGAGTCTCTAATTTAATATAATCTAAAAACTCTCTTTTAGTTTGAGGATCTTTAAATTTCCCACCAAATTCAGAAGTTACGGTACTGCTTTCGATGTCCTTAATTCCTCTTGAGTTTACACAAAGGTGTTTTGCATCGATAACGCAGGCAACATCTTCAGTTCCTAAAGCTTTTTGTAATTCCTGAACAATCTGCATCGTTAAACGCTCCTGAACCTGAGGTCTTTTTGCGTAATATTCTACAATTCGATTCATTTTAGATAAACCAATAACTCTTCCGCTTGAAATATAAGCAACGTGAGCTCTACCAATAATTGGCAGTAAATGGTGTTCGCAAGTAGAATAAACAGTGATGTTTTTTTCTACAAGCATTTCGCCATATTTGTAATTATTATCAAAAGTAGAAGCTTTTGGCTGTTTTGCAGGATTTAAACCACCAAAAATCTCCTTTACAAACATTTTTGCTACTCGGTTTGGAGTACCTTTTATGCTGTCATCTGTCAAATCCATTCCAAGAGTCTGTAGAATGTTTTCAACATCTTTTTTTATTTTTTCTATTTTTTCATCATCAGTTAAATCAAAAGCATCCTGTCTCACAGGGTTTTTCGCATTACTACTAAAATGATTGTCTCCTATTTCGTCTAAAAAATCTTCGTTATTTGTCATTAAAAACTACTATTATAATGGGTATATCTTTTTAAGGCGGTAAAGATAATTAATAAAAAGGAAACATTTTCTATCGTTTTTACTATTTAATCATCCATTTTTGGATATAATTTAATTAAAGCAAAACCTGTATTTTTTTTAAATACAAAAGACAATAACAGTTAAGTTATTGTCTTTTTAATGGTTGTTGATGTGTTTAGTTGTTATTTTCTATTTGTTGTAAACCAATAGCGCTTCTTTCAAAATATTTACAGCGGTAACTAAATCTTTTTTATTTAAAACATAAGCAATACGCACCTGATTTAATCCCATTCCCGGAGTAGAGTAAAATCCGGCTGCGGGAGCGACCATAACGGTTTCGCCGTTTAGATTGTAACTTTCTAAAAGCCATTGTGCAAAATCTTCTGAATTGTCAATTGGCAATTGAGCAATGCAGTAAAAAGCACCTTTTGGTTTGGTTACAATTACGCCTTCAATTTTATTTAATTCGGTAATCAAAGTATCACGACGGCTTTTGTATTCTGCAATAACTTCGTCAAAATAACTTTGAGGTGTATCTATAGCGGCTTCACAAGCAATTTGCTCAATAGTTGGCGGGCTTAAACGTGCCTGGGCAAATTTCATTACAGTTGCAAGAACCATTTTGTTTTTAGTAACCAAACAGCCAATTCTCGCGCCACACATACTGTAACGTTTTGAAACTGAATCGACCATAATAACGTTTTGGTCTACATCTTCTAAATTCATTACAGAAAAATGCTCATCATCGCCATCGTACAAAAACTCACGATAAACCTCATCTGCAATTAAATACAAATCGTGTTTTTTAATTAAACTCGCTAATTGCTTAATTTCAGTTTCAGAATATAAATATCCGGTTGGATTTCCCGGATTACAAATTAAAATAGCTTTTGTTTTAGAAGTAATTAGTTTTTCGACATCTTCAATACTTGGCAAAGCAAATCCAGTTTCGATTGTCGAAATTACAGGCACTACTGTTGCGCTGGTTGATGATGCAAATGCATGATAATTAGCGTAAAACGGTTCCGGAATGATGATTTCATCTCCTGGATCTGTAATTGTGGCCAGTGCAAAAAGTAAAGCTTCAGAACCACCAGTTGTTACAATGATGTCTTCTGGGTTAACATTTACATTTTGACGTTGGTAAAATTTAGCTAATTTTTTTCTATAACTTTCATATCCGGCAGACGGACTGTATTCTATAAGAGTTAAATCAATATTTTTTACCGCCTCGATGGCCACTTCGGGTGTCTTGATATCCGGTTGACCAATGTTTAAATGATACACTTTATGTCCTTTTTGTTTTGCAATATCTGCATAAGGAGCAAGTTTACGTATCGGTGATTCGGGCATGTTTCTGCCTTTGTTTGAAATTGTTGGCATGTGTTTAATTATTGAAGTGCAAATTTGCATTTTTTTTTCGAATTTAACGTAAACATTAACGGCTCTTGTAAAAATGTAACAATAATCAATATATTTACTAATTTTATAATAAAATATTATCAATGAAAAAATATATTGTGTTGTTTTTTGGGCTTTTGTCAGTTTTATCGTTAAAAGCACAAAGTGATTTTTTAATTGAAAACAATCGTAAAAAGGTTATTATTCCTTTTAAATTGATTAATAATCTTGTTTTTATTCCGATAAAAGTAAACGGCGTTGAATTGAATTTTTTACTCGATTCAGGAGTCGAAGAAACCATTTTGTTTAGTATGGAAGAAATGCAGGAAGTAAGTTTTAATAATATAGAAAAAATAAAGCTGAGAGGTTTAGGAAGTGAAGAAGAAATCGAAGGATTAAAATCAACAAACAATATTCTGGAAACTCATGGTATAAAATCCAGCAATCATTTGGTTTATATTATTTTAGATCAGAGTTTTAACTTGTCTTCTCACATCGGTATTCCGGTAAACGGAATTATCGGACATAAATTTTTTAAAAATAATTTAGTCGAAATTAATTATCAAAAAAAGAAGGTTATCGTTCATTTAAATAACGATGA
This sequence comes from Flavobacterium sp. MEB061, assembly GCF_000834715.1. Classification (NCBI taxonomy): domain Bacteria; kingdom Pseudomonadati; phylum Bacteroidota; class Flavobacteriia; order Flavobacteriales; family Flavobacteriaceae; genus Flavobacterium; species Flavobacterium sp. MEB061. The sequence goes on along the minus strand of NZ_JXQR01000051.1, from coordinate 61,685 downwards.
AACAAGGCAAAAATTAGATAAAAAATTTAAAGCAGTTCCTATTACGATTGAAAGATCGAAACCTTATATTTATACAACAGCAGTTTCAAACGGTGAAGAAATACCCGCTAAATTGCTTATTGATATAGGAAATAGTGATGCATTCTGGATTTTTGAAAACAATAAAATAAAATTGCCACAAAAGAATTTTCCTGATTTTTTAGGAAAAGGTTTTAGTGGTGATATTGAAGGACATCGGGCAAAATTGGAAAAATTTTCTATTGCCGATTTCGAATTTAAAAACCCAATTGTTTCTTTTCCGGATTCGACTTCTATTCGAAATGTAAAAATGGTGCCGGATCGTATTGGTTCTGTTGGCGGTGAAATTTTAAAACGATTTACTTTGGTTTTAGATTATGCAGACCGAAAATTATATCTTAAAAAAAACACCAAATTTTATGAACCCTTTACCTATAATAAAAGCGGAATTACGATTCAGCATAATGGTTTACAATGGGTTCAGGAAACAGTTCATTTACAAACAGTACAAGTTGCATCATCAGTAAGTGAGTTGGAGGATAGAGAAAAAAATAATGATAATTTCAGATATAAATTTCTTTTGAAGCCAGTGTATGAAATCATAAATATTCGTAAAAATTCTGCGGCTGATAAATGTGGACTTCAAAAGGGAGATATAATAGTAAGTATCAATAAAATATTACCTTATAAATATTCTCTTCAACAAATAAATAATCTTTTAAAGTCTGAAGAGGATGCCTGGATTAATATGGAAATAGAGAGAAATAGTTTGATTTTAAAATTTCGATTCAGGCTGGAAGACGAATTATAATATTCGTATTAAAAGAGAAGTTAACGAGATTTTTTTTGACCTTGCTCTTATTTTTTGACGAAATTAATAAGAAAATTAAGTTTTTTGATAAATTGGCGTAATATTTTTATTATGTTTATCAAAAATATAATTTATGGTCAAAAAATACGCTAATTTCTTACAAGTTGTCTTGTTTTTTGTTTTTTTATCATTACTATCAACAACCACTTACGCTCAATGTGCGGGAAATGATGCAACATTGACAATTTGTGATTATGATAGTGCTGCAAACGCATCTGTTAATTTATATTCTTTGTTAGGACCATCGGCGACTCCGGGTGGTACATGGTCTGATGATTATGATATGGGAGGATTGGATCCTGCAACTGGATTCTTAAATGTACATGCTATTTCCTATAGTGGTGTATTTAGTTATACCTATACAGTAGATGGCATTGCAGGCTGTACAGATAATTCATCAACCGTTTATGTTACAATTGGCGGTTATACGGGAAAACCTTCTCAAACAATAATTTGTTCTGCATTAGGTACTTATAATCTTTTTCAGGCTTTTGATGGTAGATTTCTCAGTCCGTTGCTTAATGGAAAATGGCATGATAACAGGACTAATAAGGATATTGAGGAATCTGTTAATGTTAAGGAGTTAAGCGGACTTTACTCTTTTACTTACAGGATGGATACTGAGGGAACCTGCGTGGCTCCACCTCAGGCAACCGTATTTGTAAAAGTTGTAAGAGCACCAGAAGCCGGAGATGCGAAACCTCCTTTATTGATTTGTAGCGATGCGATAACTAATTATACCAATTATGACTTGTATAATATGCTTACAAATGCAGATCCCAATGGTATCTGGACCGATATGGGACCTCGACCAACCGGAGAATTAACTTTTGCCGGAGATCATATTATAGACCTTGAAAAAATTTACAACCGATTTGGGGCAGGCACCTATAATTTTAATTACAGCGTTCCATCCCCGGAAGCAGTTTGTAATGCTGATAATCAGCAAATAACAATTAAAATCGAAAGAAAACTGGATCTTACTGGTGCAACGCTTGTTGTTAGCCCTGATATATGCGAAACAGAAATTCCAACGACAACGTATGCTGCCAGACTTACAAAAGGTCCGGCTGCGATTCCAAATGGAACTTATGACGTGAGATTTAGTGTTTCAGGACCAAATGCTGGTATAGAAACGGTTACAGCAAATTTTACCAACGGAGTTCTTCTTTTTCCAATAAAATCAGATTATTTTAAACAGGTTGGAGATTTTACAGTAACAATACTTGATGTATATGCCCAGAATAGCGAAAGAGCCTGTACCAATGTTAGTAATAATTTATCAGATGTACTTCACATTTACCCAATCCCTGATCTGACGGGAGCAAAAATTGATCCAATAAAAACGTGTCAGAATGCTGATGCTGTGGCAGTAATATCAAATGCAGTAAAAATTATTGACGGTATTTATGACCTTCGTTATAATATTTCAGGAGCCAATACAGCCAATTTCCAGACAGTACGTGTTACGTTTACAGGTGGCGTGGCAAGTTTTACAATTCCGGATATATTAAATTCACGAAGCGGAAATGGTGTAATAACAATTACCAATATAACCCATGTAATATCACTCTGTACAAATACAGCAAATTTAAAGGGAAATATTGTTATAAATCCGTTACCGAATAGTGCCAATTTGAAAATACAAATTGCTAATGTTTGTTTTGGAGATGCGGTTTCGGCTTCAGTTTCAGGATTAGGAAATTTAACAGACGTAACATTATCCTATACGCTTTCCGGAAGTAATCCATCAGCAGTACAGACTATTGTGTTAAATCCAACAGGCGGAAATGCTTCTTTTATAATTCCTTCCACATTACTTTTAAATACAGGAACCACAACTGCAACAGTTACAAATTTAATAAATAACGCTACAACATGTGGAGTTAATGTAAGCGGAGTTGCCGATCCGTTTACTATAAACCCAATTCCTGTGGCGCCAACTGCTATTAATCAGGAATTTTGTAAAGTTGATGGTGCGACAATTGCTAATTTACAGCCCAATGGTGCGCAGTATAAATGGTATGATTCAGCGACATCTGCAACACCATTTGCAGATACTTATGTTTTACAGTCAGGCAATTACTGGGTAAAAGTAACAACATCCAATTGTACATCAGAGCCTACTATGATAACAGTTACCATAAATGATACACCCGCTCCGGTCTTAAATACAGACGGACAGAATTTTTGCGGATTAAATACCCCAACCGTTGCAGATTTATCTAACAACACCAATGTTCCTGCAACAATAGTTTGGTACGATGCGCCAAACAACGGAAATTTATTGCCGTCAACAACTGCTTTAACAGAACAGGGAAGATATTATGGTTTTGATTTTTCGGGCACAAGTGATTGTTTTTCTTATGATTATCTCGAAGTAACGGTTACATTAACAGATTGCGATGATGTGCCGAATGACTTTTTTATTCCTGACGGATTTTCTCCAAACGGAGATGGTGTAAACGACACTTACGTCATTCCGAATATTGAATTTTTATATCCAGATTATACAATTGAAATTTTTAACAGATACGGAAACGGAATGTATAAAGGGCATAAAAATAAACCGGGATGGGATGGTTTAAATTATGAAAGAGAAGGAATTGGCAGCGGAATGGCGCCAAACGGAGTCTATTTTTATATTCTGAATTTTAATAAAGACAATCGACCTCCTAAACAAGGCCGTCTTTACTTAAACAGATAATTCCTTTTTACTTTTTAATAATACATTCAATGAAAAACATAATAATTTTTATAAGTTTTTTCTTTTATATAACATCAATATCCGCACAGCAGGATCCGGAATACACACATTATATGTACAATATGAGTGTTGTAAATCCGGCATATGCAACAGGAATGCCGGCAATGATTAATCTGGGCGGATTGTACAGAACACAATGGGTTGGCGCAGTTGGTGCTCCTAAAACGTTTACCTTTTTTGGTCACACAGCCATAAATGATAAAGTCGAAGTAGGTTTGTCATTAATATCTGATGATATTGGCGACGGGGCAAAAAAAGAAAATAACGTCTACGCTGATTTTGCCTATGTACTTAATTTGGGAGGACAAAACAGACTTTCATTAGGTTTAAAAGCAGGATTTTCGTCTATTCAGACCAATTTTAATGGTTTTGTTTTGCAAAGTGGCGATACCTCAACAGATTTGGCTTTCGCCGAAAATGTAAACGTAACCAAACCCAATATTGGAGTAGGAGCTTACTTTTTCAGAAACAATTTTTATGTCGGATTATCAGCGCCAAACTTATTAAATACGAAACATATCGAAGAAAAATCAGGAATAAACGCCTTCGGATCAGAAGATATTCATACCTTTTTAACCGCCGGATATGTTTTCCAAATCAATGAAAAGGTGAAGTTAAAACCCGCCTTCATGACCAAATATGTTACTGGCGCGCCACTTTCTATAGATATTACGGCCAATGTTTTGTATAATAATAAATTTGAATTTGGTGCTGCGTATAGAATCGATGATGCTATAAGCGGCTTAGTAAATATTAATGTTACGCCGTCTCTTAGAGTTGGTTATGCATACGATTATACACTTTCAAATTTAGGACAGTTTAATTCAGGAACACACGAAATTATGCTGCTTTTTGATCTGGATTTATTAGGAAAAGGATTTGATAAATCACCTAGATTCTTTTAAAATGAAAAATATGAAAAAACTACTCGTTATTATATTCGTATTTTCAATACAGTTTGTAAATGCGCAAGATCAGGAATTGATCAGAGCTAAACGGTTTTTTGATAAAACCTATTACAGCGAAGCCATTATTTTATATCAAAAACTGGCAGAAACCAAACCTTCGCAGGAAGTAATTAAAAATCTGGCCGATTCTTATTATTATACAAATGACTTAATCAAAGCACAGCGTTATTACAGGCTTTTGGTCACTAATTATAACAAAGATTTAGACAGACAATATTATTTTAGATATGCTCAAACCTTAAAAGCAAGTAATAGTTATGCCGACGCAAATGTTGTTTTAAAAGAATATTATGCGAAATCAGCCAATAGCCAGGATTCTGTTTATTTTCAGAAAGAATTAAAAGAACTTGAAAATGTATCAGCAATTGGGAACAGATTTGACATCAAAAATCTCGCAATAAATACACCGAATTCCGAATTTGGAGCTGTTAAATACAAAGACAATCTGGTTTTTGCAGGCGTGAAATTAAAACCCGGATTGTTCGACAAAAAATACAAATGGGACAATGAAACTTATTTGAATCTGGTAAAGGTTCCGGTTGAAAATAGTAATTCTGCAGAAACAATTGTGACATATTTTGCCGACGAATTAAAAACAGGCGTACACGAAGCCAACGCTATTTTTACAAAAGATGGAAAAACCATTTATTTTACCCGAAATAATTCTAAAAACGGAAGCAAGAAAAAGAACGATCAGAAAATTTCAAATCTTCAAATTTTCAAAGCCGAATTGGTTGAAGGAAAATGGAAAAATATTGTTTCACTTCCATTCAATAGTCCGAATTATTCTGTAGAACATCCGGCTTTGAGTGCCGATGAAAAAGTATTGTACTTTGCCTCTGACATGCCCGGAAGTTTAGGTTCATTTGATATTTATTCGGTAAACATTAATAAAGGAGCTTTTGATACGCCAAAAAATCTTGGACCAATTATCAATACAGATAAAAGAGAACAATTTCCGTTTGCCTCTGATGATAATAAACTTTATTTTTCTTCAGATGGACATTTAGGATATGGATCGCTGGATGTTTTTGTTTCTGATATTACAGGAAATGAATATTCAAAACCAACCAATATCGGTTTACCATTAAATTCAAATTTAGATGATTTCTCCTTTAATATCAATTCAAATACCAAAGAAGGATATTTTGCATCAAACAGAGAAGGAGGAAAAGGAAGCGACGATATTTATCAATTTAAGGAAATCAAAGATCTAATTGTCGAAGATTGTAAGCAATTTATCGCAGGAACAATTACAGATATTGATACAAAACTGGTGCTTGAAAACGCAACAGTAATTTTGCAGGATTCAGAAAATAAAACCCTGAATACGATTACAACTTCTGCAGATGGAAAATTTAGTTTTACAGTTGCATGCGAAGCTGGTTATAAGGTCTCGGCTTTCAAGGAAAAATACACAAATGAGTCCGTAACTTTATCTTTGGACAAAACCAGAAATAAAACAAACGATGCATCTTTGGCGTTAAAATCTTTAGATGCAATTAAACTGGAAGAAAAAGAAAATGCCGAAAAGAAAAGAAAACAGGAAATTATTATAGAAGAAGAGAATAAGAAAAAAGAGGCTTTGGTGGCTGTTCAATTAAAAGAAAAAGAGAAAAAAGCCAAAGAAGCAGCAATTGTCGCAGCTGAAGTTAAAAAGAATGAAAAAGTAAAACAGATTTTAGAACAGGAAAAAGATGTCATAAAAGATGATAAAAACAGATTGATCATCAAAACAGATCCAATTTATTTTGATTACAATATGTGGTATATCCGTAAAGAATCAAAAGTGGTTTTGAGCAGGGTTGTGTTTTTAATGAACAAATATCCCGGAATGGTAATCGAAATTGGATCACATACAGACTCGCGTGGAAATGCAAAATTTAATGAAGATTTGTCGCAAAAAAGAGCCAATTCAACAAGGGAATTCATCATTCAATCCGGAATAGATTCAAAGAGAGTTACTGCAAAAGGTTATGGGGAATCTGTACCGATTATAAAATGTAAAACCGATGATGCCTGTTCAGAAGAAGATCATGAATTGAACAGAAGAAGTGAATTTGTAATTAAAAATTTGTAAATTCATCGACGTATAATAACTATTGAATTTAATATAATTATGAAAAAACTAGTCATACCATTTTTGCTTCTGACCTTAGTCGGATTTCAAAGCTGTAAAAAAGAAGAAAAACAAAAAGAAATCGAAGCTGTTAAAGCTGAGGGAGAAAAGATTGTAAGCAGTGAATGCTATAAGGCCATATACGAAAAAGATACAATAGATTTAAAATTGAATACCTTAAAAAACGGAAAATTAACCGGAGATATGGTAATGAAAGTGGCGCCTTCAACAGTAAGAACGGGTGAAGTTGCTGGAGAATTTCATGGTGATACATTATTTGTAGACTATACATTTAAAGAGCTGGCAAGCAAAGACAGAATTTTTAAAAATCCAATGGCACTTTTAAAACGTGATAAACAGTTGATTTTAGGAAATGGTACAATGCAGACAACAATGGGGGTAACGTACTTAGTAAAAGACAAACCTATTGATTTTGAACGTGTAAAATATAAATTTGAAAGTGTTGAATGCACTGACAAATAAAACGTCATAGTAAACCCGACAGGTTTTAAAAACCTGTCGGATTTATTACGCGTAATTATCTTTGTCAAAGTTTGAACTTTGACAAAGATTTACTCATAAAAGCAACGTAATTATTGTAAATATAGCCAATGGTTTTAACCATTGGGCGTATATTGTTTCGCCTTGTATTGTGTCCCACGGTTGAAACCGCGGGCTATGGTTGGAAATATAAAAGAATAAAAATGTGTAATGTATTTGTCATTTATGAAAAGACATAAAAAAGCCGCTTCATTTGAAGCGGCTTTACTATTTTTAGAATGTAATTTTTTATAAAACTTCCCCTTTAATTTTTAGGGCAACTCTACCATCAGGATAATTTACAGCGTTGGTTTCTACAGTAATTGTTTTACGAATAGGACCTGCAGCCATATTATATTTCACATCGATTTTTCCTTTTTTACCCGGCATAATTGCAGCAGCAGGTTTTGTAACGACGATCGTGCTTACTGTTGATTCTGCAGATGTAATTAATAATGGGGCGTCTCCGGTGTTTGTAAATTCAAAAGAGCGAACTCCATTATCACTTTTTGATATTTTCCCATAATCAACTGTATTGTCCGGTGCCGAAAATTCAATTTTTGGACCGTTCTGCGAATAACCTATTGCACTAAATAATACTATTACAATAAAAGTGGCAACATTTTTCATTTTGAAATTGTTTTTAAGTTGTAAGTAAATATACTTTGTTTTAATTAATACACAAATTATTATTTCGCTTTTTATAGTGTACTTAATTATTTACTTTTGCTGTCAGTTATAATTACAAAAATTGAACCAATTTTTTTTATTGTTAATTTGTTTAACTGTTTAATCGTTTCATTGATTAAGCTTAGACGATTAAACGAAGTAACAAATTAACGATTAAACATATCCACGATTAAACAATCTATAAATGAGTATTCCAGCACAATTTGACGCTAAAACGATCGAGAATAAATGGTATGATTACTGGATGAAAAATAATTATTTTCATTCGGAGCCAGATCATAGAACACCTTATACAATTGTAATTCCGCCACCAAACGTGACAGGAGTCTTGCACATGGGACATATGTTGAATAATACAATTCAGGATGTTTTAATTCGTAGAGCGCGTCTTAAAGGTTTCAACGCCTGTTGGGTTCCGGGAACGGATCACGCATCGATTGCGACTGAAGCAAAAGTTGTTGCAAAATTAAAAGCGGAAGGAATCAATAAAAATGATTTAACCCGTGAAGAATTTTTGGCGCACGCCTGGGAATGGACAGATAAATACGGTGGCGTTATCCTGGATCAGCTTAAAAAACTGGGAGCATCATGCGACTGGGAAAGAACCAAATTTACGATGGACCCAGATATGTCTGCATCTGTAATTAAATCATTTGTAGATTTATACAACAAAGGATTAATTTACAGAGGATACCGAATGGTAAACTGGGATCCGGAAGCAAAAACAACGCTGTCTGACGAAGAAGTTATTTATGAAGAACAACAAGGAAAATTATTTTTCCTAAACTATAAAATTGAGGGAACTGAGGAATTTTTAACCATTGCCACAACACGTCCTGAGACTATCTTTGGAGATACTGCTATTTGTATCAACCCAAATGATGAGCGTTTTACACATTTAAAAGGTAAAAGCGCCATCGTTCCTATTTGTGGTCGAGTAATTCCGATTATCGAAGATGAATATGTTGATGTAGAATTCGGAACCGGATGTTTAAAAGTAACTCCGGCGCATGATGTAAACGATAAAGCATTAGGAGAAAAACACAATCTTGAAATCGTTGATATTTTTAATGAAGATGCTACGCTAAATAGTTTCGGATTACATTATCAGGGGAAAGATCGTTTTGTGGTTCGTACCGAAATTGCAAAAGAGTTAGAAGAAATTGGAGCTTTGGCAAAAACCGAAATCCATTTGAATAAAGTAGGAACATCTGAAAGAACCAAAGCGGTAATCGAACCAAGATTATCAGACCAATGGTTTTTAAAAATGGAAGATTTAGTAAAACCGGCAATTAAATCAGTTTTAGAAACGGGAGAAATTAAATTACATCCAAAACGTTTCGAAAACACTTATGCGCATTGGTTAAACAATATTCGTGATTGGAATATCTCACGTCAATTATGGTGGGGACAACAAATCCCGGCTTATTATTACGGAGACGGAAAAGAAGATTTCGTAGTTGCAGAAAACATCGAAGATGCGTTAAAATTAACACAGGAAAAAACTAACAATCAACAATTAACAATTAATAATTTAACACAGGATGTTGATGCGTTAGATACGTGGTTTTCGTCATGGTTGTGGCCGATGTCAGTTTTTGGTGGAATAATGGATCCGGAAAGTGCAGATTATAAATATTATTATCCAACAAATGACTTGGTTACAGGTCCGGATATTTTGTTTTTCTGGGTTGCGAGAATGATTATTGCAGGTTACGAATATGCAGGTGAAAAACCGTTTACAAACGTATATTTAACTGGTTTAGTTCGTGATAAACAACGTCGTAAAATGTCTAAATCATTAGGAAATTCTCCTGATCCTTTAGATTTGATCGATAAATTCGGAGCTGATGGAGTTCGTGTAGGATTGCTTTTAAGCGCTTCTGCAGGAAACGATATTATGTTTGATGAAGAATTATGTAATCAGGGAAAAGCATTTTCGAATAAGATTTGGAATGCATTTAAATTGATTAAAGGGTGGGAAGTTTCAGAAACTATTTCGCAGCCGGAATCATCAAAAGTAGCAATTGAATGGTTTGAGGCTAAATTGCAGCAAACATTAGTTGATATTGAAGATAATTTCGAAAAATACAGAATTTCAGATTCATTAATGGCTATTTATAAATTGGTTTGGGATGATTTCTGTTCTTGGTTTTTAGAGATGATCAAACCGGCGTACCAACAGCCAATCGATAAAGCAACGTTTGATAAAGCAATCGAAATGTTAGAAAGTAACCTGAAATTGCTTCACCCATTTATGCCTTTCTTAACTGAGGAAATTTGGCATTTAATTGCTGACAGAACTCCGGAAGAAGCTTTAATCGTTTCGACCTGGCCAGAATTAAAACCATTTAATACGAATTTAATTGCTGATTTTGATAATACAATTGAAGTAATTTCTGGAATCAGAACGATCAGAAAAGATAAAAATATTCCGTTTAAAGATGCTATCGAATTGAAAGCAATCAACAGCGAAAACATTTCGACTTATTTTGATTCAATCGTAACGAAATTAGGAAATATTTCTGCTTTCGAATATGTTTCTGCTAAAGTAGACGGAGCATTATCTTTCCGTGTAAAATCAAATGAATATTTCATTCCGATTTCAGGAGGAAATATTGATGTTGAAGCTGAAATTGCAAAATTATCTGCGGAATTAGTTTACACGCAAGGTTTCTTAAAATCGGTTCAGGCAAAATTGTCTAACGAAAAATTTGTTGCCGGAGCACCTGAAAAAGTTTTAGCAAACGAAAAACAAAAAGAAGCTGATGCTTTGGCTAAGATTGCTACAATCGAGCAGAGTATTGCTGGATTGAAATAAGAATCAGATTTTCTTTTAAATATAAAATCCCAATACTAAATTTAGTATTGGGATTTTTTTTAAAATAATTTAAATCTCAGAAATTAGTTTTTAATGATCTTTCTGGTAGTTACAATTCCTTTATCAGAAATAAACTGAACTATATAGATTCCAGGAGTTTGTTTTGCGATATTCACATTAAATTCTGTTTCTTTATTGGTTTTTTCTTCAAAAACAACACCATTATAAAGGCTTGATATTTTTAAAGTTCCCTGTTCGGCATTGTTGATGCTAATTTTAAAAATGCCGTTTGTTGGATTAGGATAAATCGTAAATACTCTGGAATCTTCTGCTTCTTTAAGTACGATTTCATCAGTTTTAGTGTTAGGTTTGTCAGCTTTTACAAGAGCAAAACGTTCACCGCCTTCTAATTCACCTTTTAAGGCATCTTCCTGAATGACATCTAAAGTAATTTGTTCCTCGGCAGGAAAGTCTCTTGCTACCCTAAAATCAAATGTTATCCCAAAAGTTTCTCCATTATCGATAGGTAAATTAGTAATTGCCGCTTCTGCCGAAGTGATCAGAATTTTATTTTTATCGATAATTTTCACACTTCTCAGGCTTCCATTAGATTCTGCTCTTTCAAATAAACGTGCATCAAGAGTAGCTTCTATAGTTCCGCCTAATTCGAAGAAATTGTTTTTAAGGTTTTCATTAAATCCTTTATCCAGAAATCTAATATTTACAGATTTAGATTTTATTCCCCTAATAAAAACGGCTGTTGGCGCTACAACATCAGTAGTATTTAAATTGTAAACACTCAGGTTTTTCCAGGCAATATTATTGTTGTTTTTAGCATTTGGAGCAATACTGCCATTAACTTCATTAAACATTGGATCACCAAAAGATTCAATTCTGGCTGCTAAACAAAAATGATGCTGGTCAAATGAAAAATCACCTGGGTTTGGCGGATACCACGGAATCATAACAATTGCACTGCTGCCTGCAGTTATGGCCGGAATATTAACTTCGCCAATTAGATCGCCATGTAATACGCCAAGTACACTAAAATTAATAAAGTTAGTAGGCCATGTTAGTCCTGTAGATGCCTTGGCAAAATATAGTTTTACTTTTGAAGCAGAACTTGTAGCGGTTCCTCTGTTATAAACTCTAATGTATACGGCATTTGGTGAACTTGTTTTATATTCAGGATTTTGATGTACAAGTCCTGCATCAATATTTTGTCTTACCCAAATATCATCGCTTATCCACATAGGTCCTGAATCCGGATTGGGTTGTACACCAGTATCAAATGGTCTGTCTTTTATATAAAGATCAGCCAGCGGAGGCACTATTCCGGTAACAATAACAGAATATTTTTGAAGGCTGTTTACCAAAGTTCCTTTATGAGAAATACTTATCGTGTAGTTGCCAGCAGCCCCAATGATCTTGATTCTCTCAAACGGATCCCTGGTATTATCACCCAATGTGTTTGTGGTGGCTGTTAACAATTTGTAAGGAAAAGTAGTTCCCGCTGTATTGGTTACGCGAATATCGAGATCGTTTACCAATTTGGCAGTACCAATATTTGGTGTGCTTCCAAAATAAGCTGCACCTGCGGGATCTGTCCATGAAATTGAAGCAATCAAAGGATTTACACCATCAGATGTTACCGTAAAACTATAATTTGCTCCGTTATTTAATGTGTTTTCGTCGATAATAGCATTCGTTCCTTTTTTTGTAATAGTTTCGGCTGCAAATTTTGCATTTAGTAATCCCCATCCAAAAATAGCATCAGGACCAACCGGACCGGCATCGTCTGCGGTATGTAATGCCAATCCTTTTAAGGTTGCAGCACGCATAAACCCGCCGGTTTTGTTTTTGTAATGTTGTTGCAGCAAAAGCAATGTTCCGGTAACGTTGGGAGACGCCATCGAAGTTCCGGTTGCGTTTCCGTAACTGCTATTTGTTAGTGGTGTTATTACAGATGTAAGCGTAGCGGTCGAATACAGCAAAGTCCCGTTTCCGGTAAGATCCGGCTTGATTCTTAAATCGTCTGTAGGACCCTGACTGCTGGAGGCATTAATAGTAACACTTGATAATGCTCCAGTACTGCTTATTACAGCATCATTAGCATTTGCAATTACAAGATTGTTTTTGCAGGTAGCAAATCCAGTCAGCTTATCATAGCTTGCACCTCCTATAGGGCTTGGATTTGCAGTGTTGTCATTACCATCATTTCCCGCAGCTTTTACCATTAAGTAGTACGGCGCATTAAACATTACGTTATCCCAATCTCTTGCAATGGTTTGGTAAGCACCAAATTGCCATGGAGCAATTAAAATAGGCCCTCCCGGAGAACTTCTTGTTGCCCATCCATAAGAATGATTGGATAATAACATTCCGCTTGAACCAGCTGCTGCTGTGGCTTCAGACAAATCACTATTCCAATCGTTGGTTCTGGCATTTGCCTGATAAGCCATTCCTTTTGCCTGCGCTACCACACCTGCAGCAACGATAGTACCTGTAACGTGATTGGCATGCTGACTATTGTTGTTTGCCGGATTAATAACGGTGGCACCATCTAAAATAGAAACCCTTCCGCCAAATTCGTTATGAGTAGGTAGTGTAGCGCCACCATCCCAAACATAGGCTGTCATGGTTTGTCCGTTGAGTGTAAGACCCAAACCACCACCGGAATTTAAATAATTTGTTCGGGTTGATTTTGCTGCGTCGGCATTTTCAGGAGTAAAGTAAATTGGCGACTTTCCGTCCGGAGTAACGTCCATCAACTCACTTTGCGTCCCGTCTTTATTAATAATGGTCAGGCTCCAGCCATTAGTTCGGGCAAGACTTATTGCTCTTTCCTTATTTCTATCTGCCTCCGCTTTGTATTTTATACTTAAAGCTTCGAGTTCTGCGACATTTGTTTCAGACTTAATCTTTTCAATATCATTTTGCGTTTGGGAATACATGATTCCGCAAATCAGGAAGAGAATAATTTGGTATAAATTTTTCATATGATTTTTTGATTTTTAAGGATAAATTTTTTCATGATTTGTTCTTTGGAAAAAAAAGGGAGGACTTCTGTCATTTGTGATTTGACAGAATACGTAAAACAAAGTGGTTTTCATTTTCATAATTCTGAGGATTAAATGGTTAGTAAGAAAAACTTTTAAAATATTGTTTCTATAATTTTATTTACAAACTAATATAGTTTTGTATGAATTTACTTCAACAATAACAAATCTCGTTAAAGTAAACGAAGTGAAATAGCGTATAAATACCTGATTTTTAAGTTGTTGATATTTTTTAAAAATAATTCCCCAAAATCCTGCTTAAGAAGAATAAATAAAGGCGTGAGATCCTTTTATAGATAGCTGAACTTTTCCCTTTTATGTAGAAAAAGTAAATGAGGCTTCAAAAAAGAGCAAAAAAAAACCGTCTCAATTAAGAAACGGTTCTAACTTTATTTTAAAGATTCAGAATAGTATTATGTGTTTTTCTTTCGATTTAAAACCAAAAATAAAGGGTAAGAAACGGCTGTAATTCCCACAATAATCACAAAGCTTTTAGGATCACTAAAAATAAAACCAATCAATAATGCAAAAGAAGCTATAATAGCAATTATCGTACTCCATGGATGCCAAAAGGAGCGATAAGGTCTTGGTAAATCCGGTTCGGACTTTCTTAGTTTAATCAAAGAAAAATAAGCCAATCCCCAAACAATAATAGAGGTGAAGGCAGCAAAAGAAAACAGGACTTCAAATGAACCAATACAAATTAAAAACAAACTGAAAAGTGACGAAACCAAAAGCGCAACAATAGGAGTTCCGCCTTTGTTGACTGTTGTACCTTTTTCGATAAAAAAACCATCGCGGCTTAATCCGTATAAAATTCTTGGAGGGATCATCATAAAGGCATTCAGAATACTAATCAAAGAAAAAATAGAAATTACGGTAACGATAATTGCACCGTTTTTTCCAAAAATAATATTGGCGACATCGGCAGCAGCCAAATTAGATTTTGCTACAGTTTCAATGGGCAAAATATAGAAAAAAGCAATGTTTATCAGAACATAAATAGCTATAACAAGCAATACACCGCTATATAAAGATTTCGGGATATTTTTGCCCGGATTTTCATTTTCTTCTGCAAAAAAACAAACAGCGTTCCAGCCATTATAAGTTCCGATGATCAGTTGAAGAGACTTAAAAAATCCAAATAATAACCCAATTTGAAAGACAGTATTATTTTTCGGAATTGGATCTAATTTTACACCTGAATACATAAAACAAGCCACAACTAAAGCCACAAAACAAATCACTTTTAAAAAACTGGTTATTTGCTGAATAACACTTCCGTTTTTTACTCCGCTTAAATGCAATAAAACAAAGGCAATTAATAGTGAAATGGCAATTTCGGTCGAAAAATTAGCCAGACCCGGAAACAGAATTATAAGATATTCACTAATTACGATACAATAAAAAGCAGGCGGAATGGCATTGGTAATATAATCAAACCAACCTGAAAGAAAACCGGCATAATTGCCAAAAGCTCTTTTGATGTAATTGTAAGATCCTCCGGCTTTTGGTAGCATTGTAGCCAGTTCTGCATAAGAATTGGCACCAATTAAAACATAAATTCCGCCAATAAGCCATGAAGCAATAATAAGCCAGTAATTGTCAAGCATTCCTGCAATTGTGCCCGGTGTTCTTAAAATTCCAACTCCAATTGTTCCTCCAATTAATACGGCAATATTAAAACTTAATCCTAAACTTTTCTTTAATTGGTTCTTTTTGGAATCTGACATATTTGGGGTTTAAATTTGTAGTGATTTATACAAACAAAAGTAATTATAAAATGAGACACATTTTTAACAAAATAAAAAACCTCAACTTTTGCAAGATGAGGTTTAAAATTTCCAAAAGAACATTCTAATTTCTAGTAATCAGAAAACCCTGAATGGAGAAAATCTAATTCAAAATTTTAGAATTTATAACGTAAACTAGTCATTACCTGACGAGGCGCGATTGGGTTTACACTATAATTTTCGTGAACTGTATAATTCAATTCATTTGTAATGTTTGATAATCGGCATAAGATTGAGAATTTTTTCCATTCATATCCAAGAGAAGCATCTATAGTAACGTATCCTTCCAAGGGAATATCACGATCTCTAATCGTTACAGTATATGTTTTTGGATTGGTTGCAGGCGTGTTTTCTGTCCATAAATAATCATCATTCCATCCTCCTGTACGATCTCCAACATAGTTTCCAATAGCTCCAAAAGTCACTCCTTTTAATAAACCGCTTGGCAATTTGTAGAAAAAGCTCAAATTGGCAGTGTTTTTTGGAGTTCTTGCTAAAACATCTCCAACAACAAGACTTCCGCTTGTGCCAGATGATTTAGATACTTTGGTTTCATTAAAACTATAACCAGCCATAATGTTCAAACCTTCTAAAGGTGTCGCAGTAATATCTATTTCTACTCCTTTTCCTTTTGTAGCTCCAACTAATTCTTTTAGATTAGTATTAACGTTTTGTGTAACACCGTCTGATAAATATTGAGCTGTTTGCGCTAAATTGTTATTGGTAATTTGATATAATGTTACGTTTGTAGTCAAAAGACCTTTGAAGAAATCTTTTTTTACACCAACTTCATACTGATCTATAATAGATGGGTCTAATGGTTGTGAATCTACGGTTGTTCCTGTATTTGGGGTAAAAGAGTTGGAGTAACTTGCAAATAAAGACAAATCTTTAGTTGGCTGAACTACCAATCCAGCCTTAGGTGAAAAAGCTTTGCTAATAGATTTAGTACCAATTACTGGTAGTGCATCTTCGTAAGCAGTTGTAATGACGTTTACATTATTCTTTTTCTCTATCACTTCTTTTGTAGTGGTAGCTTCGCTTTGCTGCCATGACCAACGTAATCCCGCCAGAACTTTTATGTATTGATTTATCGAAACTAAATCTTGAAAATATGCTCCAAAACGTTGCGTTTCTGTACTTGTTAATTGAGTAGTTCTTGCTGGATAAGGAATAACAGTATTTTGTGTGCTATAATCGTAAGTATATAAGTTTATAGCGGTAGCTTCTGTTGTTAAAAGGTCTGCAGGTTTTCCAGGAGCATAGAATCCAAAAGTATAACTTGGAGCTAAAGAGTTTTCGTAGTCAGCACCAGTGAAAATTTGGTGTTTTACACTTCCTGTATTGAAAGTTCCCTGTAAACTTAACTGGTCGCCAAAAATTTGTTCGGCTGCGTCAGCTTTTGTTAAACCACGTTTCCAATTTCCATTAGCATCGATTGTACTTAACTGTGCTGTAGATGTTTGAGTTCTGCGGTAAGATTGGTAAGAAGAATTAAAATTTAATTTCCAGTTTTTATTAAAATCATGGTTAAATAATAAAGAAGCGCTGGAAGATTTAGTATTTGCAGTAGACCAAAGTGCTCCGAAGAACTCGTTACGAGGCAAGTCTAAAATTGTTTTTCCGTAGATTCCGGTTCCAAAATCCGGAGTCCAGTCAGCACTTAAATAATCTCCTTGTAATGTGATTTGTGTTTTATCTGAGACATGAAATAAAAACGAAGGATTGATATAAATACGTTCGTTTTTTACATAATCTCTAAAGCTTTCTGAGTTTTCATACGACCCTGTAAATCTGTAGGCAATAGATTTATTTAAAGGTCCGTAAAAGTCAATAGATGGCTTATAATAAGAGTAACTTCCCATTTGCATAGAAACTTCTCCACCGCTTGTAAATTTTGGTGTTTTGGTAACTAAATTCATAATTCCGCCAGGAGCAACATTTCCATACAATAAAGCTGAACCTCCTTTTAAAAATTCAACTTTTTCTAAAGAAGAAACTTCAGGTATAGAACCGGCATTATATCGAAAACCATTTTTAAACATATTATTGGCACTCATATCATATCCTCTTGAAAAGAATGATTCCTGTGCGCCACCACGAGCAGATCCTACATAAACACCATTAAGGTTTTTTACTACTTCACTTAATCTAATTGCTTGTTGTTGTTCGATTACTTCGCTGCCAACAACCTGAACACTTTGTGGCAAGTCCATTACTTTAATTCCCGAACGTGCTGCCGAAATTGGTTTTTTAGGTTTATTGGCTGTGATTAAAACTTCATTAAGAGTTTCTCCTTTTTTGTTTTTTACAGTATCGTTTGCTGTACTATTATCTATACTTGTGTAATCTTGGCTATAAGAAGCAGCAAAACTTATCAAGGCTAAGAATAGTATTAAATTATGTTTCATGGTATTTATTTAGATTCAATAAAAATTACGAATGCAAATATAGAGATCTGATGACCTTAACAAAAAATTATGAGGTAATTATCTTGATTAAAGTTTTATTAATATTGTCTTAAGATTAGCTTAAGATTTTGCTTTTGCTATTTTTATTTTATATCGCATTATATGCCTAAAAACAAAAAAAAACCTTGCCAAAAAGAGCAAGGTTTGATCGAAGATTAAAATCTAAAAAAGATTTTGAAAATTATTTAACTGAAATTAAATAAGTAGCCATTTTCCAGATTTCATCGTATTTTTTGCCATTGTGTTCTCCGGCTGATTTTTCAGTATAAGCAAATTCTACCATGTAATTTCCTGGCCAGATTGGAGTAAAAGAGATTTCTCCTTTATCATTGCTCCATAATTCTTTTTCCCAGCCATTTGGAGCAATTACTTTTATTTTTTGCTCTTTTGCTTCCTTACCTTCGTATAAAGCGTTTATGTTTATTTTCGTTTTTTGTTTTGCAGCCACTACATCTTTTGCAAATACACTAATAACGTTTGTATTTACTGTGGCTTCGTTTCCTTTTGCAGCATTTCCAACAGTTACAGTCGCGCTTGAATTGTAATCTAAAACCATAGTTCCGTAAACATCTTTTACTTTATGATGCATTGCAATCGTGTAAACACCCTCTTCATCTGGCGTAAAGAAAGCCTGATATTTATTTTCTAAAGCGGTTGCAGTAAGTTTTGTTTTTTTTTTAGAAGGGCTAATCACTACTAATGTAAAATCTTTTAAATCTGAAAACCATTTATCAGCTTTTGTAATATCATTATCTGAAAATTCTCCAAAGTAAACAGAGATTTCTTGTGCTTTTCCTTTTGTTCCGGTTGCTTTAGTTTCTATCCAAAGTGCGTGAGCAAACAATTGCGGACTTGCAACTAACATAAAAAGAAAAAAGGTGATTTTTTTTAAAGTATTTGATTTCATAAGATCAAGATTTAAATTTTGTTAAGTATGATATTTTTCACAAACTTAACTCTTATTTAGAACAATTAAAAATAAAACATTAAAAATGAACCGTTAAAATTTCTAGTTATTTGGCTAAAACGGCTTTTTTCTTTTTATTATTTCTTCCCCACCAAATATAAAAACCGGTAACAGGAAGACTTGCACAAATTAAACTGGCAAAAAAAGCGAGTATTTTTCCGGGTAAACCTAATATTCCACCAGAATGAATGGCATAATTGAGGGAACGAATTTTTTCTCCGTTGTTTTTGTCAGCGTAGGTTTTTGTATTTAATAATTTTCCTGTATACTGATCAAATTGCAAATTGATTCTGTCAAAGTTTCCGCCATTTTCGATATATACAAATTGTGTTTGTAATGAATCTTCGGGAATTGAAATCATATACGTTTCTACTTTGGGATACGAATATTCTACTGAATTTGAAATTTTATCAATTAGATTTTCATCATTTTTTTGGGAAAGATCAGAGGTGAGATTTTCTTTCTTTTTCTCAATAGTCTGACCTCCGTTGGCAATCCATTTTACGCTATTGTCAAACCATTTAAAAGACCAGACCAATCCTGTAAAAGCAATAACGAGAGCAAAAAGTAGTACATAATATCCGAGAATATTGTGCAAATCATAGTTTTTTCGTTTCCATTGCGTGGTGTTTTTCCATCGAAACCAAAATCGTTGTTTGGCAGCGCTTTTGTTTTTTGGCCACCAAAGAATAAGTCCAGTTATAAGTGAAATTATGAAAATAATAACCGCAATTCCCACAATGGGCTGACCAATTTTATTGGTGAGCAAAAGGCTCCAGTGCAGAAATACAATCACGTTAAAAAACTCTGTTGTGGTATTTTCTATCTTTTGAATTTTTCCTGTAAAGGGATTTACATAAATAGCATAATTGTATTCCTGATTATCCCAATACCAAATGGCATTTTCGTTTTCTTTCTCTTTACTGGTAAAAAACGTTACTGTAGCATCTTTTTCATTTCTGATTCGAATAGCATTAATGGGTTTATCTTTCCCAATAGAATCCTGTACAATTTTTATAAGTTCGCTTACGTTTTTCTTCTCATTTTTTGTCTCGTCCGCATAATATCGGCTGTGATAGACGACAGGTCTTAATTCCTCATCAAAGACATAAATACAGCCCGTAATTCCCAAAATAAAAATAATTAAACCAGATCCCATACCCAGCCAAAGATGAATTTTAAGAATGATTTTTTTAAAAGAAGACATTAAATAGTTTTTTAAGTAAATGATTTATTTAAAAATACAAACACCTCTGTTCCTAAGAAAGAGGTGTTTGTTTGATAACAGAGTAATCTTTAAAACTTAATAGTTAAGTTCACTAATAAATTACTTGGCGCCTGAGAATTTCCGTAAAAATCCCAGTATTTTTTATTACTCATGTTATTAAATTTAACACCAACTCTCCATGAAGACTGATCGTAAAAAACAGTAGCATTGTAAGTTGTGTAAGATGGCATGTAAAAATTATTATCTGTTGCAAAATAACTTTTATCTACATAATTGGCTCCAAAACCGGCACCAAGACCTTTTAGTGTATTTTGTAAAGTATAAGTAGTCCAAAAGTTGACAACATTTTTTGGTGCTCCCGCAGCGATGTTTCCTTCAATACTTGCATCAGATGCTTTTAGGATTTTATTTTCGTTATAAGCATATCCCGCTACAATGTTTAAACCAGAAAACGGATTGGCGATTAATTCTAAATCAACTCCTTTGCTTTCCTGTACACCATCCTGATAAGTAACTCCGGCAGCATCTGTTCTTGTAGCGTTATCAATTTTTATATTGTAATAACTTGCCGTAGCACTCAGTTTTTTATTAAAAGCTTCTGCTTTAATACCACCTTCATATTGTACTGCATAAATTGGATCTAAAACTAACTGCGTTAAATCAGGCTGTGTAACCGGAGCGGAATTTTGAAAACCATTCATGTAGTTACCAAATACTGAAACCTGATCTTTAATGATTTCATACACCAAACCTAATTTTGGAGATAATGCCGTTTGATGATAACCTTCTGTAGTACCTACTTTTTCACGGTTAAAATTATCTAAACGTAAACTTAGCATAGCCGATAATTTATCTGTAAAATTAACAACATCACAAGCATAGAAACTAATTGTTTCCTGATCTGCAACCGGAATCGTAGTTAATACTAAACCGGCATCAACAGCTTTTCTTCTGATAGGAGCAAAGTTTGTCGTTACATCAATATTATCAAGGGTAAAAGTAGTACCGCCAGAAAAATTAGAACTGTACAATCTGTAATTACCACCAACCAAAAGTTTATGTTTGATACTTCCGGTAGCAAATTGTCCGTTAATATTTTCCTGAATATTAGTATAAGTATTAAAAACAGGCCCCCATAAACCAACTCTTCTAGCGACCTGAGTAGGAGAGCTCCAAACTGCATAACTCTGGTAACTGCGTTCTACATTTTCGTCTACAAAAGAAAATACAGTTGTAGATTTCCAGTTTTCAGAAATCTCATATTCTGCCTGCGCAAAAATTTTAGTAGCAGAAGTTTTAGCATCATTATCATCATGAAACATCGATTTTTTATAATCGATTTTCAATTCAGTAGGATTTGTTATTCCCGAGGCAGCAGTATAAGTATTATAAGTACGTCTGGTATTATTGACATTAAATAACTCAGCATCAATATTAAAAGTAAGTTTATCAGAAGCCTTGTAAGTTAAGCTTGGAGAAATGGCCAGCGTATTATTAAAACCATAATCTAAAAAGCTTTTTTCTCTGTTAACTGCCATATTAATTCGGAACAAAACTGTTTTATCCTTGTTAAGCGGGGTATTGATATCTGCAGTAAGTCTGTTTGTATTAAAACTTCCGGTGGTATATGAAACTTCGTTTGCTGCAGTTTCAAATGGTTTTTTAGTAACCAGATTGACAACACCACCAAAAGAAGATACCGAAGATCCAAATAAAGTTCCTGATGGTCCTTTCATGATTTCTATTCTTTCTACGTTTGAAAGATCTATAGAAGAACGCCCAGATGCTGTTTCCATACCATTTCTGGCATTCACTCCCGTTGTAAAACCTCTAAATGTAATACCAATTCCGCCAGAAGGAAAAGTAACAGGTATAGCACCAGGCGAGTTTCGTATCGCAGTTTCAATATTTACAGCCACCTGCTCTAATAAAAGTTCTTTATGAATTACACTATAAACCTGCGGATTCTCGAGATTTTTTAACGGCATTCTCGCAACGTAATCTGTTTTTTTAGATAAGATGCTTTTTTTGCTGTTAATTACCACTTCTTGTAATTCTTTATTAGAAACCTTTAGTTGTAAACTGACATTTGCAGTTTCACTTTCGGCTACAACAACTTCTTGTTCTGTTGTTTCGTAACCAGTTAAGGAGATTTGCAGAGAATACGTATTTGGTTTTACTCTGTTTAATTCAAAAGTACCATCATCATTGGTAACGGTACCGTATTTTGAATTTTTAAGAACAACGTTAACTCCAGCGGCAGGATCTCCTTCTGAAGTTGTGATTGTTCCTTTTACTTTTCCGTTAGTTTGTTGGGCCAGTGCTGTACTAATTGAAAATAGCAAGCAGATTGCAGATAGAAAACAAGACGTTTTCAAATTAAGATATTTCATTATAATTATAAATTTGGTTAGGAATGTTTTTATTTAGAATGAATAAAAACAGTGTAAATGTAAATATTATTGTTTCTTTAACAAATATTATTTCAAATAGATAATGTCAATTTTGTTATTATTTTAATGATTATGTTATATATTTCTGATAATCATTTATTTGTAATTTGTATTGCCATTTTTGTATTCGTAAGAAAAAAATTAAAAGAATAGAATTTGGTTTAAAAGGCCTAAATTTGCAGCCAAATAAATTTCACAAATAATGATTCTCCCTTTTTTTAAAAGAATCCAGAATTCACCAAAAGGATTTAGAATAGCCAATACTGTATTTTTTTTCGTTTCCGGTTTTGGATATTCTTCATGGGTATCGCGAATTCCGCACATACAAGCACAATTGAATCTGTCTGAAGCAGAATTTGGAGCTGTTTTATTTGCATTTCCCATAGGTTTAATGCTTACCATGCCTTTTACAGGAATGTTATTAAACAAATACAGTAGCCGTTATATCATGTTGTTGGGAGCAATTATGTTTAATATTGCTTTGTCTTTACCGGGTTTGGCCGCTTTTGTATGGCAATTGGTTATGATACTTTTGATCTTTGGAGCTTCTCGTAATATTTTTAATTTATCTATTAATGCTCAATCTCTTGAGGTTCAGAAATTATATCCAAAATCGATTATAACCCGTTTTCATGCCGTTTGGAGTATAGCCGTTTTTTCGGGTGCTGGTTTAGGTTATATAATGGTTACACAGCATATTGCGCCTTCCTATCACTTATTAGGAGTAAGTATTTTTATGATGGGACTTACAGCTTGTTTTTACCCACTAAGTATTCATAATGAGCCTGTTCCCGTTAAAAAGAAATTCTTTTCGCTGCCGGAAAAAAATCTGGTCAAGTTTGCCCTGATTTGTTTTGTTTCTATGGCTTGCGAGAATACGATGTACGACTGGAGCGGTATTTATTTTGAAAATATATTGCATGCTTCGCCAAAATTAACGAGTGCTGCATTTGTGTTTTTTGCAACAGCCGTAACTTTAGGACGTATATTTGGAGATTACGGAGTTATGAAATTTGGGACTAAACAAATTCTTCTTTACAGCGGTATATTGATCACCTTAGGATTTGGTATTTGTTTTATTCTGCCATATGTATATCCAACCATTTTTGGTTATGTTTTAATCGGATTTGGGGTTTCCTGCGTGGTTCCGTTAGTATTTAGTATTGCCGGAAGATCCTCAAAATTAAGTAGTGGTTCAGCTCTAACTTCTATATCGACTATTGGTTATCTTGGATTTTTACTTGTTCCGCCAATGGTAGGTTTTATATCTGAATATCTAAGTATGAAATTTGCCTTTTTGATAATGGCACTTTTAGGAATATTGATGATTTTTATGGTGAATAAAATCGGGGAGAAGGAGTAGGTTTTTTTTTTGAGTTGCTAAGATGCTAAGGTTCTGAGTTTTTTACCACGAAGGCTCGAAGATTATAAGTTTTTTATTTTCTGGCAAAGATGCCAAGACGGAAATTTTTTTCGTTTTTTAAACTGGACTAAAGTCCAGCCTTACAAAATAAATCGAACCGATGGTTCTTTATATACTAAATTCTATAGGAAGTTAAGATGATCAAGAAAGAACCATCGGTTCGATAAATATTGTAGAGCTGGACTTTAGTCCAGTTTAAAATAAAAAACCGAGTTAGGAAGATTATTATTTCTTAGTCATAATAAACCTTTCCGTAGTTTTCTTTCCACGTAAGTTTCCAGTAATTTCAGCCGTTAAAGTATTATTAGCGCCTTTTGTGTAAGTAATCTTTTGAGGATAATCGTGCGATGGATTTTCGAAAACCAATTTCTTTTCTGTTTCTGAAGTAGAACCAAAATCGATCGCTTTGTCGTCGTTTTGTCCGTTTACAGTTGCGCTGTACAGTAACATTTCGCCCTTTTGTGCCAAAGTTATTTTTTCAGAATGCAGCGTGTCGTCTGTTTTTATGAAATAAGATGTTGCGGTAAAAGTACTGTCGTTTACTTTTTGCCAGCTTTCGGTAAGAACGCCGTCCGGAGATTTATTTTCCCAGGTTCCGAGAAGCCAGTCGGCAATTTTAATTTTATCTTTTTCGATAGTTTCCTTTTTTTGGCACGAAACAATTGCTAACAAAAGCATTAAAACGGTTATTTTTTGAAACATATTTTTGGTTTTTGATGTTAAATAGAAAAGCTAAGTTATTAAAAAGTTAGCCACGAATTTCGCAAATTTTCACGAATTAATTATTGAGAATATTTAATGCAAAATGTGAAAAATTTGCCACTCCCGATAGCTATCGGGATAAACGATTAAAATGATTTTATTTCACGCAGATTTAAAAAGATTTAAGCAGTTGTTCGCAGATTCATATAAATTTAAATCAAAATTAATCTGCCTAAATCTGCGTGAAATAAATCTTTAATCTGTGGTAAAAAATTAAAAACCTTCCTGTAAAATCGCATAAACTAATTCTTTACTAGGCTTTTGATCTTTTAATTTTTCTCTGACTAGATCAAAAGTCACTTTAAAATCACAGCCTAATTTATAATCGCCACATCCGTAAGCAGTTTTGCCTTTCATAATCGTTCCTTTTTTGCATTTTGGACACGTTAATGAATCAGATGCTGTATTTGAGTTTACTTTTGCTTTCGCTTTTGATGCTGTTTTTTTAGGCTCTAATTTAAGTTTGTAATTTTCTTCAAAACGAATCAAACCTTCTACGGTACCATCTTGGGTTTTAAAACCTTTTATGTTTACAGTTGAGCCTTTTTCGAGCAATCGTAAATATTGACTTTCCGTTATTTTTTTATCTGCAAAAACATAAGGCAATAAAAAATCACAGCCTGATTTATATTCACTGCATCCGTAAGCCGATTTTCCTTTAATCAGATTTCCTTTTTTGCATTTAGGACAGGCTTCCGCCAAAATACCATCGGCTTTCTTTTTTTCGACTTTTACAGCTTCTTTCTGAATATTTCCGGCATGCGAAATATTGGCGTGTCGGGTTTCACTTCGAACCTCAGTAACCAAAGCTTCGACCATGCGTTTCATGTTTTTGATAAAAGCTCCGGCGGTAAAAGTTCCTTTTTCAATATCTTTCAATTGCTTTTCCCAGGAACCAGTCAACTCTGCCGATTTGATTAATTCATTCTGAATCGTCTCGATAAGCTGAATTCCAGTTGGCGTTGGTAAAACCTGTTTTTTATTTCGAACAATATATTGACGTTTAAAAAGCGTTTCAATAATATTCGCACGAGTTGAAGGACGACCAATTCCGTTTTCTTTCATCAATTCACGCAAATCTTCATCATCGACTTGTTTACCGGCGGTTTCCATCGCACGTAATAAAGTTGCTTCTGTAAACTGATTAGGCGGTTTGGTTTCCTTTTCTAAAAACGAAGGTTCATGCGGACCTTTTTCTCCCACAACAAAACTGGGTAAAATATCTGCTTCTTTTTCTTTTGCATTCGGGTCTTCAAAAACGATGCGAAAACCCTTTTTTAAGATTTCTTTCCCCGTGGTTTTAAACATTACATCGGCAGCTTTTCCAACAACTGTCGTGTTGGCAACCAAACAATCATCGTAAAAAACAGCAATAAAACGTTTTACAATAATATCATAAACCTGTTGCTGATTGTATGGCAAATTTATTTCGATTCCGGTTGGAATAATCGCGTGGTGATCTGTAACTTTTTTATCGTTGAAAACCTTTGGAGATTTTTTTATCTTTTTTCCTAAAAGCGGCTGCGTTAATGCACTATAATTAGTCAGTTTTTGCAGAATTCCCGGTACTTTTGGATAAATATCGTTTGGTAAAAATGTAGTATCAACTCTGGGATATGTTACTACTTTTTGTTCGTATAAACTTTGCGCAATTTTAAGCGTTTCATCTGCCGAAAAACCAAATTTTGTATTGCAATATACCTGTAAACCTGTTAAATCAAAGAGTTTTGGAGCGAATTCGTTTCCATTCTTTTTTTCGACCGAAACAATTTCGAACTCACTTTCTTTAACTTTATTGGCCAGAATTTCACCATCTTCTTTATTTAGAAAACGGCCTTCTTCATAGCTAAAAAGTGTTTCTCTATATAAAGTCTGTAATTCCCAATAGGGTTGAGGTTTAAAATTTTCGATTTCTTTAAAACGGTCTACAACCATTGCCAATGTTGGCGTTTGCACGCGGCCAATAGATAAAACCTGTTTGTAACCGCCATGTTTTACGGTATACAAACGCGTAGCATTCATACCCAATAACCAGTCGCCAATGGCTCTCGAAAACCCGGCATAGAATAAATTATCGTAATTAGCAGACGGTTTTAAATTCTCAAAACCTTCTTTTATGGCTTCGGTTGTTAAAGAGGAAATCCACAAACGCTGCACTTCACCTTTATAATTGGCTTCATTCATTACCCAACGCTGAATCAGTTCTCCTTCCTGTCCGGCATCCCCGCAGTTTATAACGACATCTGCTTTGTCGAATAAACTTTTTACAATTTTAAACTGCTTTTGAATTCCTGAATTTTCAACCACTTTGGTTTCAAATTTATCAGGAAGCATGGGCAGGTTATTCAAATCCCAGCTTTTCCAATGCGGTTTATAATCGTTAGGTTCTTTTAAAGTACATAAATGCCCAAAAGTATAGGTTACAGCGTAACCGTTGCCTTCGTAATATCCGTCATGCTTGTTATTGGCACCCAAAACGGATGCTATTTCACGTGCTACACTTGGTTTCTCGGCAATACAGACCTTCATTTCTACTTTTGATTTAAAGGCGAAATTAAGGATTTAGAAATTGGTATTGAAATTTTTTGTGGTTTTGCCGCTAAGGCGCAAGGACACGAAGTTTTTTTAAGCTTGCTTTCTTTTAATCTCGCAAAGTCGTGAAGGCGCAAAGTTTTTGCTGCAAATTATTTCACGCAGATCTAAAAAGATTTATGCAGATCTAAGCAGATTTTTACAAATTATTTTAATTAAAAAAATCTGCTTAGATCTTTGTAATCTGCGTGAAACAAAAACTTAGCATCTTAGAACCTCAGAATCTTAGTGACTAAAAAACTCCAACATCGTTTTCAATGCTTCTTTCGAGTGCATTTTTTCTCCATTTTCAATAGATTCCTGCGCGGCTTCTGAAGCTCTTTTTCGCATGATGATTTCATAATTAGAAATAGCCTCCTGAACGGTTTTATATTTATCAGATGTAAGGCATTCACTTAATTCCAAAGCATCAAGCATCGCCATATTTGCGCCTTCTCCGGCAAACGGAGGCATTACGTGCGCGGCATCGCCAATCATGGTTAAATTAGGCAGTGCTTCCCAGGTTTGATCAAGAGGTATACAATAAATCGGACGTGGAATAAATGGTACTGAAACATTTTCGAATAATTCATACCAAATACTGCTCCATTCCGGATATTCGGTTTTAAACCATTCCAGCATTTGTGTTTTATTAGCATAATCCAAACCGTTTGTTTTAGTCCAGTTTTCATCGGCTTTAAAACTGGCGTAAAAACCAAGATCACCGCCGCCTTTTTGTCCGAGTAAAATATTTTGTGTGTCTCCAAAAGCCATTATTTTTCCGCCATCGATTAGCGAAGCGATATTGGGTGCATTTTTTGCCGATTCATAAATGTTGCCTTCAAGCATTAAAATACCGGTATAAAAAGCTTTAATATCAGTAATATAAGGTCTGATTTTTGAATTGGCGCCATCAGAAGCAATGACAATATCTGCGTAAACCGAATTTCCATCTTTGAAATGCAATAACCAGCCTTCGTTTTGTGCTTCCATAGAAACAAAATGGCTGTTCCAAACCACTGTTTCCAGTTGCAAAGATTCTAACAATATTTTGCGTAATGCACCGCGATCGATTTCAGGGCGAAAATATTCGTTGTCAAAATCTTCATGAACATTGATTTCGTGATCGCTGTAAAATACTTCAGCTTTTTCGTTTAAGATTAAGGTTTTATCGGCACCCGGAAGAAAATTGCTTTTGAATTCCGCAAACAAATCCGCTTTGTGAATGGCTGCCAAACCAGATCCGTCGTGCAAATCGAGAGGCGAACCCTGAACGCGTGCATTTTTGTTTAAATCTCTTTCGTACACTTTTACATTTACATTTTGCAATTGTAAAAGTCTGGCTAAAGTAAGTCCGCCCGGACCGCCGCCAATGATGGCAACTTGTTTATTTTCTAGTAACATTCCTTAGAAGTTTAAATTATTTTATTCCGATTTGGCTTTTCAGCCTTATGTCGGGACAAAATTATTGCGCTTTCAGGACGGATAATAGTATAAATCGGTCATTCGTATTTTTTAGTAATTCGCTGGGAACTACGCCGGAGAATTTCTTGATTTCTTTGATGAAATGGTTTTGATCTGTGAAGTTTAATTCCGGAAAAAGTCTGCCTTTTGCAATATGTTCCAATGAAGCTTTAAAACGTAAAATTTTACAAAATGCGTTTAAAGAAAGTCCAAATTGTTTGTTGAAATACCGATTGATTTCGCGGCTGCTCCAGGATATTTTTTCGGAGAGTTCCTGAACTTTAATTTCACCGTTTGATTCGTAAACCAGTTTGAAAAGTTTACGTTTTCTTTCGTCGATTTTGTCGGGCAAAATTTCGTTGATTTTTTCTGTTATTTTTTTATGAAAGGCATCAAAATTTTTCAAATCATCGTCGTTCACTTCCCAAAAGTTTTGAGGTAAAAGTTTGGCGTTATTTAAAATATCGGCAATCGAAGTTTGTAAAAGATATTCGACACCCAAGGGTTTAAAACTAATTTTATACGCCAATGTATTGGCCTGAATAACTTGTTGCTCAGGTACATTTTCCAAACCAATAAGCGCAACCTGAAATGGCTCTGATTCCGTTTTCATAAAAAATAAATCAATTCTTCCATCTGGCATTAAAACCACTTCCATGTCTTTGTCTGATTGGTTGTGGAACATTCCAATATTTTCTACAAAGTCAGTGAGAGATTGGTCTGGTTCTAAGGCTTTGTAGTAGAAGTTATTCATATTAAGAGGGATTTGCCACGAAGGCGCTAGGACGCTAAGTTTTTTTAAGTTTTATAGACTGTGTCTTTGCATTAGTAGGAAAGGATTGATAAGAAAAACCGTTACAGGAAAAGAAAATTCTTGTAACAATTATTTAAAATTCAATTTGAATTCGTGTTTATTGATTTCTTCAAGCTTATTAGATGTAAGTTTTATATTTTTTATTTCATCTAATTTCGGATCAACTTTTACCGTACTATTTACTTTAGTTTGTTTATTTTCTACAACAGTATTTTTAATTAGTGTTTTCATTTAATTTTCTTTTAATAATAAATCCGTAAAAATCACCATTTGAGTCAAAATTACAACTTGTCTTACTCACCCTTTTTCTGTAAGTTAAAAACTGTACCGGCGGGATCCATAATCCAATGCATGTTTTTAGGAATTTCTTCTATTTCGTCGCAGGTGTCGACGCCATTTTGTTTTAAATAAGTTGTTGCTTCCTCGACATCGGGAACTGTCAACTGCAGCCACGTTTCAGAATGTGTATAATTGTCTACACAATCCAGCCAAATTACATTGTTCCCAAATTGAACCGAATGTGTTTTTGAAACTGTTGGATTATCTATTGGCACTTCTTTTACTTCCAGTTTTAAAATGTCACGGTAGAAAGCTACAGTTTCGTTATATTTTTGCTTCGGAATTTTAATGGCGATATTGATTCCGGCTTCAAATCTTGTTTCCATATTTTTTTCTTTTACTATAAAATTAGTAACAATCATGAAAATACGATCATTCGTATCTCTTTTTTATTTCCTCAATGGCGTATTTTGCAGAATCCTTTACATCTCTTTTCCTGCTTTTTAAATGTTTTTCTAAAAAAGGTATAGCTCTTGGTGTGCCTATTGCATTAATCGTAGCATTTGTATAAACTAAGTCGTATGGATCATCAGAATCATTAAGAATTTCAATTAATGCTGTTTCTGCGGCGCTATCCAATGCGTTTTTTAAGGATCGTATGGCACTATGCCGAATTAACCATTTGTCACTTTTTGTTGCCTGAATTAATGGTTGCAAATCCGTTCCCATTGGTTTTTTAATAGCTGCAATTCTGTCAAGCAGAGATGCAATTATATATTTGTCTGTTTCCTTTTGAATGCGGTAAATTAAGTAATCTAGTGCTTTTAAATCACTTGTATTCTTTGCAATATGACCAAGAAGAAAATAAGACCTGTCTCGTTTCTTTTTGTCTTTTTCATTGTCAATAAAGGTAATTAGTTGCGGAATGTATGCTGTGTTTTCAACATTTTCGGCTTCTCTTAAAGCTTTCCAGGAAATTGTTTTGGAACTATCATAACCAGCTTCCTTATTTTGGTCGCTTGTATCCAACATTCTGTCGATCAGGTTTATTAGGTAGTTATCCATTATATTGTAACTTTATATTTGAAAATATCTTCACACAGCAATTACGGATTTAAATAAATCAGAAGGCTTTTACCAAATTTATAGTTTTTAACAACACAAAAAAAATGCGCCAATTCAGAAATAAATAAAATAGGAAAATAACAAGATAATTGCTTCAAAAAGTGCGTTTTAGAAAATTAAAATAATTATATTCGTTCTTCTTAATTTAATCCTAACTAATTATAAATGAGTATGAAACAAGCCACTACTATAGACGAAGTAATTCAGTTATTGGATGAAATAATAGAGAAAGCAAAATTAGACCAAAGCGCTATAGGTTTGTTTACCATGCTATATCGGGAAGTTACGGTACAGGTAAAAGAAGGGATTCTGAACGGTTCTTTTCAAAATGGGGAGCGAATGGAAAAACTGGATGTCATTTTTGCCAATCGGTATTTGAAAGCGTATTACCAATATATAGCCAAAGAAAAACCATCAGAATGTTGGGGATTTGCCTTTGAGCAGGCAGAAGATTTTTGGCCAATAGTGCTTCAGCATTTACTACTCGGAATTAATGCACATGTGAATCTCGATTTAGGAATAGCGTCGGCTCAGGTAAGTACAGTAGAAGATATTGAGGACTTAAAACATGATTTTGACCAAATAAACGCCATTTTGAGTAATTTGGTTGGAGGTGTAGAAAAATGCTTAATCAAAATTTGGCCAACGCTCACCTGGATACTTAAATTTACAGGTAAAATAGACAATTTCTTTATAGATTTTAGTATGGAAACCGCCAGAAACGGTGCCTGGAAATTTGCCAATGAATTTGTGGCGATTCCAGAAGACGAAAGAGAAGCCTGCTTACAGCTAAGAGATCAAAGAATAACAGAAATTGCCAGATTAGTTTCGAACCCCGGATATTTTGTTAGTGCCGTTTTTAAATTCATCCGTTTATTTGAAAAAGGAACTGTTGCCCAAAAAATAACTGATATGCAGATTGCCGAAGAAAAAGGGATTGAATGTGCTGCTGTTGCTTGATTTAAGAAAGTAACGGATAAAATTTGTTTCGTAAATTAAATAATCACGAGTTTTAGGTACGAGACTTTCAAAAGCAGACTTTATCCTTTTTTTAAATAATGAGGTTTGTGTTTTTAGTGATAAAATCAATTGCAAGCTTTACCTTATCAGGTTTAGTTAAGGTCAAAATCTTTTTTTTATTACTATTATTTTCGTCAATCATTAATAAAGTAAAACTAGCCACTGAATGATTTAAATCGGGTTCCCAATTATGAAATTGTTTAATGTTATATGAATAGGCATAATTAGTTGAAAGCTTTCCTTGTATTATAAAAAGCTGCTGAAAATCGGATGTTTCAATGATGGTCTTTTTTAACCCAAACCCAAATAAAAAAATGGACTTATAAAGTTTTTGATTTTTAATTAATAAACCTTTTTTAGTAAATAAAATGGTTATGAATATAAGATTCAAAAAGAATAAAATTATTTTAATCTTATAATAAGATTTAAAATCTACCGAATTGATCATTCCAAGAAAGATCATTCCTGTAATAAAAGTTAAAATGGTTAAATTTTGAAACTGCTTAAAATCTAAATTTCTTTCTAAAATAATCTTCATTTTATATTTGAATATCATAACTTGCTGCATATAAAAGATTTTTGTTTTCTTTTTTGAACTCTTCAAATGCTTTTCTGTACCATTTTGAATCAGTAGAAACCCCTCCGTAATCTTCGACAACTTTAATGTTATAAAATTCGCCATTCAGCCAAGGTTCAATTCCTAAAATTCCGAAACCAAGTTTTTCAATTCTATTAATAATAATTTCAAAGTCAGATTGAGAAAAATAGTAAATTGATTTAGCATCAAAACCATCATTTCTATTTTTAAGATTGTAAAAAATATGTATGTTCAAATAATCAAGTTTTGTCTCTATTCTTTCATTATTTTTCTTTCGATTGTAATTTTCAATGTCGCTTTTTGCTTTTTTTCCATGTTTTCTGGCATAAAAAGCTCCAATCATAATGACGATTAAAAATAATATTTGTTTAGTCATTTCTTGTGTTTTAAGAAGCTAACATTTAGAAGATTTGCGTTTAATTTACAGCTTTTTTGATATTATAAACATAAACCTGAAAATCATCATTTATCGATTCTCTTATAAGAATAATTTCTTCAATAGTTTTTAAATTTTGATAAGTAACATTGTACAAGTAGGCAATTGAATTTTTATCTTCTGATGTTTTGGTTTTAATTAAAGTATTTTTAATAAACTTGCCACAGGTTTTATCTTTTTCTGCTAATATTTCTTTTAACTTATAGTAAGGCGTTTTTTGATAGAATCTAAAACTGATTAAAGGATCAATGATCTTAATATTATTTTGATTTTTATAAAATATTTCAATAGTTTTTTCAGGAGATCTGGTTATAGACTTTTTTAATTTGGTTTTAGAGATTACTTTTCCATTAGGATCAACAAGTACTTCTTCTACTTTATTCTGCCCGATAGAGGCAGAGGTAATCCAAAACATTAGAAGTAAGAAAATTTTATTCATACTTAGTTTATTTTATAGATCTTTAATTAAATCGCCTGGATTTATTTTTAAAGATTTAGCTATTTTGAACAAAGTACTTATTTTCATTTCCTGAGTACCTTTAATGTATTTTCGTAAATTTTCTACATCCAATCCTGCATCATGAGCAACCTCTCTTTGTTTGAGTTGATTTGCTTCAATTGTCTCTTTTATCTTGATTCCTAATTGCATTACAACTTCTGGAATTTCACTTTTTCTTGTCTTATTCATGAAGATGAAATTACAAGTAATAGATTGTTTTTATATTATTGTAAACAATCGGTTATAAATAACCGATTGTTTTGTATTTTTGTTTTTTAATTAGAAAACAAATCCAACTAAATATGGAAACAGAACATAAAAAACAAGTCACGGAATTTCTAGAATCAATGAAAAGATTAAATAAATTCAAAAAGCTAAAACCAGAAAATAATAGTAATAATTCGTTTAGCGTAAACCTAAAAGTATCTGGTTATAACGAATTAAATTTAATGGTTTCAAGTCTTTTAAAAGCAAGTCTTATTTTGCTTAATGATGATGCCCGAAGTCAGGCCTGTTTTTCATTTAATGAAGCGGATAATAATGTAATGACTTTGCTTGAAATTGCGTTACAACTTTTACCAGAAGATGAGATGGAAGTTTTGGATGATTTGCATAAACTGCATTTGCAAGTTTGATACGTGTGATTGGGCGCGATAATGTGAAGACTTTGGAGAGCAGTGGATTAATTAACTGTTCTGCGAATTACGTTTTTTAATTTCGGAATCTATATGACTCATAAAAATTAAAATAGGGATTATTGTTGTAATGGCAAGAATCAACAACGTAAAAATTAACTTGTATTTTGGTATACTAACGATCCAGGTCAGAATAAGAATCCATAAAATGCCTAATCCGATACTAATTATTTTTAACGCTTTTTTATTCTTAATTAGCTCTTTTAAACTAGAATCTGATACTGATTTATTCCTCATAATAAAAAAAGTTAAAATTCAGTACAAAAAAAAGTAATAGATTTTAAATTCATTTTACACTTTTGTGTAGTTTTTAGTATTTTTATAAGATGGAAAATGAAAAAAGATCTTTACTCAGCCGCAACAAGATAGAAGCTACATCGGAGGCAGACAGATTTCAGTTTGGTAATTATCTGGAAGTGATAAAATCTTTTGCAAAAATAACGTATCAAAGTATTTATGTAATTGATTATGAAAAAATGAAGTTTGAATATGTGTCCAATAATCCTTTGTTTTTATGTGGCTTTTCGGCAGAAGAAGTGCTTGAAATGGGATATGAATTCTATTTTAATAATGTTCCAAAAGAAGATCTGGAGTTATTAAATACCATCAATAATGCCGGATTTGATTTTTATGATAAACTACCTAACAATGACGAACGAAAATTATACAGCATATCTTATGATTTTCATTTAAAAGGGAAACATGACAAACCCATTCTTATTAATCATAAACTGACGCCTCTTTTTCTTAATCAGCAAGGAGCAGTTTGGAAATCGTTGTGTCTGGTTTCTATTTCACACAATAAAATAGCCGGAAACATTATTATAAACAAGCAGGGTTCAGATACTTTGTGGAAATTTGATTTATCGGATAAAGTCTGGATTGCAAAAAACAAATTAAAATTAAAAGACAAAGAATTGGAAATACTTCGGTTATATGCTCAGGGTTTAACCATAAATCAGATTGCCGAAAAAATGTTTGTTTCTCCGGATACGATAAAATATTACAGAAGAAAAATTTTTGAAACTTTTGAAGTTAAAAATTTCACCGAAGCGCTTTCTTTTGCTTTAGATAATAAGATTATTTGAAATTGATTTTGATTGCGTTCACGAGCGGGACGCTCGCGCAAGCGGGGGGAATACCAACCATCGATTTTTATTCTAATATAGTTTCTTCTTCTTGACTTTTATATAATTCAATATCTTCTCTCAAATCAAAACCTAATAATACATTTTTAAGATTTTCATTTAAAAGTTTATGATTTAAAAATTCCTTTTCAGACAAAGCAGTTATTTCCCAAAAATCTGTATAAAATGAAGCATTTTTTACTTTACCATAAAATGGAATATTAAAAACCAAAAATTTATTTTCAGAAACTTGTCTATAATATATAGGCATATTTTTTGAAAAATTTCCAACTTTATCTATTTCTTCGTTAAATTTTTCAGCTTGTACAAATTCAATAAAAAAATTCTTTTTTTCTTCTTCTCTTAATCTAATTTTTTCAAGTACTTCGTTTTTGTTCATAAAAATAGTTTTAATTAAAAATTGGGTTTCACTTATGATTGGGCGTTTAAAAAAGAACACCTCGGAAAGAGGGGCTTATTTCCTTTCTGCATAATTTTTCCTTCAAATATAATTATTTTTCTTACAAATAAATATTTGATGATCTTGTTACTTATTGGAACGGGTGCGAAGTCGGGAGACTTCGCACAGCGATTGTGGTAATGAATATTTCTATAGCTTTCTTTCTGCGCAATTCTTATGTATAATACATTTAATCTACATTGTTGCTTATTGGAACGGGTACGAAGTCAGGAGACTTCGCACAGCGATCGCGATGAAGGGAAGACTTATGAGAGCCGGGGGTATATCCGCTCCAGCGGTTTTTTCTCCTTTTATTTATTAAATCACTCTTACTTTAGGTGTTCCATATATGTATGAGCTTAATTTTTTTCCAATTTCAGACCATTTTTTTGAAATATTATCTTCATCAACGAATTTAAAAACTTCTGTCTTTTCAAAAGAGAGAAAGTCAACAACTATTTTGTCACCATATCCTTTGAAGTATCCATAGTCGCCATCTCCAAAATCTACAGTTATAGGTTGTAATCCTAATGATAAATTACTCCAATACTTTTTGAAGCTATCATCATTGTAGTCCTCCATTTTTTTTAAGCCTTTTTTGAAGTCAATATGGAAATAGGAACTGCTATCAATCTTTTCAAATGATTCGATTCTATTTAATATACCTTTCTTGTTGATGTCTTTTTTTTCGTAATTCTCTAGATAAAAGACTCTCGGTAATAAATTTTCAATTTCAAGAACATCAACTACATGATAATTACATTTGAAGTTTGAATTAAAATTCAAAAGATGATGTTTTTCCACATTTTTAGCTGTATCGCCAATTGCTTTAGTAGGGGTTCTTTTGTCGCTATCTAAAAGACATAAGCAAAACTCCTCACCCGTAGAAAAGATTGTTTTATATTCATTTACGGTTGTACTTCCTCCCCCTGTTTGAGACTTATAACTTAGAACAAAACTATCTTTACGGGTAACTTTTTTATGATATTCAGCCATCATTGCGTAAACTTGGATATCATTCCCATTTTCCCCGAGTAAAATCGTTTTTTGAAAATTGGCAGTGTCTATAAATCTGTCAATATTGATATTGTTAAACTGCTTTTTGCTACGCATATCTGAGTAGATTGTTTCTTTCTCAGAATTAGGAATTATTCTTATTATTTTATCAAATAAATCTAATACTTCTAATGAAGCTTTGTTATGAGAGGAATAGTGATTCAAAACAATTTCTGAATACGAATCTAAAACTTTTGTAGTTAAAATTTTTTTTACATTTAGTGGGGAAATTATAATAATATGTTTTCCCTCAGTATATGATACCATTAGTTTTTGAAAAAAAATATTAAAATTTAATTCTGTTGCGATAGAATCAACCAAAGAATCATCAATAAATAAAATCATATAATGTTAAATTAATGAAGGTTGAAAAAAACCTAATGGCCACTTTTTTAGATTCCCTTCACTGTCGAAATATGAATTTTTTATTTCTGTTGGACTTATCTCATTCTTTTTGTCAAAAATGACAATATTAATGTCTTCATTTGAAATTCCATTATTTAAAATATTATCTCCAAATCTATTAATAATAACATCACTATGGGTCTCTATAATAAGTTTTAGAGAGATATTGTTTTTTTTTGATGATGTAATAATTTTAGAAATAGCATCAGCAAATTTTGCCTGAAAATCTGGGTGTAAATGTAGCTCAGGTTGTTCAATTACTATTATTTTTTCTATATCATTACTATATAGAAAGTTATTTCTCGCAGTTCTTTTTTTTGTTGAGGAATGCCATATTTGAGTTAGGATTGGAAGAATCTGTGAATATCCGAATCCCATATCAGATAGATTAATTTCATATTTATCCTCATGTTCAATTTTGATCGAATAATGTCCTTCAATTTTAGAAAT
Organism: Flavobacterium sp. MEB061; assembly: GCF_000834715.1. Classification (NCBI taxonomy): domain Bacteria; kingdom Pseudomonadati; phylum Bacteroidota; class Flavobacteriia; order Flavobacteriales; family Flavobacteriaceae; genus Flavobacterium; species Flavobacterium sp. MEB061. The sequence continues at coordinate 23,736 of NZ_JXQR01000051.1, read as the reverse complement.
TTTAGTTTTAAATCCAAAATTTTCATATGTCCATGCTTGAAAATTTAATAATTGAGAATCACTTAAACTACCTAAAAACACTGGTAGGTTTTTACCATTTTGATCTACCTCATCAACTGCTAATTGTTGAATTCTATAGTACCGTTCTGCTGTAGCTCTAAGAGGAGCTATGTAGTTAATATTCAGAAACAAACTTTTAAGATATGTATTTGTAATATTGGAATAAAAAGTAAAAAAATCATGTAAAAAAAGATAGTTTTTAAGTTCTATGAATTCCGAAGATTCAGCAGTCCAGCTTTTTGTTCTTTTTTTCCAAGAAGAAGGGCTCGAGATTGACTTAATTTGCTTCAGCATTATTTCGTTGTCATCCGAAAACCCAATTTTTTCAATAATATCAGTTTTCGCTTCGTTTTCAGTACCTCCATGAACATATTTTGATATGATTTTGACAAGTTCTAATCTTAACGAATGATGTAATTGTTCAAAATTCTTTTTATCAGAATTCTTTATCTCTTTATAAATTTCGACGTTAAATTCTCCTTCATCAAAAAATAGCAAATTATCTTCTAATCCCAGTATTTTCTTGTCATTAAGATTTATTTCAATTATTTTTTTATTTTCTTGATCTAATATTATGTTTATTTTGTTTTCTAAAACTTCAAATTTAATATTTACAATTTGTATAAGTTGCTTTTTGTTTTCATTAAATCTTAAACTGTATCTAAAGTCAAATTCTTTTTCTGGTTCGTTTATTTTAAATCTTGAATACCTATATTGTTGTCTTAAATTACGTAAAGAAAGGGTGTTAATAGTAAAACCTAACTCATAAAACTTATCTTTATCTTTAGAGAAATGAGGTTTAATATCATTGTACGAGCCAAAGTCAATATAATTTCCATATAGAAGTATAGGGGATATTGTTTTCTCTTGTGTACTTTGTTTAAGCATTGGAAATGTTCTTAAGAAAGAGCTTTTTCCTGAACTGTTTTTTCCAATCAGAATAGTAATTGGTTTAATTTCAATGTCTCCAGTGTCTTTCAGACTTCTAAAGTTTTGAATTCTTAATTTCATAAGATGATATTTTTTTATAAAAGTACATATTTTGTTGTGATAATTAACCTTGAAAATTCAGATTTGAAATTAGATCGCTATGGATTATATTCATAGTTCTTATATGAAGTTGCATCCTTTTGGGCAAACAAACATCGCACTAAATTTTAATCTATCACCACGTAAAAATACCTGATTTCTGATTGAAAAGATTTAACAGCCCATTCAAAAAACTCAAAAAATCAATAATAGAATTTTCAACAAAAATTTCGTAAATTTGCACTCCAATTAAAAGGAATTAGAAAATGTTAGATAGACTTCAAATAGTAAAACAGCGTTTTGACGAGATTTCAGATTTGATTATCCAGCCGGATGTTATTTCTGATCAGAAACGTTATGTGCAATTGAATCAAGAGTACAAAAACCTGAAAGCATTGGCTGAAAAGCGTGATGAATATGTGCTTTTGATGGCTAATATAGATGAGGCAAACGAAATTATTGCTGATGGAAGTGATGCAGATATGGTTGAAATGGCCAAAATGCAATTGGACGAAGCAAAAGAAAGATTGCCGGAACTTGAGGAAGAAATCAAATTTATGTTGATCCCTAAAGATCCTGAAGATGCTAAAAACGTAATGGTCGAGATTCGTGCCGGAACGGGTGGGGATGAAGCGAGTATTTTTGCCGGAGATTTATTCAGAATGTATACTAAATATTGTGAAAATCAAGGCTGGAGAACTTCGGTTGTAGATATGAACGAAGGAACTTCAGGAGGTTTCAAAGAGGTAATTTTTGAGGTTTCGGGTGAAGACGTTTATGGAACTTTAAAATTTGAAGCCGGTGTTCACCGTGTTCAGCGTGTTCCTCAAACAGAAACGCAAGGTCGTGTGCATACATCTGCAGCAACAGTTATGGTTTTACCGGAAGCGGAAGAATTTGATGTACAAATTGATATGAACGATGTTCGTGTTGATTTCTTCTGTTCATCTGGACCTGGAGGACAATCGGTTAATACAACGAAATCTGCGGTACGTTTAACGCACATTCCAACCGGATTGGTGGCGCAATGTCAGGATCAGAAATCACAGCATAAAAACAAAGATAAAGCGTTGAACGTTTTACGTTCTCGTTTATACGAACAGGAATTGGCTAAGAAAGAGGCCGAAGATGCTACAAAGCGTACATCTCAGGTAAGTTCTGGTGACCGTTCGGCTAAGATTCGTACCTACAACTACGCTCAGGGTCGTGTAACTGATCACAGAGTTGGTTTAACTTTATACGATTTAGGAAACATCATGAACGGTGATATCCAAAAAATTGTTGCCGAATTACAGTTGGTAAACAATATGGAGAAATTAAAAGAAGCGTCGGAAGTGTTTTAATTTTAGATTTTAGACTTCAGATTTTAGATTATATCTAAAGCCGAATTACTTTGTAGTTCGGCTTTTTTATTTCTATAATTTCCCTTGAAATCAATTATTTGTAAAATGTTAATTTTTGTTAAAAATATTTTGAAATTGTTTGAAATAAATAATGTACTTTCGGCCTTTTTATGAGAAAATTTATCGCTTTTGCGTTAAAACATGCTACGACCTAACATGATAAACGGGTTGAATTAAAGAGATATTTATGGAATTTAAAAAGTGGATGTTAGTATTGGTATTAATTTTAGGTTTGACATCTTGTTCAAGTGACGACGCACAAGAAGAGAATTCTCCTGAAGTGGTTTATGCTGATGTTAAACCAACTCAGACAAAATACAAAGCTTTCTACGGGCAAAAACTAACTAAAAATTTAACTTCGGCTACATCACGTTCTGCAGAAACAAGCCCAAATACTGAAATGATTAAGCCTGTTTCGGTTATTTTTTATCCAAGAACACAAACCATTTCATTTTCAAATATCTTCGATAATAAAACTGTTGAATATAAGGTAACAGCAATTACAAATAATACAGGAGTTTCTGTAATTTATAATTTTAAAATTAACGAGACTACATTTACTTGCACCATTACAGAAAAAACGGCTTCAACTCCGGCAAATGTTGTGATTACTTTTACAGGTGGTTTTTATAAATTTGATTTAACAGATTCTGCTAAGAAGAATATTGCGAAACTGGTTTCGAAAGTAACAAAGACGGCACAATACGCACCAGAGAATAATTACACTATAAATTATACGTATTCAGATACTCTTTTGATACAGTCTGTTCGTAATTCCTTTGATGAAAATTTACAACCATTGGTATCTATTACAGATTATACCTATGATGGAGGCAAGCTAGTTGGTAGAATTTCAAGGAAGGATGGTACTATCGTTGGTAATAATAGTTTTGAATATGAAAACAATTTAATTACAAAAAAGAATACTATAGTAGATGGAAAGGCGATTAATATTAATAGCTATGAATATGATAAACAAGGAAGGGTTATTACGACTAATTATTGGAACATTAGCGGTGCTCTTTCTAGTATAATAAGTTATACTTTTGAAAAAAATAAAATGACGACAGTTTATACAAATCCGTCAGGGTCATATCGTGATGTTGAGGTATCTACTTATGAAAGTGACCGTAAACCATTTTTAATTTCACAAGATCAAATTTTAGAACCTTTTATATATTTAAATTTTACTCAAAGTGTAATAACTACAAAAGAAGGCCAATCTATTGATTACGGTGATACTTATTTCGAATATTCCGAAGATGGATTGCTTATTAAAAAGACTGAGGTATTCAACGGAGAGACATTAAGTGTTATAGTTCGTGAATATGTTGAAGAATAAAATCATATGATAAATACGAAAACAAAAAGCAAAGTAAACATTTAGTCTACTTTGCTTTTTTTTATAAAGGTCAAAATATTGATAACTCAGCATCTTTGGCATCTTTGTACCTCTGAGCCTTTGCATCTTTGAACCTTTTAAGATATATAGTGAAGGATATTAACTGACTAACCGTTGTTATTTATAAAAACGTATAATCAAGTTAGATACCTAAAAATACTCTCGTAAATTCAAAACATTTATATAGGTTAGAGTACATGTAAACACCATTTTTGATAATTATTTCATTTAACTTTTCCATGATACATAATTTAAGGTTGTACAATTACTCTTGTGATGGTTCGTATTGTGATGGATCTTTATCTTCATGTGAAGATTCAGATTCATGAGGTTTTGAAACTAAATTGGTTATAATCAATTGTATTACTGATCCGAAAATGCTTTTAAACGCCGAATCGGATTTTCCTACTACTAATCTCTTTGCGAGATAACCAATTCCGATACTGATTGCCGATTGTGCCAAATGGCTTTTAACGCCAACTGCTTCATTGATTTCTTCAACCGTATTTCTAATCAGATTTAGCGGTTTCAGATTGTGCTTAATTTCTGCAACTTCATCTTTAATAGCGATCCAGTCCTGTTTTTGTTGCGCCTTTGTTTCAAGAATCATTTGTTCTAATCTGTCAACAGTAAAAATGTTTTCTTTAATGGTTCCCATAACAGTTAATTTAAAGCTTTGTCACTTTCGTTCGAATCAGTTTTAGTTTCTTTTAAAATGCTGGAAATAATCATATTTCCAATCGGTGTTTTTATTAGCGAATGTTGAAATGTGTTTAACACAATGGCAACAATCAGGTAAAATAACGCCAATATAAAAAAGCCATAAGAATATTCTCCAAGCTGTTTTCCAATCCATAAACTTAACCCGATATTAAGAAACAAGGTAAAAAATGCAACAACAGCACCAACGGCAATTTTAGATGTTAATGTTGAAAGAACATCTGCTGATGCAGATACCGTTTTAAGTTTGACTAATTCAATACTTGTTCTGGTATAATTTTCAGCTTTTTCAAAAATGTTTTCGTCGTCTCTTGTTGTTGCATTTGTTTCCATGATAAAGGTATTTTATGATTTAAAAAATTCACTTTTTTAATAGTTCGTTTTCACAGCTTTAGCTTCATCTTTAACAGTGTTGAAGTCTTCTTTTACAGAATTGAATTTTGCTTTTCCTTCTTCGATAATATCTTTACCGTTTGAAGTAATAGTGCTTACAATTCCGTCAAATTTACCTTTCAGGTTATCTCCGTAATCTTTTGATTTATCTTTTATTTTTTTTCTTGTTTCTGAACCTTTATCCGGTGCAAATAAAACTCCTAAAAATGCTCCCGCCGCTGCGGCTCCTAAAATTCCTAAAATTGTGCTACTAGTTTTCATAATATTTGATTTAATGGATTAATGTATATTTAATTAATTGTTTGTGTTTTTTAAATTTCTCGACCTTTAATAAGTCTGAAAAGAATTGCAATAATGGCAATTACTAATAAAATGTGAATAATACTTCCGGCGCTGTAAACAAAGAACCCAAGGGCCCAAAGAATAACCAGAATCACTGCGATTGTATATAATAAATTTGACATGGTCTTATTATTTATGGTTAATAATTAATTGATTTGTTTTTTAATTTAATTTGTATGATAAGTAAACAGATAAATTACTGTTTTTTGCATCCGGGAATGTATAAGTTTGTCCTGCAACAGTTCTTTCTTTACCAATAGTTGTTAAACCATAGTTGTAACGAACACCAATACTTATTGGGCTAAAGTCAACTCCAACACCTGCTACGATACCAGCATCGAATTTGTTTAAGTCATCTGTGTCAATATCTTCGTCAAATTCAGCAGATCCGTCTCCGGTAAGTTTAGAACTTACTAAATAAGATGCATATCCACCAGCCTGAAGGTTAAAGTTTTTAGTGATATTAACTCTAACTAATAAAGGAACTTCGATATAGTTTAATTTAAATTTTGCGTCCCCACTTGCAAGATCACTGTTATATTCTAACTTAGAACCTCTTGTGGTAAATAAAACCTCTGGCTGAATAGCTACAAAATCAGATATTGGTAATGTGGCATAAACACCGGCATTAAAACCATACAGAATATTTTCGTCAGTTGCTTCATCATCGTCTGATAAAAAATTAGACATATTAAAACCTCCTTTTATACCAAACTCGGTTGTAACATTTTCGTCCTGAGCGTGTAGTACTCCAAAAGAAGCGGTCATAAATAGGACTAAGGCGCATAATAAATTTGATTGCATTTTCATAATTGTGATTAATTTAGGTTAATGATTGCTCTAAAGGCATTTAATTAATTTGTTGTTTAATTTGTTCAGTTTCTCTCAAAAGCTGATACATTTCTGGCAAATAATGCAATACTAATTTCAAAATCACTTCGTCATTTGTTTCTTTAGAAACTGATTCTAATGCTTCAATTTGTTCGTTTAATGATTCTAACAATGAATCCAGATAAACTCTATCAAAGCTGGCAGCATTTGTATCAGTTAACTTATATAATTCCAGTTTACTGGAGTTGTTTATTTCGGTAACAATCACCAGCCTTTTATTGGCTATTTTTGCTATATCCCTTAACAAATTATTTTGGTGATTTTCAATTTTCCTGCTTAATTGCTTTATAACACTTTTTGAAGTTTTTTGTTCTGCAATCTGACTTTTAGAAATAATAGCTTTACTTAAATTTGCCGTCGCAATAAAAAAATAAGCTTCCATTTGCTCTCTGTCATTTGTATTAAAAGCTTCGTTTTTAAAGTTACTTTCTATTAGATTATTTTTATTGCAAGACGTGTTGCAAAGGATAATTATTAAAAAGAATATTTTTAAAAATGTTGCTCTCAATATGGGCATTGCTTTCATTAATTACTTGTTAAAGTATTACATTACAAAGATGCTAACGAATGAAGCGTTTTGCTTTACAGCATAAAAAAGAAACGTTATATAATTCCCATAATGGATTTATATAACGTTTTTTATGTAGTTTTTTAGAAGTTTTATTCTGGTAGAAACACAGTAAATACAGAGCCTTTTCCTAAGGTACTGTCTGCAGTAATATAACCTTTATGGTTCTCGACAATTTTTTTACAAATTGCTAAACCAATTCCTGTTCCCGGATAATCTGTTTTAGAATGCAAACGCTGAAATAAAATAAAGATGGTTTCTTTAAACTGAGAATCAAATCCCATTCCATTATCTGAAAAAGTTATCTTATAGAATTTCTTACTATTTGGTTCTAATAAATCAGGATAATCTTTTGATGAAACTTTTTCGGTCACAATATCAATTTCCGGTCGAATATCAGGCTTACTGTATTTTAAGGAATTTCCAATCAGGTTGATAAAAAGCTGTTCGATTTGATACGGAATAACATCAAGCTTCGGTAATTTTGAAACTGTAATGGTTGCTTTTTTCTCGTCAATGATTTCTGTTAATTCAGATTTGGCATTTTCGAGTAATTCGTTCAAATTCGATTTTATAAATTCCTTTTTAGTAGTATTCGTTCTCGAGAACAAAAGTAAATCGTCTATTAAAACGCGCATTCTTTTTGCTGAAACTTCAATCTTGCTAATGTAATCTTTTGCACTATCAGATAAAACAGCTTTGTCTGCATCAGAAACCCTTGAAATAAAGGTTTGAATTTTTCGAAGAGGTTCCTGTAAATCATGACTTGCAACATGATTAAAAGACGCAAGTTCCTGATTGCTTTTTTCCAGTTCTCTATTACGTTCCTGAAGTTCTATGTTTAATAAATGCTCATCAGTAATATCAAAATTGATTCCGAGTAAAATCTGGCTGCCTTGCTGATCAGTCAATAATTTTCCTGTCGATTTAAAATATCTTATTTCATTATTTGGAAGCGTAATCTTATAGTAAATAAAAGGTAATTGTTTATTATTGACAATTCCTTCCATAGATTTTGCCACAGCCTCTTTATCATCCGGGTGTACAAAATTTAAAAAAGTATCTTTTTCAGGAACAAAAGCATTTGGTTTAAAACCTAATAAACGATATTGATTTTCTGAATAATCGATTTTATTAAGATCAAGATCCCATTGCCAGGTGCTGAATTTACCAATAACCTCAGACTCGGCCATTAATCGGGAAGAAATCAAAAGTTTTTTGTTGAATATTTTTAATCGTTTAATGTCTTTGCTGATTTGTCTATAAGAAAGAATAATAAAGATTAATGCGGTTAAAAATAGTGAAATAGAGAAAACAGGACTTAAAGAAATTTCCTGATCGTATATTTTTAATCTTTTTTGCTGGTATCTTTTTTCGATATCATTCATTTCATCAACCTGAAAACGAATGTTATCCATTAAAATTCGTCCGCCAAACATATGATTGTCGAGTTTTCTTTTATCATATGTTTGAGGATTGCTGTATTTAAAACAGTTTTCGAATGAGGTAAAACGCTGTGTAATGAGCCCGAATAATTTCTGAAGGTTTTTTTGCTGCTTCGGATTATCGGCTGTAAGTTTTTTTAATGTAATAAATGAAGTGTTTACCTTGTCGCGAGAATAAATATAAGGAGTTAAAAAACGGCCGTTACGTGTTATTATATAGCCACGCTGTCCCGTTTCGGCATCCTTTATCGCCGACATTAACCGCTCTAATTGAATGTTTATTTCATAAGTATGCATTACAAGTTTACTGGATTCGTTTAAATCCTGGTTGTGTTTGTAAGCAATTGAGGAAAGAAATAACAGAATGAAAACTGCGATTACAAAAATAACTCTCAATGAGTTTGAAGAATTAAACTTGGGTATCCATTTCATTAAGCATTATTATTTTAGGCGCAACAGGAAATTATCACGATTTAAACCAGACGTGTGATAGTGCCAATTTAACGTCACGACTTCATTAATAATTTTCTTTAAAGTGTTAAAATCACTTGGCTTTTTAATATAAATATTAGCTCCCTCAATAAAAGTGTCTTCTATGTCCTCTTCAGATGATGAGGTAGAATAAATGGCAATAATTATATTTTTAAGATGTTCGGTTTTTTTAATTTCAATCAAACATTCTTTTCCTGTTTTTTTAGGCATGTTCAAATCCAGAAATAAAATATCAGGCAATTTTACATCCGGTTGCATTAAATGTTCCATTAATTGAAGACCATCATGAACAAAGGTTACTTTGGTTTGCACTCTTACTTCTTCAAAGGCATCTTTAAAGAAAAGGCGGTCGTCTTCATCGTCATCAGCGAGTAAAATGTGTAATGCGTTTTTTTGCATCGAATTAGTGGGTTTATTGGTTGTGTATTTTATTTTAAATTCTCTCTTCTTTTTTTAATAATTCTCTGAAAAGCCGAAGGAGTTATTCCTGTTGTGTTTTTAAACTGGGTACTTAAATGAGCAACACTCGAATAATTTAGTAAAAAAGCAATTTCGGTTAAACTCATTTCATTGACTAGCATCAATTGTTTGGCTCTTTCTATCTTTTGCAAAATAATAAAATTTTCGATAGAAGAATAAGTTACTTCCGAAAATACATTAGATAAATAACCGTAACTATGATTTAATTTCTCTGCCAAAAATACAGAACTTTTAAAATTATTATTGTCATCCATGTAAACAAGCTCAATAATAGCGTCTTTAATTTTTTGAACTAAAACGCTTTTTTGGTTTTCAACAACTTCAAAACCAAATGGGCTTAAATCATTTTTTAAAGTTTCCAGCGCTTCAACACTCAGATTTTCATCTAGTTCAATTTCGCCAAAACCTAATGTGGTAAAATTCATGTTTTGTTCTTCTAATTTTTGCTTTAAAAATAGAGAACAAATTGTGTTGATGTCAAACTTTATAAATAGTTTCATAGGATCGAAATAGGGTTAAAGATAGTTAAATTTTTTGGACTTTTTGCTGAGATTACAGATTTAAGTGAAATTTATTTGTCAATTCGTTCACTGAGCTAATCAAAAAAATACCGTCTAAGTTTAAAAAATTAGACGGTATCTTGATTGGGTCAAAAAGGATTACAAATCCGATAACATTTGATGAAATTCTTCTTTAGTTTTACCTAATTTTTGCTGAAGTTTTCCGTACATTTCGTCTTCTTTACCTTCAGCATACATCAAATCATCATCTGTCAGATCAGCGTATTTTTGTTTTAATTTCCCTTTTAACTCATTCCAGTTTCCTTTTATCTCTGTCGTATTCATGATAGTTTTATTTAGTAATTTATAGTATTGTAAAGTTGCAAATTAATCCATAACGATGTGTTATATCCATTTTTGGGATTGTTGCATAATTCACATTTTTAAGCTTTAAACCTGATAACGACGTAAAATCCAGGCCATTTTTTCGTGTTGTTGTAATAAACCTGTAATAAAATCAGCAGATCCTATATCATTATTGTCATTCTCAAAAACCGGAATATAGTCTCTAAATTCTGTAACTAATTGTTCGTGGTTTTCTAAAAGTTCTTCCAGCATGTTTTTTTGCGAAGCGTATTCTTTTGGAGATTCTTTTAAGGTAGAGTTTTCAATAAATTCCTTCATTGTTCCAATAGTTTTTTCTCCAAGTTGACTAATGCGTTCAGCAACCTCATCAATGTTGTTTTCTAAAACGCGGTATTGATCCTCAAATAATTTATGCAATTCCATAAAACTGTTTCCTGAAATATTCCAGTGAAACTTTCTGGTTTTTACATATAAGGTCATTTCGTTAGATAAAATCGTGGCTAATATACTTGTGCTTTTCTTTAAACTTTTTGGCGTAATTCCAATATTTGGGCTCATAATCCTTTTATTTTAGGTTTATGCCAAAATTAAAAAACACACTAAGTTTTTTATTTACATAATTTATTAAAGATGTTACATGAATTCAATGTTAGCATAACATAATAACAAATCTATTATTGTAGTTTTGCCGCCAACTAAATTTTAAACCAAATTCTAAATGAAAAAAACACTACTTATTTTATTTCTTTTTACATGCACTTTAACCGTTAATGCCCAATCCTACATAGGGTATTTTCAGGACAACTACGCCGGAGTTCAAAGCGTTCTTTTCAATCCGGCTTCTATAGCCGATTCTCGTTTTAAAACAGATATTAACTTGTTTTCTATAAGCGGGTCTGTGCAAAATGATTTATACGGAGTTAAACTTTCTGATGTTTATAAAGACGGATATGATTTTGACACTCAGTCTAAAGTATCACCATCAAATGCAAACAATGCGGTGATTAATTTTGATATTATGGGACCATCGTTCATGTTTAACATTGCGCCAAAACATACTATTGCGGTTTTTACAAGAGCCAGATCTGTAAGTAATTTGAGAAACATTAACGGAAACCTTGTAGATCAGGTTAAAGAAGGTCTGGATAAAGCAAGTAATTTTAATTTTAATGCCGGAAATGCCAATGGATCTTCCAATTCATGGGGAGAATTGGGTATTTCATACGCAGCAGTTTTATATCAAAAAGACCAGCACTTTTTAAAAGGAGGTATTACGGCAAAATACCTTCAGGGTGGAACAAACGGATATATTCAGGGAAATAATATCAATCTTTCCTATGTTGAAAACACCACTAATCCTGAGAAAGGAACCTTATATTCTCAAGGGCAGCTTACTATTGGTACAAGCCAGGATTGGGAAACCAACAAGGATTATGAGTTTGATGCTAATTCAAGAGGTTTTGGTTTTGATTTCGGACTTGTGTACGAATGGAGACCGGATTATGATAAATATGATCTAAGTAAAGCAAAACCTGCTGATAATAATTTCAGGGATTTAAATAAATACAAAGTACGTTTTGGATTGTCTGTAACAGATATTGGATCTATCAATTACAAAGATGCAAAACAGGATACTTACAACGTAAATGGATCTATCACTCAGGAAATGATTGATAATGCAGATGATTTTTACGACTTTTTGAATGAACATTATACAAAAGTTTCAACTTCAAAAGGATTAAAAACAAATTTACCAACAGCGCTTCATCCCGATGTTGACTGGAATATTCACAATAAGTTTTACCTGAATCTTAACGGAGATATTAATATGGTATCTTCAGGTAAACTAAACGGAAATGGTATTGCAAACAGAGTGAGTTTATCACCTCGTTACGAAAGCAGATGGTTTAGTTTTTATTTACCAGTTACCTGGATGGAATACAGCGGAACACAAGTTGGTTCAGGATTACGTGTTGGAACTTTCTTCGTAGGTTCGGGATCGATTCTTAGTAATTTAGTTTCGAAAGAATCTAAAGCAGCTGATTTTTACCTTGGATTGAAAATTCCGGTTTACGAAAAGAAATTTAAAGACACTGATGAAGATGGTGTGATTGACAAGGAAGATTCTTGTAGAAAAGTAGCAGGTCCTGCAGAAAATAATGGCTGCCCATGGCCAGATACTGATGCAGATGGTGTTTTTGATAAAGACGATGCTTGTGCAGCTGTTGCAGGTCCAAAAGAAAACAAAGGTTGTCCTTGGAAAGATACAGATGGAGATACTTTATTAGACAATGTTGATGCTTGCCCAGCAGTTGCCGGTCCGGTAGAAAACAAAGGATGTCCTTGGCCGGATACAGATGGAGACAGCGTTTTAGATAAAGACGATGCTTGTCCGGATGTTGCAGGTTTAGTTGAAAATAAAGGCTGTCCGGATCTTGACGCTGATAAAGACGGCGTTTCTGACAAAGAAGATGATTGTCCTTTAATTGCAGGTCCTGCAGAAAACAAAGGTTGTCCTAAAGTAACAAAAGCAACATTAGAGCAATTAAAAGTAGAAGCAAAATCTATCTTCTTCGTAACTGGAAAAGCAACTTTAAATGACGCTAAAAAAGGTGTAACTTCAGGAAGATTAGACGCTATAAAAGAAATATTGAAAAATTATCCAAATGCTAAATTTGCCATTAACGGTCATACAGATAATGTTGGAAATGCAAAAGCAAACCAAAAATTATCTGAAGCCAGAGCAAAAGCAGTAATGGATCTTTTAATAGAAAAAGGGGTTAACCCTGCAAATCTAACTTCTCAGGGATTTGGATCTACAAAACCGGTTAAATCAAACAAAACAGCTTCTGGAAGAGCAGAAAACAGAAGAACAGAAATTGTTTACTTAGGTAATTTGTAAACCAAACTGAATATAATACCAAAAAGCCATTCTTAATTGAGTGGCTTTTTTTATTTTTGCATACTTTCTAAAAAGAGCCATTTCTTTGAAATTAGAAGAACTAAAAAAACAAGAATGACAACACAACAACTACACGAACAAATTCTTCAAAAAAAATCATTTTTATGCGTTGGATTAGATCCTGATTTAACCAAAATTCCACCTCATTTATTAGAAACCGAAGATCCTATTTTCGAATTTAATAAAGCAATAATTGATGCTACACACGATTTAGCGGTGGGATACAAACCAAATACAGCTTTTTTTGAAGCCTATGGAATAAAAGGATGGATTTCATTACAAAAAACAATCAATTACATCAACGAGAATTTTCCGGAAATCTTCACCATTGCCGATGCAAAACGAGGTGATATCGGAAACACTTCAAGTATGTATGCAAAAGCTTTTTTTGAAGATTTAAATTTTGATAGTGTAACCGTTGCGCCCTATATGGGAAAAGATTCAGTTGAACCTTTTCTGGCATTCGAAAACAAACATACTATAATGTTGGCCTTAACATCAAACGAAGGCGCTTTTGATTTTCAGACTTTAAATGTAAACGGAAAAGAATTATATAAACAGGTTTTAGAAACCTCTAAAACTTGGAAAAACAGTCAGAACTTAATGTACGTTGTAGGCGCTACAAAAGCCGAATATTTTGCCGATATAAGGAAAATTGTTCCGGATAACTTTTTATTAGTTCCGGGAATCGGCGCGCAGGGCGGAAGTTTATCTGAAGTTTGCAAATACGGAATGAATGATAAAGTTGGTTTATTAGTCAATTCAGCAAGAGCAATTATCTACGCTTCAAAAGGAACAGACTTTGCTGAAAAGGCAAGGGAAGAAGCGCTTTCAGTTCAAAAAGAAATGGAAGAGATAATTAATTCCAAGTTTCAGGTTTAAAGTTTCAGGTTTTACTTTGAATATTTTCTAATAAAATAATATAACTTGAACATGAATTCTGAGAAAAGTTTCAAATATTCTTTAACAATTTTAGCTCTTTTTATAATAATGATTCTGATGCATATTTTGCAGGCGTTTATTAGGTATGATTTTTCTGTATTTTATACTTCTACATCTCTTGTAATTTTGATTTTAATAAATTTTAGTATTTATCATGCTGTTATTGGATTAAAAGACAAAAATTCGATTAAAAAAATTATTGGATTAATATTAAATGCAGGCTATTTAATTTTATTTATTTCATTGATAACAATAACCGTTGTGGATCTTTATAATGTAAATAAATGATAATTTAACATGAAACAACTCAAAGATCAACTAGGCACATTACATTCTTTTGAGAAAACGCCAAAACGAATCATTTCGTTAGTGCCATCTCAAACCGAGTTGTTGTTTGATTTAGGTTTAGAAGAAAAAATCATCGGAATAACTAAGTTTTGCGTACATCCCTATCATTTTAAATCAACCAAAAAAGTTGTTGGAGGAACCAAAAAGATTCATTTCGAAAAAATAAAACTATTGCAGCCCGATATTATCATCTGTAATAAAGAAGAAAACACGCTTGAAATTGTCGAACAATTAAGTGCAATTTGTCCGGTTTGGGTGACGAATATTATTTCTGTAGAAGATAATTTTCAGATGATTTCAGACTTCGGGCAGCTTTTTAATTGCAGAACCGAAGCGAAAAAGTGGAACGATAAACTAGCTTTCGCTTTAAGCTATTTCAAAAAATACATTCAGGATATTCCGGTGCAAAAAGCCGCTTATTTTATTTGGAAAGATCCTTATATGGTTGCCGGAAATGATACCTACATCAATGAATTATTAAAACTGAATCATTTTCAGAATATATACGAAGACAAAGGTCGTTATCCTGAAATAGAACTCAAAAAAATGAGATTGGAAGGCGATCCTGATTTGGTTTTTCTTTCCTCAGAGCCTTACCCTTTTAAAGAAGAAGATGCTTTTGAAATAGGACGTTTTACGCATCACGCAAAAACTATTTTCGTTGATGGTGAAATGTTCTCCTGGCATGGCAGCCGATTGTTAAAAGCATTTCCGTATTTTAAATTACTTCACGAGAGATTGAAGAATTAATTTCAGGTTTGTTGGATGTAGATTTTACCACAGAGCTTCACAAAGTTTTTTCACAGAGCTTCACAAAGTAAATTGTTTTTCCTTTGTGAAACTTTGCGTAACCTTTGTGAATCTCTGTGGTAGAAAATTAAGCTCAAAAGTCACCTGAAATTTAAAACCTTAAACAAAGCCATTTTAATTAAACGAACTTCTGAATTCCAACGGCGATACGTTTGTTTTGCTTTTAAATAATTTATTAAATGATTGCGGATATTCAAAACCCAATTGAAAAGCTGTTTCGCTCACACTTAACGAAGTTGTTGTTAGTAATTCTTTTGCCTTTTCGATAATTTTATTGTGAATATGATGCTGTGTACTTTGTCCCGTTAACGAACGCAGCATATCACTTAAATAATTTGGAGAAACATTTAGCTCATCTGAAAGATAAGCAACGGTGGGCAATCCGAATTTCTGAACTTTATCACCTTCAAAATAATCAGATAACAAGGTTTCTAATTTGCTTAAAAGAGTGTTATTGACACTTTTTCGGGTAATGAATTGTCTGTTATAAAAACGGTTACAATAATTAAGCAGCAATTCGATATGTGAAACCATTACATCCTGACTAAAAGCATCGATAGAAGAACAATATTCCTGTTCGATGTTTTTCATGATTCCGGTAATCATAATTTGTTCTTTGTCAGAAAGATGTAAAGCTTCGCTAACGGCATATGAAAAATAACCGTAATCTTTTATGTTTTTGGCCAAAGCATAGTTTTGAATAAAATCAGGATGAATCACCAGCATTGCGCCATAAACTACAGTATCAACGCTAACTTCTGTAGAAATTACTTGTCCCGGTGACATAAAAGTCATTACACCTTCATCAAAGTCATAAGTATTTTGTCCGTATTTCATTTTTCCAGTAAAACCTTTTTTGATGCAAACGGTATAAAAAGAATAAACAACACTTTTTAGATTGTCATCAAAATGGCAGGTTATTTTACTTAAATCGACAAAACTCACTAAAGGATGTTCCGGTTTTGGAATTTTGAGTAAAGAATGTAATTCTGAGATGGATTGAATTGTATAAGGAATATGAACTTCTTTTTTCATAGCGAAATATTTAAAACAATATATTAAAACAATATAAAAGAGGAAAAGCTACCGTAAAGATAACTTTTCCTGAGTGATTTATTTAAGCAAATTATTGATCAATTCCGGCCATATTAGCAGCATCATATCTGGCACCGGTTTGTGTACCAAGCGGAATAATCGATTCTAATCGATTCATTTCATCTCCAGAAAGAACCATTTGCGCAGCAGCGATATTTTGCTCAACATATTTTACTCTTTTCGTTCCCGGAATGGCTAAAATATTTTTTGATGCAATCCATGAAAGTGCCAATTGAGAAGCGGTGATTTGTTTTTCGTTTGCCATTTTCTGAATTTCATTTACCAATTCTATGTTTTTATAAAATTGTTCTCCCTGAAAACGCGGAATTACTTTTCTGAAATCAGTATCATCAAAATCATCCGGACTTTTTATATCTCCTGAAATAAAACCTCTTCCTAGTGGTGAATAGGCAACAAAACCAATTTCTAACTCGTTTAACGTATCCAGAATACCAGCTTCTTCAGCACTTCTTTCAAATAAAGAGTATTCTGTTTGTACTGCAGTCAAAGGATGAATTTTGTGTGCTTTGCGTATCGTTTCAGATGAAACTTCAGATAATCCTATATAGCCCACTTTTCCTTCTTTTACCAAATCAGCCATTGCCTGCACAGTTTCTTCAATTGGGGTATTTGGGTCAAGTCTGTGTAAATAATACAAATCAATATAATCCGTTCCCAGGTTTTTTAGAGAACGTTCTACCGCTTTTTTTACATATTCTTTCTTGCCGTTAAACTGCCAGGTAAGTTGTTCGTTATCATCAATTTCATAGCCAAATTTTGTAGCAATAACATAAGCATCACGATTGCCTTTTATAGCTTTTGCTACTAATCTTTCATTCAATAACGGACCATATAAATCGGCTGTGTCCAGAAAATTTCCACCTAACTCAAGTGATCTGTGAATTGTTGCAATAGCTTCTTTTTCATCGGCTTTGCCATAAATATCCATTCCTGCAATTTGGGTCATTCCCATACATCCCAAACCAATATTAGGAACAACAAGCCCCTGATTTCCTAATTTAAATTTTTGTATTGTGCTCATAACTTGTTTGATTTTTGTGTTTTAATTTAATAACACAAAGATCCATCAACTATAAAGTTGTAAAGTAGCCAAATCCCTTGTAGTTGTATCCAAAATGAGGAAAGAGTTTTTAGTTTATTATTTTGAGCTTAGTTTTACCACAGAGATCCACAAAGTTTTTTTCACAGAGGTTCGCAAAGTTCTTTATTTATTTTATAAAAAGCCAAAGTTCACAAAGCTTTGTGTTGATTTAGCTTTGAGAACTTTGCCTACTTATTATAATATTAAGTAAACCTTTGCGAAAGATCTTTGTGTGCTTTGCGGTAAAAATTACGTTCAAAGTATAATTGAACAATTTACAATATAAATTCGTGGCTAAAAAAAACCTTTGTGGATCTCTCTGGTAAAATTTATGTTCAAAGCATGGTAACTTGAAACCTGAAACTAAAAAACAAAACTTATATAAATAAAGAATGCCGGCATCTCGAAGACGCCGGCATCATTTAACTAACCAAAACCAAAATAATAAATAACCAGTTTATTACATTACAAAGATCAGACATATATGAATGTTCTGCTGTTAAGGTTTTGTTATTACTTTGTTGGACATAAGTTAAGATTTTTTAAGATCTCTGTTTTGAGGATTCTGTAGCTATAAATAATTTTTGGTTATTAAAATATAGCGACAATCAATTTTTACTTATATTTTTCGTAAGATTAGTTTGTATATTTGGTAAAATATTAAATGTCAGCAACATGGAAACAAACAAAAAATTAACAACTGCAACAGGAACCCCTGTTCCGGACAATCAAAACATTCAGACAGCTGGTCCTCGCGGACCTGTTTTATTACAAGATTTTTGGTTTTTAGAAAAAATGGCGCATTTTGATCGTGAAGTAATTCCGGAACGCAGAATGCATGCAAAAGGTTCAGGTGCTTACGGAACTTTTACTGTAACTCACGACATTACAAAATATAACAGAGCCGACATATTTTCGGAAATTGGAAAAAAAACAGATATGTTTGTTCGGTTTTCAACTGTTGCAGGAGAAAGAGGTGCTGCTGATGCTGAAAGGGATATTCGCGGTTTTGCAATGAAATTTTATACAAATGAAGGAAATTGGGATTTGGTAGGAAATAATACTCCAGTTTTCTTTTTTCGTGATCCGATGAAATTTCCAGACTTAAATCATGCCGTAAAACGTGATCCAAGAACCAACTTAAGAAGTGCTGACAACAATTGGGATTTTTGGACATTATTGCCCGAAGCGCTGCATCAGATTACAATTGTAATGAGCGACAGAGGAATCCCGAGATCGTATCGTGAAATGCACGGATTTGGAAGTCATACATTTAGTTTTTTAAATGCTCAAAATGAAAGACATTACGTAAAATTCCATTTTGTGTCGCAACAAGGAATTGAAAATTTATCTGATGAAGAAGCTGCTTTGTTAGTAGGCGGTGACAGAGAAAGTCACCAAAGAGATTTATACGATGCTATTGAAGAAGGAAATTTTCCAAAATGGAAAATGTTTGTTCAAATAATGAGCGAAGAACAAGCTGCTACTTATCGTTTTCATCCTTTTGATTTGACAAAAGTTTGGTTAAAAGGAGATTTTCCGCTTATTCCGGTTGGAGAATTCGAACTTAATAAAAATCCTGAAAATTATTTTGCAGAAGTAGAACAAGCCGCTTTTAATCCCGCTCACATTGTTCCGGGAATAAGTTTTTCTCCGGATAAAATGCTTCAGGCACGTTTGTTTTCATACGGAGATGCCCATCGTTATCGTTTGGGTGTAAATAATTATCAAATTCCGGTAAACTCTTCCAGATGCCCTTATAATAGTTTTCACAGAGACGGAGCCATGCGCGTAGATGGTAATTTTGGAAGCCGTAAGCATTATGAACCAAACAGTTTTGGCGAATGGCAGGAACAGCCAGAATTTAAAGAGCCGCCATTAGCACTCCACGGTGATGCCTATGCACATAATTTTAGAGAAGATGATGCAGATTATTTTACTCAGCCAGGCTTATTATTCCGTTTACTGACAGAGGAGAAAAAACAATTGTTATTTAAAAATACTGCAGCGCAAGTAGGAGGAGCACAATTATTTATTCAGATTCGTCATATCAGAAATTGTTATAAAGCGGATCCGGCTTATGGAGAAGGTGTGGCAAATGCTTTAGGATTAACAATGGAACAAGTACATAGTTTTGCAGATCCAAGAGTGTAGAGGAAGGTTCTAAGATGCTAAGATTCTAAGGCTCTGAGTTTAGGTTCAAAGGGACAGAGTGACAAAGGTTCAAAGGCTTTACTTTGGGAACTTTTTGACATAATAAAACCCGACAGTTTTTTAAAAACTGTCGGGTTTGCTATTTTGCATTATGTGAAAGCTTTGCGAACTTAGCGTAAATCTTTGCGCTCTTTGCGGTAAAAAAAACTTAGTATCTCAGAACCTTAGTTCCTAAGAAAAAACAACAGTCTTATTACTATAAACCATTGTTTTACGTTCTGCATGCAGTTTTATGGCTCTTGCCAAAACAATACGCTCCAAATCACGCCCTTTCATGATAAAATCATCAACAGAATGTATGTGAGAAACCCTCGCAATATCCTGCTCAATAATTGGGCCTTCGTCTAATTCTGCCGTAACATAATGACTTGTTGCACCAATAATTTTTACACCACGCTTAAAAGCGGAATGATAAGGTTTTGCTCCTGGAAATGCAGGTAAAAACGAATGATGGATATTAATAATTTTATTCTCGTAAAGTGCGATCAGATTTGGCGTTATAATTTGCATATAACGCGCCAGTACAATAAAATTAATCTGATATCTTTTCAGCAGTTCTATTTGTTTGGCTTCGCCTTCTTCTTTATTATCTTTTGTAAAAGGAACACAATGAAACGGAATATCAAAACGCTCTGCTATCGATCGTAAATCATTATGATTACTTATAATTAACGGAATTTCGACATTTAATTCTCCTGCGCTGTAACGGCCTAAAATATCAAAAAGACAATGATCATACTTAGAAACAAACAAAGCCATTTTTGGTTTTTGTTCCTGATTGTACAAATCCCATGACATGTTAAAATCTGTTGCAATAGTTTGATTAAAATCTTCTTTTAAGCCTTCAATAGTAATGTGGTGATTTGTCAATTCACACTCTAATCGCATAAAAAATACATTTTGTTCTACATCAACATGCTGGTCAATGTAGGTAATATTTCCTTCTACTTTTGCAATAAAAGTAGTCACTGCGGCAATAATACCTTTTTGGTCTTTGCAATGAATCAGAATGGTAATTTTTTGCATTGTTTTTTGGTTGGTTAATCGGTTAATCGTTTATTTGTTTAATCGTTTGAATGTCTTATCGATAGTTTCGATTAAACAATAAAACGATTAAACAGTTAAACATAAAAAATTATTTTCCGTCCTGCATAGCAAACACGCTTTTCAATAAAGGCGTTGTTCTTGCACTAATGTTGTTACGGATATCTTTTTCTTCAACAGCAATCATTTTAAAAACACCGGACAAAGCCTGAGTTGTTGTATAATCTGTTAAATCAGGATTTACTTTTTTCACCAACGGAATTGTGTTGTACTTATTGATGATTTTTGTCCAGACTACATCGGCACCCACTTTTTCAAAAGAACTTTTAATTACCGGATTAAATTTTCCGTATAAAGCTGTTGTTGTACTTCCTTGCAAATAAGTTGTTGCAGCACTGTCATTTCCAAGTAAAATATTTTTAGCATCTGTAAAAGACATATTTTTTACAGCTGATACAAATATTGGTGTTGCTTCTTTCACAGCATCTTCGGCTGCACGATTTAGCATTTTAACACCTTCATCTGCCAATGAACTAAGACCAACTTTACGTAAAGTTGCATCTACTTTTTGTAATTCGGCGGGCATTAAAATTTTTACAGCTTCGTTTTTATAAAAACCATCAACTGCGGTTAATTTACTTACTTGTTGAGTAATTCCTTTATTTAAAGCTTCTTTTAATCCAGAAGCAATATCAACACTTCCGCTAGGTAATTGTGATGCCAATTGTGGTAATTGGTTTAAGGTCTGTTGTACTTGCGCACAAGAAGCAAGAGAAAATGTAACAATAGTCAATAATAAAATCTTTTTCATTAGATGGGGGTTATTTTAAGTTTCAAAAATACTACTTATTCAAAAACAAAGCCACAATTTTATTTCGGGAGCAGAAAGATTTTGTTTGTTTTTTTTAAGGTTCTAAGATTCTGATATACTAAGGTTCTGAGTTTTTACTATTCAGGTTGTTTAAATGATAAATTCTACGCATTATCTTAGCATCTTAGAACCTTAGTTCCTTAGTTTTCTCAGAACCTTTACTAAGGCCAATACATTCTATGGCAATAATTATAATATTCTTTGCTCGAAATATATTTAGAATGCAAATCTATTATCGGGCGATTATTAGAATCGAATAATTTTATTCTGATTATTTGTTCATTGCTATCATCTTTCATATCAATATTTCCCTCGGCATCGTCTAACACTTTCTTTTTTCTGAGATATTCTTCTTTTTTCTCTACAATAAACTGAACTATGGCTTCATTTTGAGATTCTCTTTCGCCGGCTAGTTTTCCATTGTTATCAAAAGTCGCCATTTTTTGTAAATAGTTATTTTCATAAATAAACAATTGATAAGCAATTCCGCCATGTAATACTTGAAGTTTGTGATTAAGTACACGAAAGCGGAGTATCTGTTTTTTTGCATTTGTGTATTCGATAGAACCATTTCCTTGTGCATCAATATGGTTATATAAAACTTTGTTTGGTTTTGAGAATTGCGAAATTCGATCTGTAAAACCATGATATTTAGCATCAGACTGGGCGAACGATAAAGTGCTTTGAAAAAGAAATAAATTGAAAAGGAAAAATAATCTCAAGCGTAAATAATTTAAGTGTTATATAAATGATTTTATTTCTGTAATAAATCTATCTCTTCTTCGGTTTTTTCAATATAAACAGACAATTCCTCGTATTTCCATTTTCCTCTTTTAGTGGCAACTACAAATAAAGTTCCTGTTCCTTTAGATCCTTTTATGGGAATTTGTATGTCACAGTTTCCGGTATTATTGTTTACATTAATACTGCCCGAAACCATTCCGTCTGATTCAATTTTATTCCCTAATTTTTCAATCACTAATTTATTATTTTGTGCTTCTGTCATTGCACCTTTGTAAGCGTCGGAATCCTTCATTATGGAGGTTACTCCAAAGAAAATCCCTGCTATAAACAAGCCAAAAAGCACTAAAACACTTAAACATCCTGTTGGTACAAACCATTTCCAGTTTCGGGTAAACCAGTCTTTTTTAATATGTTCACTGTTTGAATCTTCCATAGAATCTTTAATTTTTTTTACTTGGTAATAAAAAATAAATGTATGGAAATTTATTAGATTTAACGGATCATTTTCCTCCTCATTATTTTACAAAAAGAAAAATCCCATTACTAATTAAAGCAATGGGATTTACCAGTAGGATTTTGTGTTATATTGAATTAAAATTAAAATTAAAATTTATACGTATTGTAAGCAATATAAATTAGGGTTATAAACAGGATTTATTTGTTTTAAATCGGCTAAAATGTTGTGAGTATAAACTCTACCGCCAATTGCTAAATAAAATAAAGATTTGGAAACATAAAAGGGTCTTAAGGGCAACGTACGCCAGGCGTTTTTTAAATTTTTCAGGAAATGTCTTAAACTGTACTTGAGTACTTTTTCTTCCGGACGAACAAAATAGATTGTAGAACTTTTAGTTTTGGTCATCAAGTTTGGAAACATTACAAATCTTCCGCCTTGTTGAAGTAACATATTTATTTCAAAAAGTGATAATCCTTCGATATTTTCTGTTTTCATGATAATTAATTTTAGTGGTATTATTATGATGCAAATTTCCGTCGATTTTTAGATTTAATTATCCCCTAAGAGGTTTGAAATTAATAAGTTAGGTTATTTTTTATTCTGAAGAATGTATTTGTAGTAAATAGATTACAGGGTGTTGTTGGTGATTTAAAAATATAGATATAGAAGCGCAAAAAAAATAACTTCTAGCAAGCCTTAAAACTTTTTTATATTGAAAATTAAATAAAAATTGCAATTAACGATTATTGAAGGCTATTTCTTTTAAGGCTTCGGGATTGCTAATTGCCTTAGTAACTTCTTGTTTTCTCATTGAATCAAAATATCCTGTTCCTGTAATTAACAGAAGTTTTTTTGGAATTATTGGTTTTTGATCAAAAATGGTAGCATAAAGCAAAATTGACTGTAGAAAACCACCATCGTTTAAAAGATGCAGCGTATGTTTTCCATAGCGCAGATTGTCTTTGTTGTCAACCAGATATTTATAACCGTTTTTACCATCGTAAGCATCTTTAATAGCATCGCCAACTCTTAATAATCCTGCATTTTTTATAAATC